>NZ_JBVIBK010000013.1:0-251795 GCF_055573455.1 Streptomyces sp. NPDC030183
CCCCGAGGCCTTGTCGTCAAATTCCCGCCGTCGCCCGGAGGGCGGCCCCGCGGCGTCAGGTGCGTGCTCTCGGCGTGCCGGGCCCTGACCCGTGTACTGGACGTACTCGGGTCAGGGCCCGGTGCGTCGAGAGCGCGTGCCTGGCGTCGCGGGGTAGGCGGGAATTTGACGACAGGGCCTAGGCCAGGGCCCGCTCGCCCGCCTGGCGCATCGCGCCCACCGGGGCCGCCTTGCAGCCGGTCATCTGCTCGACCTGGAGGACAGCCTGGTGGACCAGCAGGTCGAGCCCGCTGACCACGGCGCCGCCGTACGCGGACCAGCGCGCCGCCAGCTCCGTGGGCCAGGGGTGGTACAGCACGTCGAACAGCGTCGTCGGCCGCTCCGGTACAGCCCCGGACAGCGCGTCCGTGGCCCCGGCCGGCGTCGTGGCGATCACCAGCGGAGCGCTCAGAGCCTGCTCGGCGTCCGCCCAGTCCGCCGTACGCACCTCGACATCCAGTCGCTCGCCCCACTGCCGCATCTCGGCGGCCCGGGCGTCGCTGCGCACGTACGCCACGACCTCACCGGTGCAGATGCGCGCGAGCGCGGCCAGCGCTGATGACGCGGTGGCCCCGGCGCCGAGGATCGCGGCGGACTCGACCTGCTCGATACCGCGCTCCCGCAGGGCCGCGACCATGCCGGGGATGTCGGTGTTGTCACCGACCCGCCGCCCGTCCTCGCCGAACACCAGCGTGTTGACCGCCTCAACCGACATCGCCGTCTCGCTGATCTCGTCCAGCAGCGGCATCACGGCCCGCTTGAGCGGCATCGTCAGCGACAGTCCCGCCCACTCCGACCCGAGCTTCTCCACGAACGCGGGCAGGGCCTCCTCGTCGACCTCGAAACGGTCGTAGGTCCAGTCGGTGAGCCCGAGTTCGGCGTAGGCGGCCCGGTGCAGCACGGGAGAGAGCGAGTGAGCGATCGGCGAACCGAGCACGGCGGCACGGTGCTTGCTGGTGGTGCGGCTCATTGCTCGTTCAGTTCCTTCAGGTACTTCTGGCGATTGCGGTTCTGCTCTTCGTTCGTCTCTGCGAACAGCGTCTTCTTCCCCACGGAGACGAAGTAGTACCAGCCACCCTTGGCGGGGTCGAGGGCTCCCTCGATCGCCTGGTCACCGGGGTTTCCGATGGGTCCGGGCGGCAGACCCTTGATCTTGTACGTGTTGTACGGGTCGTCGATCTGCCGCAGGGAGTCGACCGAGCCCGTCGCCAGCTTGGATTCGCCGCGCAGGTAGTTCACCGTCGAGTCGAAGTCGAGCAGACCGTAGGTCTCCTGGTTGGTCGGCTCCAGCCGGTTGTAGACGACGCGCGCGATCTTCCGGAAGTCCTTCTTGTTGTTGCCCTCGGCCTGGACCAGGCTCGCCACCGTGACCACCTGGAGCGGATTCTCCAGCTTGAGGCCCTTCGCCTTGCCCTCGAGGTCGAACTGCTCGTACTTCGCCTTCGCGAGGTCGACCATTTCCTTCAGGACGTCCTTGGGCTTCATCCCCTTGGCCACCGGATAGGTGGAGGGGTAGAGGAATCCTTCCAGCGGATCCTTGATGTCCTCGTTGTCGTTCGCCCACTCGGGAAGGCCGAGCTTCGACCACTCCTTCTCGGCGACGTCAGCGGTGGTGCCCTTCTTTATCCCGAGTTCCTTGTCGATCAGGACGTAGACCTGGGCGTTCCGGAGACCTTCCTGGACGGTGAAGTTGTTCTGGCTCTTGGGGTCGAGCATCAGGGCGAGCGCGCTCTTGGCGGACATCTCCTTCTTGAGGATGTAAACGCCCACCTGGATCTGCGGTTTCGAGGGATCCTCCGCCAGCGCGCTGGTGAACGCCTCCACGCTCGCGACGACCCCGGCGTCCTTCAACCGCTGCCCGATCACCGAGCCGAACTCGCCCTTGCCGACCGTGATCGTGACCGTCTCGTTCGTGCCGGATCCCTCGTAATCGGGAGCTTCGGCGAATCGGCTTTGGTAGAACTGGTACCCGAAATAGCTGACGCCCGCGAAGCCACCGCCGAGGACCACGACGACCACCAGGCAGGCGAGGCCGCTGCGGCGCTTCTTGCCACCCTTGCTCGACTTGCCCGACTTGCTTCCGCGCCCCTTGCGTTCGCTCCGGCCGCCGCGCCCCTCGGCTTCGTCGTCGTCATCGTCGCCACCCGCGAAGAACGCGAGCTCGCCCTGGTCGGGTCCGGGGTCCCAGTCGGTGCGCTCGGCGGTCTGCTGCTCCTCGCGCTCGGGCTCGGGTGCAGCCGGTGCCGTCGGCGCGGGTGCCGGTTCCGCGGCGCGACGGGACGGCGGCTCCGGCGGCGGATACGCGTCGGGCGTGCCGTAGAAGTCCTGCTGACCGCCGCCGTAGGCCGCCGCCTGCTGCTGCCCGTACGGGTCGGAGGGGTCGGGGGTGTACGCACCCTGCGCGTGCTGGGGCGAGCCGTTCGCCCAGCCGCCGTCGCCCTGGCCGTACTGCTGCTGGTCGTTGCCGTGGTACTGCTGCTGATGTCCGCCGGGATACTGCTGCTGCCCCGGGTCGCCGTACTCCTGCTGGTACTGCTGCTGGGCGTAGGCGTCCTGCTGGCCGTTGCCCCAACCGCCGTTGCCGTTACCGTCGGCGTACTGCTGGTACTGCTGCTGTTCGGGGTAGTGCTGCTGTGGCTGGCCGCCGTAGGGGGACTGCTGGCCCACCTGGGCCTGCTGCCCGCCCCATCCGCCGTCCCCGTACAACGGGTCGTCCGGATGCCACGGTTCGGAGCCTGGGCCCCGGCCATACTCAGTCATCGATCCCCTAGAGCCGCGAGGCGGCGGTCACGCGGGGCCTGTGGCTCGGTGTCGTCCCCGCCTCTTTTTGTGCGGTGGCTGTTCGAAGGCCACCGCATCGCGCGGAACGTTACCGTATCGCGATCAGATGACCACTTCGACGCCCTCGCCCGGAGCTTTGCCTGACATCCGTTCGGAATCCAACGCCTGTTGCAGGATGATCACCGCCGCTGCCTGGTCGATGACCGACCTGCCCTTCTTGGATTTCACACCCGAGGCACGCAGTCCTTGACCGGCCGTCACCGTGGTCATCCTCTCGTCGATGAGTCTGACCGGAACGGGCGCGATCATGCGGGCCAACTCCTGGGCGAAACCCCGTACCTTGACGGCCGCCGGACCCTCTCCGCCTTTCAGAGAGCGTGGCAGCCCGACGATTACCTCGATAGGTACGTATTCGTCGACCAGTTGTCTCAATCGCCGCTGGGCCGCCGGGACATCGCGTCCGGGAACCGTCTCGACCGGGGTGGCGAGGATCCCGTCGGGGTCGCAGGAGGCGACCCCGATACGGGCGTCCCCGACGTCGATCGCGAGGCGACGGCCGCGGCGCAGGGCCGGGCCGTCACCTTCGCTCGTGTGATCCGTGGTGCTCACTTGGCCGTCTCGGCGACCAGGCGCTCGACCGCGTCCACGGCCTCGCCGATGGCGGCCGGGTTCTGGCCGCCGCCCTGGGCGACGTCCGGCTTGCCGCCGCCACCGCCGCCGAGCGTCTTGGCGGCCGTCCGGACCAGGTCGCCGGCCTTCAGGCCCCGCTCGCGGGCGGCCTCGTTCGTGGCGATGACCGTGAGCGGCTTGCCGTTCGCCGTCGTGAACAGGGCGACCACGGCGGCCCGACCGCCCTGGATGCGTCCGCGCACGTCGAGCACCAGCTTGCGGAGGTCGTCGGCGGTCGTGCCGTCGGGGACCTGACCGGTCACCAGAGCAACTCCGCGAACGTCCTTGGCGGACTCGGCGAGACCGGCGGCGGCCTGGAGCACCTTCTCGGCGCGGAACTTCTCGATCTCCTTCTCGGCGTCCTTCAGCTTGCCGAGCATGGCGGAGACCTTCTCCGGGAGCTCCTCCGGACGGCCCTTGATCAGCTCCTGGAGCTGGGCGACGACCGTGTGCTCACGGGCGAGGAAGTTGTAGGCGTCGACGCCGACGAGGGCCTCGATACGGCGCACACCGGAGCCGATGGAGGACTCGCCGAGGAGTTTCACCAGGCCCAGCTGGGCGGTGTTGTGGACGTGCGTGCCGCCGCACAGCTCCTTGGAGAAGTCACCGATGGTCACGACGCGGACGCGGTCGCCGTACTTCTCGCCGAACTCGGCGATGGCGCCCTGCTTCTTGGCCTCGTCGATGCCCATGACCTCGGCGTGGACGTCGAGGTCGCGGGCGAGCACCTCGTTGATCTGCTGCTCGACATCGGTCATCACGGCCGTCGGGACGGCGGACGGGGAACCGAAGTCGAAGCGGAAGCGGCCGGGCTGGTTCTCGGAACCGGCCTGGGCGGCCGTCGGGCCGAGTGCGTCCCGCAGCGCCTGGTGGGTGAGGTGCGTGGCCGAGTGGGCGCGGGCGATGGCCTTGCGGCGCAGTACGTCGATGATGGCCTGGGCCTTGGCGCCGACGGTCACCTCGCCGACCTGGACGACGCCCTTGTGGACGTACACGCCCGGCACCGGCTTCTGGCAGTCGCGGATCTCGATGACGGCGCCGGAGTCGACCTTGATGCGGCCGGTGTCGCCGATCTGGCCGCCGCCCTCGGCGTAGAACGGGGTGCGGTCGAGGACGATCTCGACCTCGTCGCCCTCGGTGGCGGCGGGCGAGGAGACACCGTCGACGAGGATGCCGACGACGGTCGACTCGCCCTCGGTGCTGTCGTAGCCGATGAAGTCGGTCTCGCCGGAGTTGTCGGCGATCTCGCGGTAGGCGCCGAGGTCGGCGTGGCCGGTCTTCTTGGCCTTGGCGTCGGCCTTGGCGCGCTCCCGCTGCTCCTTCATCAGGCGGCGGAAGCCGTCCTCGTCCACGGAAAGGCCCTGCTCGGCGGCCATCTCCAGGGTGAGGTCGATGGGGAAGCCCCAGGTGTCGTGGAGCAGGAACGCCTTGTCACCGGCGAGGACCTTGCCGCCGGCGGCCTTGGTCTCGGTGACGGCGGTGTCGAGGATGTTGGTGCCGGCCTTCAGCGTCTTGAGGAAGGCGGCCTCCTCGGCGAGGGCGACCTTCTCGATGCGCTCGCGGTCGGTGATCAGCTCGGGGTACTGCTGGCCCATCATGCCGATGACGACGTCGATGAGGTCCTGGACGACCGGGCCGGTGGCGCCGAGGAGACGCATGTTGCGGATGGCGCGGCGCATGATGCGGCGCAGGACGTAGCCGCGGCCCTCGTTGCCGGGGGTGACGCCGTCACCGATGAGCATCACGGCGGTGCGGATGTGGTCGGTGACCACGCGCAGGGAGACGTCGGAGTCCTTGGCGTCGCCGTAGCGGACACCGGTCAGTTCGGTGGCCTTGTTGATGACGGCCATGGAGGTGTCGATCTCGTACATGTTCTGCACGCCCTGCAGAATCATGGCGAGACGCTCCAGGCCGAGGCCCGTGTCGATGTTCTTGCTGGGCAGCTCGCCGAGGATCTCGAAGTCCTCCTTGGAGGTGCCCTCGCCGCGCTCGTACTGCATGAAGACCAGGTTCCAGATCTCCACGTACCGCTCGTCGTTGACGGCGGGGCCGCCCTCGACACCGAACTCGGGGCCGCGGTCGTAGTTGATCTCGGAGCACGGGCCGCACGGGCCGGGGACGCCCATGGACCAGTAGTTGTCCTTCATGCCGAGGCGCTGGATGCGCTCCTTGGGCACGCCGATCTGCTCGTGCCAGATGCGCTCGGCCTCGTCGTCGTCCTTGTAGACGGTGATCCAGAGCTTCTCCGGCTCCAGGCCGTAACCGCCCTTGTCCTGGGGGCTGGTGAGCAGCTCCCAGGCGTGCTTGATGGCGCCTTCCTTGAAGTAGTCGCCGAAGGAGAAGTTGCCGCACATCTGGAAGAACGTGCCGTGCCGGGTGGTCTTGCCGACCTCTTCGATGTCCGGCGTGCGGACGCACTTCTGCACGCTGGTGGCGCGGGCGAAGGAGGGCTTGACCTCACCGAGGAAGTACGGCTTGAAGGGGACCATGCCCGCGTTGACCAGGAGCAGAGTCGGGTCGTCCGCGATGAGCGACGCCGAAGGGACAACGGTGTGACCGCGCTCCTCGAAGAAGCTCAACCAGCGGCGACGAATCTCGGCCGACTCCATCAGTGGTCCTCATTCCGGTTGTACGGGTACGACGGGTTCTCGCCGTACCTCGAATTCCTGCTGTACTTCGGGGTGTTGCTGTTCTCGATGGCGACGACGCGCCGGGGGGCCGGCAGCTCCGGGCGGTGATCGGGGTTGGCCTCGATGCCGAGTGCCTCACCGAGTTCGGCCTCCCGCTGGGCCATGTTGTCGCGGACGTCGAGCGCGAAGCCGACCGCCCGGTCCTTGAGCTTGTGGCCCGCCTCGATCGCCTTGTTCGCCGCCTGGGTGGCGAGGTGGTCGGGCGTGAGCTGCTTCAGCTTGCGGTTGACCTTGGTGGTCGCCCACACTCCGGCGGCGACACCGGTGGTGAACCAGAACGTACGGCGGAACATCGCTCGGTCAGTCCTTCTTTCCACGGGTGCTGCGCTTGCTCCGACGGGCCCCCGGGACCGTGCGGCCCACGATCACGGTACGCCGCCGGTCACCACCGGGTGCCTCGCCCTCGCGGCGGCCGCCGATGGCCCGGCGCACGCCGTAGCCGAAGGCGGCGACCTTGACGAGGGGGCCGCCGAAGGTGGAGGCGACGGTGGTGGAGAGCGCCGAGGCGTTCGACGTGACCTCCTGGACGTCGGACGCGATGGCGTCGACCCGGTCGATCTGGGTCTGCGCGGAGCGGACGGCGGTGGAGGCGTCGGCGAGCAGGGGGACGGCCTGGTCGGTCACGTCCGCGACGAGTTTGGTGGTCGCCTTGAGCGTCTGGGCCAGCCTCGCCAGCGCGACGGCGAGGAAGGAGACCAGGATCGCCCAGAAGACGGCCACCAGGATCCCGGCCACCTCTCCACCGGACACTGTGTGCCACCCGCTCCCTGAGACATGCCTGAACATCGAGAAGTCGTGTCCCGAGCCTATCGCGCCGGGGCGGTCACTCCGAACCGCATTAACGCCCACCGCAGAAGGCGAGAGCCCGCCGTCCCGCCCGCCGGAAGAGGCGGGAGGACGACGGGCTGACGCGTAATCCGTACTACGTCCGTCGATGGATCAACGGGCGTAGTACTCGACGACGAGCTGCTCGTCGCAGATGACCGGGACTTCCTTGCGGTTGGGCTCGCGGTCCAGGCGGAACGCCAGGGCCTTGAGGTTCACCTGGAGGTAGCGCGGGGTCTCACCGTCCGCGGCGAAGCCACCCTCGCGGGCGATCTCGAACAGCGGCTTCTGACGGCTGCGCTCACGGACCATGACGACGTCGTCCGGCTTGACGCGGAAGGACGGCTTGTCGACCTTCTGGCCGTTGACCTCGATGTGGCCGTGGACGACCATCTGGCGGGCCTGGTAGATCGTGCGGGCGATGCCCGAACGCAGGACCAGCGCGTCGAGACGGCGCTCGAGCTCGATGATCAGGGCCTCACCGGTCTTGCCCTGGACCTTGGAGGCACGCTCGTAGGCGCGGACGAGCTGGCGCTCGGACACGTCGTACTGCGCGCGCAGACGCTGCTTCTCCAGCAGACGGACCTTGTAGTCCGAGTTCTGCTTGCGGCCGCGGCCGTGCTCGCCCGGCGGGTAGGGACGGGCCTCGAAGTACTTGACGGCCTTCGGGGTCAGCGCGATGCCGAGGGCACGCGACTTCTTGACCTTGGGGCGGGACTGGTTCGCCACTGTTTTTCCTTTTCCTGTATTCGGCTGCCTCAGGGTTACGGGAGGTCGCATCCGCAGCCTGGGATTCCCGTCAGGTCCACGAGGGACTTCCGGGCAGCCGCTCCCTGGTCTGGGCACATACGTGCAGCACACGAACGGCCCACCGACCGGTCCCGGGAAGCCGGGTGGTGGTGGGCGGCCCGCGACACCTACGACGGTGCGCGACGCTCCTGGATCCGAGGATCCGGCTGGATGTCCCGCCTGAGGCGCCGACCGGAGCCGGACACGGGACGCAGCACTGAAGGGCAGTCTACAGGGGGTTCAGGACTGCTTCCGACCGAGGCGCTTCCTGGTCCACTCCACGGCGTCCGCGTACCGGGCCTCGGCGCCGTGCCGGGTCGGGGTGTAGTAGGCGCGGTCCTTCAGGTCGTCCGGCGCGTACTGCTGGGCGGCGATCCCCTCGGGCAGGTCGTGCGGGTACACGTACCCCTGGGCGTGGCCGAGCTTGGCCGCGCCCTTGTAGTGGCCGTCCCGCAGGTGGGGTGGCACCGGCCCGGCCAGCCCCTTGCGGACGTCCTCCAGGGCGGCGCCGATGGCGGTGGTCGCGGCGTTCGACTTGGGGGCGAGGGCCAGGGCGATGGTGGCGTGGCTGAGGGTGAGCGCCGCCTCCGGGAAGCCGATCATGGCGACGGCCTGGGCGGCGGCGACGGCTATCGGCAGGGCGTTCGGGTCGGCGAGGCCGATGTCCTCGCTGGCGGAGATCATCAGGCGGCGGGCGATGAAGCGGGGGTCCTCACCGGCCTCGATCATGCGGGCCAGGTAGTGCAGCGCGGCGTCGACGTCGGAGCCGCGGATGGACTTGATGAGGGCGCTGGCCACGTCGTAGTGCTGGTCGCCGTCGCGGTCGTACTTCACGGCGGCCCGGTCGACGGTCTCCTCCAGGGTCGTCAGGCCGATCTCCCGCTCCCCCTTGTCGAGGGCGGCGCCGGCCGCGGCCTCCAGGGCGGTCAGCGCGCGCCGGGCGTCGCCGCCGGCGATGCGCAGGAGGTGGGCCTCGGTGTCCTCGGGGAGGGTGACGGCGCCCTTGAGGCCGCGGTCGTCGGTGAGGGCCCGCTGGAGGAGGCCGCGCACGTCGTCGTCGGTGAGCGGTTCGAGGGTGAGGAGCAGGGAGCGGGACAGCAGGGGGGAGATCACCGAGAAGTACGGGTTCTCCGTGGTCGCGGCGATCAGGGTGACCCAGCGGTTCTCGACGGCCGGGAGCAGGGAGTCCTGCTGGGCCTTGCTGAAGCGGTGGATCTCGTCGAGGAAGAGGACGGTCTCCTTGCCGAAGCCGCCGGTGGCGCGGCGGGCGCCGTCGATGACCGCGCGGACCTCCTTGACGCCGGCGGTGATCGCGGACAGCTCCACGAAACGCTTGTTGGTGGCCTTGGAGACGACGTACGCGAGGGTCGTCTTGCCCGTGCCGGGCGGGCCCCAGAGGATCACCGAGGAGGGGCCGGCGGGTCCGCCGCCGGACTCGCCGACCAGTCTGCGCAGGGGCGAGCCGGGCTTCAGCAGGTGCTGCTGGCCCACGACCTCGTCGAGGGTGCGCGGACGCATCCGCACGGCCAGGGGGCTGGCGGCCGGGTCCTTCTCCTGGCGTTCTTCGGCGGCGGCGGTGAACAGATCGGGCTCCACACTTCCGGAGCCTACGTCAGAGGTCCGACACTCCCGGCCGCGACCGGGTCACGCCCAGAGGTTGGCGCCCCAGCGGGTCAGGATCAGCATGCCGATGACGCCGACGTGGGTGACCGGCAGGACCCAGGTGAACTCGCCGAGGAACCGCTTCAGCCAGCCGGGGGCGGGCAGGAAGTCGTGGCGGACGTTGAACGAGGTCACGTACCAGAACATGGTGATCGTCGCGACCCAGGCCAGCGAGCACCACAGGCACAGCGCGTTGATCCGGTACAGGGACTGGAACTGCAGCCAGGTGCAGAAGACGACGCCGAAGAGGGTGCCGCCGTTGAAGGTCAGCCAGTACCAGCGCGGGAAGCGGGCGCGGGCGAGCAGGCTCATGCCGACGCAGATGACGATGCCGTAGGCGACGAGGCCGAGCATCGGGTTGGGGAAGCCGAAGACGGACGCCTGCTTGCTCTCCATGACGCTGCCGCAGGAGACGATCGGGTTCAGACTGCACCCGGGGGTGAACGTCTCGCCCGCGACCTTGGCTTCGAGGATCTTGAACTTGTCGATCGTGATGACCCAGGCCGCGAGCAGTCCGGCCGCGCCGGTGAGCACCAGCAGGAACGCGAGGGCACGGCCGGCGCCCACCGTGCGCGGGGCGTCGTGGTGTTCGGGTTCTGTGGAGACGTCCCTGACTGTCGTCTTGCTCATCACGTCGTATCCGTAGCGTCGAAGGGGCCTCTGGGGCAGGGTCATTGTGCCCTACACCCTCGCGCGTCCACCGTTCGCTGGACGTAAATGTCGCCCCCGTCGCCCTGATCGGGCGACGGGGGCGGCACCGGCTTGACTCAGCCCAGGCGGGCTTCCAGCTCGGCCACGATCTCGTTCACGCCGATCGCGACCTGCTCGCCGGACTCCATGTCCTTGAGCTGCACGACACCTTCGGCGAGGTCCCGCTCCCCCGCGACGATCGCGTAGCGGGCGCCGCTGCGGTTGGCGTTCTTCATCGCGCCCTTGAGGCCCTTCCCGCCGTACGAGAAGTCGGCCGCGATGCCCACCTTGCGCAACTCGGTGACCTTGGCGAACAGGACCCGGCGGGCCTCCTCGCCGAGCGGGACGGCGAACACGCTGGTGGACGCGGGGAGTTCCAGCTCGACGCCCTCCGCCTCCAGGGCGAGGACCGTGCGGTCGACACCGAGGGCCCAGCCGACGGACGGCAGCGCGGGGCCGCCGATCATCTCGGACAGGCCGTCGTAGCGGCCGCCGCCGCCCACCGCCGACTGGGAGCCCAGTCCGTCGTGGACGAACTCGAAGGTCGTGCGGGTGTAGTAGTCCAGGCCGCGGACCAGCTTCGGGTCGTCCTCGAAGGAGACGCCCGCCGCCGTGATCAGCTCGCGCACCTCCTCGTGGTACGCCTTGCAGGCGTCGCAGAGGTAGTCGCGCAGCAGCGGGGCGTCACCGAGCTGCTTCTGGACCGACTCGCGCTTGTCGTCGAGGACGCGCAGCGGGTTGATCTCCGCCCGCCTCAGGGTGTCCTCGTCCAGGTCCAGGCCGCGCAGGAACTCCTGAAGCGCGGCCCGGTAGACGGGACGGCACTCCTTGTCACCCAGGCTGTTCAGCAGGATGCGGAAGTTCCTGAGGCCGAGCGAGCGGTACGCCTGGTCGGCCAGGATGATCAACTCGGCGTCCAGCGCGGGATCCTCGGCGCCGATGGCCTCGGCGCCGACCTGGGAGAAGTGGCGGTAGCGGCCCTTCTGGGGGCGTTCGTAGCGGTAGTACGAGCCCGAGTACCAGAGCTTGACCGGGAGGTTCCCCGCCTTGTGCAGGTTGGCCTCCAGGGCGGCCCGCAGCACGGAGGCGGTTCCCTCGGGGCGCAGGGCGAGCTTGGTGCCGCCCTTGGTCTCGAAGGCGTACATCTCCTTGGTCACGATGTCGGTGGACTCGCCGACACCGCGCGCGAACAGCTCCACGCTCTCGAAGCCGGGCGTCTCGATGTAGCCGTAGCCGGAGTTGCGCAGCGGCGCGGCGATGGCCTCGCGGACGGCCAGGTACTTGGCGCTGTCCGGGGGCAGCAGGTCGTACGTGCCCTTGGGGGCCTGGAAGGTACTCACGGAAGGTCTCTCGTCACATTCCTCGTCGGGGAGGGGTCGTCGGACCCATTCCCTGGCCGCCGGCCGCCACCTGCCGCAGATACGGGTTGGTGGCGCGCTCCTGGCCGATGGTCGTCTGGGGGCCGTGGCCGGACAGCACCACGGTCGAGTCGTCGAGCGGCAGGCACACGCGGGCCAGCGAGTCGAGCATCTCGGCCATGTCACCGCCGGGCAGGTCGGTGCGTCCGATGGAGCCGGCGAAGAGCAGATCCCCGGAGAAGAACACGGAGGGGATCTCCGTGGTCTCGGGCATCCGGAAGGTCACCGACCCCTTGGTATGGCCGGGCGCGTGCGCGACGGACAGCTCCAGACCGGCCAGCTCCAGCTTCGAGCCGTCGGTCAGCTCCTTGACGTCGCCGGGCTCGCCGATGGTCAGCTCGCCCATGAGCGGCATGCCGATGGAGCGGCCGAGCGCCTTCTCGGGGTCGCTCATCATGTACCGGTCCTCGGGGTGGATCCAGGCCGGTACGTCGTGCGCGCCGCACACCGGGACGACCGAGGCCACGTGGTCGAGGTGGCCGTGGGTGAGGACGACGGCGACGGGCTTGAGCCGATGCTTCTTCAGCGTCTCCTCGACTCCCTCGGTGGCCTGGTGGCCCGGGTCGATGATCACGCACTCCTCACCGGCGGCGGGGGCGACCAGGTAACAGTTGGTCCCCCAGGCCCCGGCGGGGAACCCGGCAATGAGCACGATCGTCCTTCTTGTGTCGTACGAGGGGTGTGTTGCTGTGGATCAGAGCCTACCGGCGCTGCCGTTTCCTCAGCGAACCCATATACGGTACGGGTCACACACAATCAGTCGGCTCAAGAGACGCACGACGCACCCGTCGACGTACGAGACGCATAGGGAGAGAACCCGGTGGTCAGCCAGGAGCAGCGGCGGCGTCAGCTCGCCCGGGAGAAGTTCTTGCGGCAGCAGCAGCGGCGTACCCAGGCGCGGCGCAAGGCGCATGTCCGCAACGCCGTGATCGCGTCGGTTCTGGGCGTGACCGTGGTGGGCAGCCTCGCGCTGTACACGACCGGGGTCCTGAAGGACGACGGCAAGAAGGAGAACGCGAGCTCGGAGGTGTCGCCCAGCCCCAAGCCGAGCAAGGCGCCGGATCCGTGCGAGAAGCCGGCAGCGGGCAAGGTGAAGCCGCTCACCTTCAAGAAGGAACCCGCGCTCACCATCGACAAGACCGCGACGTACACGATGGACCTGCAGACCACCTGCGGTGCCATCGGGATAACGATGGACGCGGCGAAGGCCCCGCACACCGTCAACTCGTTCGACTTCCTGGTGAACAAGGGCTACCTGGACCACACCAAGTGCCACCGTCTCACCACGCAGGGCATCTACGTGCTCCAGTGCGGTGACCCGAAGGGCACGGGCATGGGCGGCCCCGGCTACACGATCCCGGACGAGAACCTGAAGGACCCGCGCCTGAAGGGCAATACGTACCCGGCGGGCACGGTCGCCATGGCGAACCAGTTCAACGCTCAGACCGGTGAGGGCAAGAACAGCGGCGGCAGCCAGTTCTTCCTGGTGTTCCAGGACAGCCAGCTGCCGGCGAACTACACCCCGTTCGGCACGGTCTCCAAGGACGGCATGAAGGTCCTGAAGAAGATCGCCGACGCGGGTGAGAACACGGGCATGGGTGACGGGACGCCCAACGCGACCGTGGTGATCAACAAGGCGACTGTCAAGAAGTCCTGACCGCCAACAGCGAAATTTCGGTCGCGCGGGATGCGGACAGGCAACCCGCCGGTCGCCTATGTTGGCCGTGACGAAACTGTGGACGATGCCCGGGGGAGCCAAGGCCCCCCGCAGGCATCATGTGGAGGAGGCGCTGTGAGCAGCGACCCGTGGGGCCGCGTCGACGAGACGGGGACCGTGTACGTGCGTACGGCCGACGGCGAGCAGGTCGTCGGTTCCTGGCAGGCCGGCTCCCCTGAGGAGGCGCTGGCCTACTTCGAGCGCAAGTACGAGGGCCTGGTCGTCGAAATCGGCCTCCTCGAGAAGCGGGTGAAGACCACCGACCTGTCGGCGAAGGACGCCCAGGCCGCGATCGACCACATTCGCGAGCAGGTGGACGCGCATCACGCGGTCGGTGACCTGGACGCGCTCAAGGTGCGGCTGGACAAGCTCGTCGAGACCGTCGAGGCGCGCCGTGAGGAGCGCAAGCAGCAGCGGGCCAAGCAGTCCGACGAGGCCCGGCACGCCAAGGAGGCACTGGTCGCCGAGGCGGAGGAGCTGGCGCAGTCGGACCAGTGGCGGGCGGCCGGTGAGCGGCTGCGTGCCCTGGTGGACACCTGGAAGGGCCTGCCGAGGCTCGACCGGAAGTCCGACGACGAGCTCTGGCACCGCTTCTCGCACGCCCGCTCGGCGTTCTCCAAGCGCCGCAAGGCCCACTTCGCGCAGCTCGACGCGCAGCGCGAGGAGGCCCGCAAGACGAAGGAGAAGCTGGTCGCCGAGGCCGAGGCGCTGTCGAACTCGACGGACTGGGGTCCCACGGCCGCGCGCTACCGCGAGCTGATGGCCGACTGGAAGGCGGCGGGCCGCGCCCAGCGCGAGCACGAGGACGACCTGTGGAACCGCTTCCGCGGTGCTCAGGACGTCTTCTTCGCCGCCCGTAGCTCGGTGTTCGCCGAGCGTGACGCCGAGCAGGCCGAGAACCTCAAGCTCAAGGAGGAGCTGGCCGGCGAGGCGGAGAAGATCCTGCCCGTGACGGATCTGAAGGCGGCCCGCGCGGCCTTCCGCTCCCTCAACGAGCGGTGGGAGGCCATCGGTCATGTGCCGCGCGACGCTCGTCCGAAGGTGGAGGGCCGGATGCACGCGGTCGAGCGGGCCATCCAGGAGGCCGAGGAGGCGGAGTGGCGCCGGACGAACCCGGAGGCGCGCGCCCGCGCCGCCGGTCTGACGGGCCAGCTCCAGGCCGCCGTGGACAAGCTGAAGGGCCAGATCGAGCAGGCTCGCGCCCAGGGCAACAACGCCAAGGCCGACAAGCTGCAGCGTGAGCTGGAGGGCCGCCAGGCGCTGCTGGACCAGGCGCTGAAGGGTCTGCAGGAGTTCGGCGGCTGACGCCGCGTCCTCGAAGACGGCTGAGGGGCTCCCGTACGTTTCGTACGGGAGCCCCTCACTCGTTGGCGGTCCGAGCCGGGTCAGCCGGGCCTGCGTGCCGAGGTCACCCGGTAGACGTCGTAGACGCCCTCCACTCCCCTGACGGCCTTCAGGACGTGGCCCAGGTGCTTCGGGTCGCCCATCTCGAAGGTGAAGCGGGAGGTGGCGACGCGGTCCCGGGAGGTCTGCACGGCCGCCGACAGGATGTTGACGTGCTGGTCGGACAGGACGCGGGTGACGTCCGACAGCAGCCGGGAGCGGTCCAGGGCCTCGACCTGTATGGCGACGAGGAAGACCGAGGACTGCGTGGGAGCCCACTCCACGTCGAGGATGCGCTCGGGTTCACGGGACAGCGACTCGACATTGACGCAGTCGCTGCGGTGGACCGAGACGCCGCTGCCCCGGGTGACGAAGCCGATGATGGGGTCGCCGGGGACGGGTGTGCAGCAGCGGGCCAGTTTGACCCAGACGTCCTCGACGCCCTTGACGACGACACCGGGGTCGTTGCTGCCGCGCCGCTTGCGGCGGCTGCGGGTGGGCGGGACCGACTCGTCGATCTCCTCGGTGGCCGCCTCCTCGCCGCCGAGGGCCTGGACGAGCTTCTGCACCACGCTCTGCGCGGAGACATGACCCTCGCCGATGGCGGCGTACAGCGCGGAGATGTCCGGGTAGCGCATCTCGTGCGCGAGGGTGACCAGGGAGTCGCCGGTGAGGATGCGCTGGATCGGCAGGTTCTGCTTGCGCATGGCGCGGACGATGGCGTCCTTGCCCTGCTCGATGGCCTCGTCGCGCCGCTCCTTGGAGAACCAGGCGCGGATCTTGTTGCGGGCGCGGGGCGACTTCACGAAGCCGAGCCAGTCGCGGGAGGGGCCCGCGCCGGCCGCCTTGGAGGTGAAGACCTCCACCAGGTCGCCGTTGTCGAGGGTGGACTCCAGGGGGACCAGGCGTCCGTTTACCCGGGCGCCTATGGTGCGGTGGCCGACCTCGGTGTGGACGGCGTACGCGAAGTCGACGGGGGTGGCGCTGGCCGGCAGCGCTATGACGTCGCCCTTCGGCGTGAAGACGAAGACCTCGTTGCGGGACAGGTCGAAGCGCAGGGACTCCAGGAACTCGCCGGGGTCCTCGGTCTCCTTCTGCCAGTCCAGCAGCTGGCGCAGCCACGCCATGTCGTTGAGGTGGTCGTCCTTGCCGGAGGTCCGGGGGGCGTCCGTGCGCACCTTGGAGGCGCCGGCGACGGCCTCCTGCTTGTACTTCCAGTGCGCCGCGATGCCGTACTCGGCGCGGCGGTGCATGTCGAACGTACGGATCTGGAGTTCGACGGGCTTGCCGTTGGGTCCGATGACCGTCGTGTGCAGCGACTGGTACATGTTGAACTTGGGCATCGCGATGTAGTCCTTGAACCGCCCCGGAACCGGGTTCCAGCGGGCGTGGACGGTGCCCAGGGCCGCGTAGCAGTCGCGGACGGTGTCCACCAGGACGCGGATGCCGACCAGGTCGTAGATCTCCGCGAAGTCACGGCCGCGGACGATCATCTTCTGGTAGACGCTGTAGTAGTGCTTCGGGCGGCCGGTGACGGTCGCCTTGATGCGGGCCGCGCGCAGATCCTGCTGCACCTCGTCGGTCACTATGGCGAGGTACTCGTCGCGCTTGGGGGCCCGCTCGGCGACGAGGCGGACGATCTCGTCGTACATCTTGGGGTAGAGGATCGCGAAGGCGAGGTCCTCCAGCTCCCACTTGATGGTGTTCATGCCCAGGCGGTGGGCGAGCGGCGCGTAGATCTCCAGGGTCTCGCGCGCCTTCTTCTCCTGCTTCTCGCGCTTGAGGTAGCGCATGGTGCGCATGTTGTGCAGGCGGTCGGCGAGCTTGATGACCAGGACACGGGGGTCCTTGGCCATGGCGACGACCATCTTGCGGACGGTCTCGGCCTGGGCGGCCTCGCCGAACTTGACCTTGTCCAGCTTGGTGACGCCGTCGACGAGGAGGGCGACGGAGTCGCCGAAGTCGCGGCGGAGCTGGTCGAGGCCGTACTCGGTGTCCTCGACCGTGTCGTGCAGCAGGCCCGCCATCAAGGTGGCGGGATCCATGCCCAGCTCGGCGAGGATCGTGGTCACCGCGAGGGGGTGGGTGATGTAGGGGTCGCCGCTCTTGCGCTTCTGGCCGCGGTGCCAGCGCTCGGCGACCTGGTACGCCTTCTCGATCTGGCGGAGCGTGGACGTCTCGATCTTGGGGTCGTTGCTGCGCACGATCCGCAGCAGTGGTTCCAGGACCGGGTTGTACGGGTTGGAGCGCTGCACGCCGAGGCGGGCGAGCCGGGCGCGGACGCGGTTGGAGGAGCCGGAGCGGGCGGGCTGGCCGGGGGCGGCGGAGCGGGCCGGGGGCGCCGGGGTGGGCGCGGGGCGCTCGGGCGCCGGGGCGGGCCCGGTCCGGCCGGAGTCGGCGGCGGGCTTGGGGCGCGACGGCTCGGCGGCCTTGTCGGCGGGCGCGGACTGGGCGTGCTCGACGGAGCCCTGCGCGGGGTTCTTCGCCTGCGTCGCGTTCTGCGCGGGCTTGGCCGCGGGGCCCGAGGCGGACTCGGGCTTGGCGGCGGTCAGGTGCTGGGCCTCGTCTGGCAAGAGGGCTCCTCGTGCGCGATCCGGGTCCCCCGGTCAGGCTCCGGAGCACCCATGGTAGCCAAGCTGCGCCCCGGGATCGCCTGCAGGCCATGGTGAGGGCCGTCCACCTGTGGAACACGATGCGGAACGGGCGCCCCGGGGACGAATCCCGGGGCGCCCGTTCCGTGTGGTCGCGTGAACCGTGTCAGACGGTGATCAGCGCCTCCAGGGGCGCTCCGCCGAGCGCCGGCTCCAGTCGCTGCCGTCCGGCGAGGAACGCCAGTTCCATCAGCACCGCGACGCCCGCCACATCGGCGCCCGCGCGGCGGATGAGCTGGAGGGACGCCTCGGCGGTGCCGCCGGTGGCGAGGACGTCGTCGATGACCATGACACGGTCACCCGCGGCCAGGTCCTCGGCGTGCACCTCGATCTCGGCGGAGCCGTACTCCAGGTCGTACGCCTGGCTGAGCGTCGCTCCGGGGAGCTTGCCCGCCTTGCGGACGGGGATGAAGCCGACGCCGGCCCGGACGGCGGCGGGGGCGCCCAGGATGAAGCCGCGGGCCTCCAGGCCGACGATCTTCGTGGCGCCGTGCCGCACGGTGACCTCCGCCAGCGCGTCCGTCAGCGCGGTGAACGCCGCCGGGTCGGCCAGCAGCGGGGTGATGTCCTTGAACATCACGCCCGGCTCCGGGTAGTCCGCGACGTCACGGATCCGGCTGAGCAGCAGCTCCTTGATGTCGGTCACCGCCGCTTACCGCCCCGGCCCCGGCTGCGGGCCCCGGACTGGGTGCGCGGCCCGACCACGGCGGGGGTCGCGTCCTCGTGCTGGTCGCCGTGGGGACCGTCGGCGGCGAACTCCGCCGTCTGCTCGGCCTGGGCGCGCTTGGCGAGGACCCGCTTCTTCAGCGCCTTCATCTGCGGCTCGCGCTCCTTGAGGTCGGCGACGAGCGGCGTGGCGATGAAGATCGAGGAGTACGCGCCGGCCGCGAGGCCGACGAACAGCGACAGCGAGATGTCGTTGAGCATGCCCGCGCCGAGGACACCGCCGCCGATGAAGAGCAGACCGGCGACCGGGAGCAGCGCGACCACCGTGGTGTTGATGGACCGCACCAGGGTGCTGTTGATCGAGCGGTTGGCGATGTCGCTGTACGTCCAGCGGGTCTGCTTGGTGATGTCCTTCGTCTGCTCCTTGAGGCTGTCGAAGACGACGACCGTGTCGTAGAGCGAGTAACCGAGGATGGTCAGCAGACCGATCACCGTGCCCGGCGTCACCTCGAAGCCCACGAGGGCGTAGATGCCGACGGTGATGGTGATGTCATGGATCAGGGCGACGAACGCGGCGACGGCCATGCGCCACTCGAACGCGATCGCCAGGTAGATCACCACGAGGACCAGGAAGATGCCGAGGCCCTGCCAGGCCTTGTTGGCGATCTGGTCGCCCCAGCTGGGGCCGACCAGGTCGGCGCTGATCTTCTCCGGGTTGATCTTCAGGTCCTCGGCGATGTCCTTCTTGATCTGGTCGGCCTGGCCGGTCTCCACACCGGAGACCTGGATCCGCAGCGCGCCGGTGCCGAGTCCCTGCACGATCGCGTCGTGGCCGGACGCCTTCTCCGCGGCCTCCTCCGCCTGGGTGGAGGAGACGCTGGTCTTCGGGGTGGTGAAGACGGCGCCGCCCTGGAACTCGATGCCCATGTTCATGCCGCGCACCGCCAGGCCGACGATGGCCGTGATGGTGATCAGGATGGAGACCGCGTACCAGATCTTGCGGTTGCCGACGAAGTCGTAGCCGACCTCGCCGCGGTGGAGTCGTGCTCCGAGGTCACCGAGCTTCGACATCTCAGGCCTCCTTCGGGTCGGCGGGGGCGGGACGACGCGTACGGCGCAGCGGGGGCTGCACACCCAGGCTCTTCGGGTCGAGGCCGGACCAGCGGTGGCCGCCGGCGAAGAACTTCCTGCGGGCCAGCAGCGTCAGCAGCGGCTTGGTGAAGAAGAACACCACGACGACGTCGAGCAGGGTGGTCAGGCCGAGCGTGAACGCGAAGCCCTGGACCTTGCCGACGGTGACCACGAAGAGCACGGCGGCGGCGAGGAACGACACGAAGTCGGAGACCAGGATGGTGCGTCGGGCACGCGGCCAGGCGCGCTCGACGGCCGGGCGGAGCGAACGGCCCTCGCGGATCTCGTCCCGGACGCGTTCGAAGTACACGATGAACGAGTCCGCGGTGATGCCGATGGCGACGATCGCGCCGCACACGGCGGGCAGGTTCAGCGCGAAGCCGATGGCCGGGCCGAGCAGCGACATGATCACGTAGGTGAGCGCCGCGGAGACCAGCAGCGAGGCGATCGCGATGAGCGACAGACCGCGGTAGTACACGAGCAGGTAGATCACGACCAGGGCGAGACCGATGGCGCCGGCGATCAGGCCGGCCTGCAGCTGCTCACCGCCGAGCGCGGCGTCCACGGTCGTGACGCTGGACTCCTTGAAGGTCAGCGGGAGCGCGCCGTACGACAGCATGTTGGCGAGGTTCTGGGCCTCTTCCTGGGTGAAGCTGCCGGAGATCTCGGCCTTGCCGCCGGTGATCGGACCGTTCACCTCGGGGTGCGAGACCACCTCGTCGTCCAGGACGATCGCGAACTGGTTCTGCGGGGAGGGCTGGCCGGCGAGCTTGGTGGTGACGTCGAGGAACTTCTTGCCGCCCTTGGAGTCGAAGTCCATGACGACCTTCCACCCGCTGGCGTTCTGGGTGTCGAGGATCGCCTCGGCCTTGGTGATCTCCGTACCGTCGACGCCCACCGGTCCGAGCATGAGCTTGCTCCAGACCTTCGGGGCTTCCTCACCACAGGCGATGATGGGCTCGTTGTTCTTGCCCTTGCCGGCGGCGGCACGCTGCTTGGGGTCGCTGCAGTCCAGCTTCGCGAACGCCGCCTCCAGCGCCTGGGTGCCCTGGTCGGCGCTCGGGGTGGGGGTCGGCGATGCCTTGTCGGACGCCTTCGGGGAGCCAGAGCCGCTCGGGGACGGAGTCGGGTCGGCCTTCAGCGCGTCGGTGACGGCGCGGCCCTGCGAGGTCGCGGAGCCCGTGGGGCTGGGCGACTCGGGAGACGTCGCCTTGTCCGTGCCCTTGTCCGTGTTCTTGTCGCCGGACTTCGACGGGCTCGGTGAGGCGCTGCCGCTGGGGTCACCGCTCGGCGGGGTGCTCGGGACGGCGGCGGCGCCGCTGCCCTCGACCCGCAGGACGGGGCGGAAGTAGAGCTTCGCGGTGGTGCCGACCTGGTCCCGGGCTTCCTCGGAGTCCGTGCCCTTGGGAATGTTGACAATGATGTTCTCATTGCCCTGGGTCTGCACTTCCGCCTCGGAGACGCCCAGACCGTTGACACGGCGGTTCATGATCTCGACCGCGGTGTCCATGTTGGTCTTGTTGATCGCGTTGGGCTGGCCGGGCTCGTTGATCGCCGTCAGCGTGATGCTCGTACCACCGGCGAGGTCGATGCCGAGACGCGGCTTGGTGTGTCCGGAGGCGAACATTCCCCCAGTGAGCGCCACGATGGCGATCAGGATGAGGGCCAGCGCGCGCCCAGGCTTGCTCTGGGTGCTGGCGCTCCGGCCCTTCTTCGGTGCTGCCACCTTCTCGTACTCCCTCTCGGGCCGCCGTGCGCGGGGTCAGCGCGTGGGCGGCCATGACTGGTGTCGGGAATCCGGGCGAAAACGGCACGTGCCCGGGGCGCGGGCGATGATCGCCCGTGCTCCCGGGACGTGACTACTTCGCGCCGGACTCGCCGTCTGTCTTCTTCGGCTCTGCTTCGTCGGCCTTCGCATCGACGGCCTCGTCGGTCGCGTCGTCGGACACGTCCTTCTTGCCGAGGTCGATGGGCTTGTCGTCGGAAGCGGCGGAAGCGTCGTCGGAGGGCTCGTCGGTCTCGGTGAGGGAGGAGGCGTCGTCCGGGACGACGTCGGACTTCAGGTCGTGCTCGATGCCGTGGACGATGCGGTTGTACTCGTCGTCCGACAGAACGGCACCGATGGCGTTCTTCGCGAACAGCAGCTCGACGCCCGGCCCGGCGTCGAGGAGGACCGTGTCCTCGTTGACCTCCTTGACCGTCGCGTACATGCCCCCGATCGTGCGGACGCCGGAACCGGGCTGCATCTGGTTCCGCATGTCGACGGCCTGCTGCTGCTTCTTCTTGGCCGATCGGGTCATCAGGATCATGGCCCCGATGAGCACGATGAACGGGAGGAGGGTCACGAGACTCACGGGTCGGAACTTCCTTCACACGACCGCGATGGCGAGCGGCCTGATGGTTGGGGGTATGTGTGCTGCCGACAGGGGCGGCATCGGCGGAGTCTAAGCGAGTCCACCGTGATGGAACAACGCACAGCATGTCACCGTGGTTCCTCGCCGGGCGAGTACCGCGCCGTCACGAGAAGGTCACGCCCCGAACAGGTCCTGTTGTCCGTTTCCGCCGGTCGTGCCGCGTGGCGGGGTAAGGCCGAGGTGGGTCCACGCGGCGGGGGTGGCGACGCGTCCGCGGGGGGTTCGGGCGAGGAGTCCCTCGCGGACGAGGAAGGGTTCGGCGACCTCTTCGACGGTCTCGCGCTCCTCCCCGACGGCGACGGCGAGGGTGGACAGGCCGACCGGTCCGCCGCCGAAGAGCTTGAGCAGGGCTTCGAGGACGCCGCGGTCGAGGCGGTCGAGGCCACGGGCGTCCACCTCGTAGACGGCGAGGGCCGCGGCGGCGATGTCGCGGGTGATGATCCCGTCGGCCTTGACCTGTGCGTAGTCCCGGACGCGGCGCAGCAGGCGGTTGGCGATGCGGGGCGTTCCGCGGGAGCGGCCGGCGATCTCGGCGGCGCCGTCAGGGTTGATCTCCACGTCGAGCAGGTTCGCCGAGCGGTGGATGACGCGCTCCAGCTCGGCGGGCTCGTAGAACTCCATGTGCGCGGTGAAGCCGAAGCGGTCGCGCAGCGGCGGCGGCAGCAGTCCCGCTCGGGTGGTGGCGCCGACCAGGGTGAACGGGGGGAGTTCCAGCGGGATGGCGGTGGCGCCGGGGCCCTTGCCGACGATGACGTCGACGCGGAAGTCCTCCATCGCCATGTACAGCATCTCCTCGGCGGGCCGGGACATGCGGTGGATCTCGTCGAGGAAGAGGACCTCGCCCTCCTGGAGGGAGGAGAGGATCGCGGCCAGGTCGCCGGCGTGCTGGATGGCGGGGCCGGAGGTGATGCGGATGGGGGCGCCCATCTCGGCCGCGATGATCATGGAGAGGGTGGTCTTGCCGAGGCCGGGGGCGCCGGAGAGCAGGACGTGGTCGGCCGTCGCCCCGCGCGCGCGTGCGGCCCGCAGGACGAGGTCGAGTTGTTCGCGGACCTTCTCCTGGCCGATGAACTCGTCCAGGTCCTTGGGGCGCAGGGCCGCCTCGACGGCCTGGTCCTCACGGTCGGCGACAGAACCCACCAGCCGCTCGGGGGCGGTGTCGTCGGTCGTGTCGTCCCAGTTCATTGCGTGTGCCTCGCGGGTCGCGGTCGGATGGAGGGGAGGGGTGAGATGGGAGGTGGGGCCGTACTGATGGAGGGCGTCGACCACCTCGACAGGGTGATCAGCGGGCTCTGTTGAGGGTCTGGAGGGCGGCCTTCAACAACTGGCCCACCTGGGGCGTGCCTTCGGTGGCCTCGGCCTGGGGGCTCACGGCCGACACGGCCTCGTCGGCCTCGCGGGTGGCGTACCCGAGGCCGATCAGGGCGGCGTGCAACTGGTCGCGCCAGCCTTGAGTGACGGGGGCGCCGATCGCGGGGGCGCCGACGGGCTCGCCCAGGCGGTCCTTCAGCTCCAACAGCAGCTTCTGGGCGCCCTTCTTGCCGATGCCGGGGACGGCGATGAGCGCCTTCTCGTCGCCGGTCGCCACGGCTCGGCGCAGGGCGTCGGGGGTGTGCACGGCCAGCATCGCCTGGGCGAGGCGGGGTCCGACGCCGCTCGCGGTCTGGAGCAGTTCGAAGACCTGGCGCTCGTCGTCGTCGACGAAGCCGTAGAGCGTGAGGGAGTCCTCGCGGACGACGAGGGAGGTGGCGAGCTTGGTCGGCTGCCCCATGCGGAGCCCGGAGAGCGTGTTGGGCGTGCACTGGACCGCGATGCCGATCCCGCCGACCTCGACGACCGCGGAGTCCGGGGCGAGGGCGGCGACCGGGCCGCTGACGAAGGCGATCATGACGTACGGCCTTTCGATGCGTGTAGGGCCACGGCCTGCTGGAGGCGGTTCTGGGCGGGGGCCCGCCAGATGTGGCAGATGGCGAGGGCGAGGGCGTCGGCGGCGTCCGCCGGTTTCGGTGGTGCGTCGAGCCGGAGGAGACGGGTGACCATGGCTCCGACCTGGGCCTTGTCGGCACGGCCGCTGCCGGTGACGGCGGCCTTGACCTCGCTGGGGGTGTGCAGGGCGACCGGGATGCCGCGGCGGGCCGCGCACAGCATGGCGACGGCACTGGCCTGGGCGGTGCCCATGACCGTTCGGACGTTGTGCTGGCTGAACACCCGCTCCACGGCGACGCATTCGGGGCGGTGCTCGTCGAGCCACTGCTCGATGCCCTGCTCGATCGCGACGAGGCGGTGCCCCAACTCCGCGTCCGCGGGCGTCCGGACGACTCCGACGCCGAGCATGGTGAGCGGCCGACCCGCGACTCCCTCGACCACGCCCACGCCACACCGCGTGAGTCCGGGGTCCACCCCGAGTACGCGCACCGCGCCCCCTCCCACTCGATCGCCTGTTTGTGCAGGCTATCTGCTGCCACCGACAACGGCGGCGGGCCGGTGGGTGTGTCCCACCGGCCCGCCGGATCCGCTCGGTTCGCGGTAGCGCTACGCGTCGACCTTGGCCATCACGTCGTCGCTGACGTCGAAGTTGGCGAAGACGTTCTGGACGTCGTCGCTGTCCTCCAGGGCGTCGATCAGCTTGAAGATCTTCTTGGCGCCCTCCTCGTCCAGCTCGACCTGCATGGTCGGGACGAAGTTGGCCTCGGCGGAGTCGTAGTCGATCCCGGCCTCCTGGAGGGCGGTGCGGACGGCGACCAGGTCGGTGGCCTCGCTGAGCACCTCGAAGGACTCACCCAGGTCGTTGACCTCCTCGGCGCCCGCGTCGAGGACGGCACCGAGGACGTCGTCCTCGGTGAGCTCGCCCTTGGGGACGATGACGACGCCCTTGCGGTTGAAGAGGTACGACACGGAACCCGGGTCGGCCATGGAGCCGCCGTTGCGGGTCATGGCGACACGGACGTCGGAGGCGGCGCGGTTGCGGTTGTCGGTGAGGCACTCGATGAGCACCGCGACACCGTTCGGGCCGTAACCCTCGTACATGATCGTCTCGTAGTCGGCGCCACCGGCCTCGAGGCCACCGCCGCGCTTGATCGCGGAGTCGATGTTCTTGTTCGGGACCGACTGCTTCTTGGCCTTCTGGACGGCGTCGTAGAGCGTCGGGTTGCCCTCGAGGTCCACGCCGCCCATCCGGGCCGCGACTTCGATGTTCTTGATCAGCTTCGCGAAGAGCTTGCCGCGCTTGGCGTCGATCACGGCCTTCTTGTGCTTCGTCGTAGCCCATTTAGAGTGGCCGGACATCTGCCTGTCTCCTTCGCGTTACCCAACTCCGTACGAACCCCAGAGATCCTACAAGGATCCCGCCGCCCGGTTCGCGCGCACCATGTCGACAAAGAGGGCGTGCAGGCGGTGGTCGCCGGTCAGCTCGGGGTGGAAGGACGTGGCCAGCGCGTTGCCCTGGCGTACGGCGACGATGTGACCGTCGTGCTCGGCCAGCACTTCCGTCTGCGCGCCCACGGACTCCACCCAGGGGGCGCGGATGAAGACGCCCTCCACGGGATCGCCCTCGACGCCCGTCACGTCGACCGCCGCCTCGAAGGACTCGTTCTGACGTCCGAAGGCGTTGCGGCGCACGATCATGTCGATGCCGCCGATGGTCTCCTGGCCCGAGCGCGGGTCGAGGATCTTGTCGGCGAGCATGATCAGGCCGGCGCAGGTGCCGTACACGGGCAGTCCGGCGCGGACCCGCGCGCGCAGCGGCTCCATGAGGCCGAAGAGGACGGCCAGTTTGGAGATGGTGGTGGACTCGCCGCCGGGGATGACGAGGCCGTCCACCTCGGCGAGTTCCTCGGGGCGCCGCACCGGCCTGGCCACGGCGTCCGCCGCGGCCAGGGCGATGAGGTGCTCCCGTACGTCACCCTGGAGGGCCAGGACGCCTATGACGGGGGTGTTGCCCATGGGTGCTTACCAGCCCCGGTTCGCGTAGCGCTCGGCCTCGGGGAGGGTGTCGCAGTTGATGCCGACCATGGCCTCGCCCAGGTTGCGGGAGGCGTCCGCGATGATCTTCGGGTCGTCGTAGAAGGTGGTGGCCTTCACGATGGCGGCGGCGCGCTTGGCCGGGTCGCCCGACTTGAAGATGCCGGAGCCGACGAAGACGCCCTCGGCGCCCAGCTGGCGCATCAGCGCGGCGTCGGCGGGGGTCGCGACACCACCGGCGGAGAAGAGGACCACCGGGAGCTTGCCCAGCTCGGCGACCTCCTTGACCAGCTCGTAGGGGGCGCGCAGTTCCTTGGCGGCGGCGTACAGCTCGTTGTTGTCGAAGCCGCGCAGCTTGGCGATCTCGTTCTTGATCTGGCGCAGGT
This sequence comes from Streptomyces sp. NPDC030183, assembly GCF_055573455.1. Classification (NCBI taxonomy): domain Bacteria; kingdom Bacillati; phylum Actinomycetota; class Actinomycetes; order Kitasatosporales; family Streptomycetaceae; genus Streptomyces; species Streptomyces sp. NPDC030183. Next base: position 25,872 of record NZ_JBVIBK010000013.1, read on the forward strand.
GGCGGACGGCCTCGACGACGTTGCCGGTGCCGGCCTCGCCCTTGGAGCGGATCATGGCCGCGCCCTCGGCGATACGGCGCAGGGCCTCACCGAGGTTGGTGGCGCCGCAGACGAAGGGGGTGGTGAAGGCCCACTTGTCGGAGTGGTTGACCTCGTCGGCCGGGGTGAGGACCTCGGACTCGTCGATGTAGTCGACGCCGAGGGACTGCAGGACCTGGGCCTCGACGAAGTGGCCGATGCGGGACTTGGCCATGACCGGGATGGAGACGGCGTCGATGATGCCCTCGATCATGTCCGGGTCGGACATACGGGCGACGCCGCCGTCCTTGCGGATGTCGGCCGGGACCCGCTCCAGGGCCATGACCGCGACCGCGCCCGCGTCCTCGGCGATCTTCGCCTGCTCCGGGGTGACGACGTCCATGATCACGCCGCCCTTGAGCTGCTCGGCCATGCCGCGCTTCACTCGGGCGGTGCCGGTCTCGGGGGTCTGGGCGGCGGAGTTGGGCAAGCTGGACACGGGTTCGACCTCGCTCGGTTGAAGAGGGTTTCTGCAATCACCGAGGAAACGGGAGGGGCGCAGGCCACGGCAAGGGCCAATGGGGAGGCGGTGGATCGTTTTTCCGCCGCGGGGCTCCGCCCGAGCGGCGTGAACACGTCGCGGTTTGGGCGAAGTGGAGGTGCGGCGGGGGTAACTGAGTGGCTGGAGTGGTCTGGAGTGGCTGGTTCGGTCACCGAACCGGCGCCATGTCGTCAGGTCGTCGGTCTGTCGGCCAGGGCGGCCGGGGGCTCGTCGTCCATCTCGAAGGCCAGGGGGAAGGGCGCGTGGCCGGCGAGGCGGAACCAGCGGACCTTGCGGTGGCGGCGCAGGGCTCGGGCCGCGCGTACGGCGTCGTTGTGGAAGCGCCGCGCCATGGGGACCCGGCGGACGGCCTGGGCCAGCTCGTTCGCGGCATCCTCACCGCCCGGGGCCTCCCGCACCGCCTCCACCTGCTGCGCCTCGCCGAACACGGCGCGCAGCGCCTGGCTCAGCTCGCTCTCGGCGACCTCGCGGTGCTCCTCCTCGGCCTGACGTGCCGCGTGCGCCGCCTCGTACAGCACGATGGAGGCGGCCGGGTCCAGGACCCCGGAGGTGGCCAGTTCCTGGGCGACCGAGGCGCGGCGCAGCAGCTGCGCGTCGAGCGCGGCACGGGCGGCGTCGATCCGCGCGTGCAGGCGGTCGAGGCGCCCCGCCGTCCAGCTCAGGTAGAGGCCGATCGCGAAGAGGACGACCGCGATCCAGATGAGTGTCGAAGTCACGGGCCGCAAGGCTACCGGTGCGCACCCGACCCACCGGACGCGCCCGCCCTGGGGCCCTCAGCGCACGCGCCGGACGCCCACCCCGGGGACTTCAACGCACGCGCCGGACGCGCCCAACCCCGGGCCCTCGACCCACCCACCCGGCCGGCCCGAGCCCGAACCGTCGACCCACCCACCCGGCCCGCCCGACCCCGAACCGTCGACGGGCCCATCGGACGCGCCCGGACCCGCGGGCCTCTGGCAGCGCCGGACGCGCCCTGACCCAGCCCTCCGGCGCACCCGGCCGGCGCGGCCGAGCCTGCCACGCGCCGCCGGGGGCCTCGTGGGACCGAGGCGGCACGGCGTTCACGGCACCGGGAGGCCCCCACGCAGCAGACGCGGCACGGTGGCCCGGCCCGCCTGTGGCCCGGCGTTCCGAGCATCGGCCCACCACACCCAGCGGGAGTGCCCGCCAGCCGCCGGGTCAGCATGGCGGCTCACCCAGCTCGCGCCACACCTCCTCGCGGTCGGCCCACTGCGTGCCACACCCCCTGGCGGCCGACCCACTTCGCGCCACAGCCCTCGGCCGTCCGGCTCCCTCGCGCCACAGACCCCGCTGCCCGACCCACCGAGCGCCAGAGCCCCCGCCGCCCGACCCACCGCGCGCAGCAACCCTGCCGCCCGCCCCGCCTCGCGGTCCCGGGCCACGGCCCCGCCTCGCGGCCCCGGGCCCGCCTCGCGGCCCCAGGCCCCGGGCCCCGGCCCCGGCTCAGCGCGCTCCGCGCTCCGGTGGATTCGCTCAGTCCCTGGCCAGCCCCAGGCGCGCGCGCAAGCCGATCCGCTCGTCCGCCGCCACCGAGGCCGCGCCCTCGGTGACCGTTTCGTAGACGCCGAGGATGTCCGCGCCGACCGTCGACCAGTCGAAGCGGCGCACGTGGGCGCTGCCGCGTTCGCGGAGCTCGGCGCGGCGGGCCGGGTCGGCGAGGAGGCGTACGGCCGCCGTGGCGAGCGCGTCGGCGTCCTCGTTGGCGAAGAGCTCGCCGGCGGCACCCTGGTCGAGGACCTGGGCGAAGGCGTCGAGGTCGGAGGCGAGGACCGGGGCGCCCGCCGACATGGCCTCGACGAGGATGATGCCGAAGCTCTCGCCGCCGGTGTTGGGAGCGACGTACACGTCGACGCTGCGCAGGAACCGCGCCTTGTCCTCGTCGCTGACCATGCCGAGGAACTCCACGCGCGAGCGCAGCTCCTCCGGCAGCGACGCCACGGCCTCCTCCTCGTCACCGCGCCCGGCGACCAGCAGCCGGGTCTGCGGGCGCTCGGCGAGGATCTTCGGCAGCGCTCTCATCAGGACGGGCAGGCCCTTGCGGGGCTCGTCGATCCGGCCGATGAAGCCCAGCGTGTCGCCCTGCCAGTCGGGCTCCGGCTTGGCCCGGGCGAAGAAGTCGACGTCGACGCCGTTCGGGATGACGACCGCGTCGCCGCCGAGGTGCTCCACGAGCGTACGGCGGGCGTACTCGCTGACCGCGATGCGTGCGCTGATCTTCTCCAGCGCGGGCTGGAGGATCGGGTACGCGGCGATCATCGCCCGCGACCGCGGGTTGGAGGTGTGGAACGTGGCGACGATCGGACCCTGGGCCGCCCAGCAGGCGAGCAGGCCGAGCGAGGGCGAGGCCGGCTCGTGGATGTGGATCACGTCGAACGTGCCCTCGTGCAGCCAGCGGCGCACCCGGGCCGCCGACAGGAACCCGAAGTTCAGCCGGGCCACCGAGCCGTTGTACGGCACCGGGACCGCGCGGCCCGCGGAGACCACGTAGGGCGGTAGGGGCGTGTCGTCGTCGGCGGGGGCCAGGACGGACACCTGGTGGCCGAGGCGGATGAGGTGGTCGGCCAGGTCGCGGATGTGGAACTGGACTCCCCCGGGCACGTCCCAGGAGTAGGGACAGACGATGCCGATCCTCACGGGCGTCCCTTCCCGGGGTCCTCGGAGGACTCCTTGGAGGTTCTCTCAGGATCCTTCGCGGGATCGAGGTCCGCGAGCCACAAGCGCTGGAGCATGTGCCAGTCCTCCGGGTGGTCGGCGATGCCGGTGGCGAAGGCATCGGCCAGCGCCTGTGTCATGACAGACGTCTTCTCGGCGCGGGTACCTGACTGGGGTACCTCGATCGGGGGGTGGACGCGTCCCCGCATGACGGGCGAGTCGTCGTACCAGAGCGTGACCGGCAGCAGCAGCGCGCCGGTCTGCTGGGCGAGCAGGGCCGGTCCCGCGGGCATCCGGGTCGGCTCGCCGAAGAAGTCGACCTCGACGCCGGAGGCGGACAGATCGCGGTCGGCGACCAGGCAGACCAGGCCGCCGTCGCGCAGCCGCCGGGCCAGCGTGCCGAAGGCGGAGCCGCCGTTGTGCGGCAGCACCTCCATGCCGAGGCCCTCGCGGTACGCGACGAAGCGGTCGTAGAGGGTCTCGGGCTTGAGACGTTCGGCGACCGTCGTGAACGGGGTCTTCAGCTCGGTGGTGACCCAGGCGCCGGCGAGGTCCCAGTTGGCGAGGTGGGGCAGGGCGAGGATGACGCCCTGCCCGGCGGCGAGGCCGTCGGTCAGGTGGTGCAGGTCCTTGGGGACGAAGCCGGTCCTTATCCGCTCCTCGCTCCAGGCGGGGAGCCGGAAGGACTCCATCCAGTAGCGCAGGTACGAGCGCATGCCCGCGCGGGACAGCTCCGCGAGCCGCTGGGGGCTCGCGCCCGGCACCACGCGCGCGTAGTTGGCCTCCAGACGGCGTACGAGCGGGCCGCGCCGCTTCCAGGTGGCGTCGGCGATCGTCGTGCCGAGGCGGACGGCGACGGGTTCGGGCAGCTTCTTCACGGTGCTCCAGCCGAGACCGTACAGACCGTCGGTGAGGCGCTCCCGCAGACCGCTCACGACGTCGCCTCGCTGTTGCGGGAGGTGTCCTCGGGGGCGGAGTCCGCCGCGGCGGCGGCCTCCGCCTCGGCGGACTCGCGGCGCACGGTGACCACGCGCTGGATCAGCGTGACGAGGCTGCCCACGGCGACGATCCACAGGGCGATCGGCAGCAGGACGTCGATGCCGGGCACGCCGAATGCGTGGAGCCCCGAGAGACCTGCGGCGACCAGCGAGATCACCAGGCGCTCGGCACGCTCCACGAGGCCGTTGACCGCCACCGGCAGACCGATCGACTCGCCGCGCGCCTTGGTGTACGACACCACCTGGCCGCTCGCCAGGCAGAAGATCGACACCGCGCACAGCACGTTGTCGTCGCCGCCGCCCGCGTACCACAGGGCGAAGCCGCCGAAGATCGCGCCGTCGGCGACGCGGTCGAGCGTGGAGTCGAGGAAGGCGCCCCAGCGGCTGGAACGCCCCATCTGGCGGGCCATGTTGCCGTCGACGAGGTCCGAGAACACGAACAACGTGATGACGACGGTGCCCCAGAAGAACTCGCCCCGGGGGTAGAAGACCAGCGCACCCGCGACCACTCCGGCGGTGCCGAGGAGCGTGACCGTGTCGGGGCTGACGCCCCTGCGGATCAGAAACGCGGCGAACGGTGTGAGGACACGCGTGAAGAATGCACGCGCGTACTTGTTCAGCATGGCCTTCCCGAGGGTCGGTGTCGCCGGGCGGCCCCTGCTGGCCGTCGGCTGGCCCATCGTAGCCAGGGGTGTCCGCGGGCGGCCGTCGGGCATCGGCCTGCCGTGTCCTGTCCTGAACGCACCGGTGGCGCGGCGGGGGCGCGGCCGACCGCGCCCCACCTGCGTGGGAGGAGGGATCACGTCCGTCGTATGGACGCACCGTGACGGGAGTGGAAAGCTCGAAGGACCGCGGGCGTCGCCGGAGCCGCCACCGCACGCGGCCCTCGCGTGTCCGCGCCCACAGTGACCTCACCGTGCACGGGAGGCAGGACCATGGGCGACAAGGCGAACGCACACCCTGGGGCCGCCGGCAGGGCTACGGCGGCCGACCACCCCGCGTCCGTACGGAATGTGGTGCTGGTCGGCCACTCCGGATCGGGCAAGACGACTCTGGTGGAGGCTCTCGCGCTGACCGCGGGAGCCGTGAACCGGGCGGGCCGTGTGGAGGACGGCGGCACCGTCTCCGACTACGACGAGATCGAGCACCGGCAGCAACGCTCGGTGCAGCTCTCCCTCGTCCCCGTGGAATGGGGCGGGTACAAGATCAACCTGCTGGACACCCCCGGATACGCCGACTTCGTCGGGGAACTCAGGGCCGGTCTGCGAGCGGCGGACGCGGCCCTCTTCGTCGTCTCGGCCTCCGACGGCGTCGACGGCTCGACCCGCATGGTGTGGGAGGAGTGCGCGGCGGTCGGCATGCCGCGGGCGATCGTGATCACGCATCTGGAGGCCGCGCGGGCGGACTTCGAGGAGATGACGCGGATCTGCGCGGAGACGTTCGGCGGGGACGACCCCGACGCCGTACTGCCGCTGTACCTGCCCCTGCACGGCCCGCAGGGCCCGGACGGGCACGCGCCCGTGACCGGGCTGATCGGCCTGCTGTCGCAGAAGCTGTTCGACTACGCGTCCGGGGAGCGCAAGGAGTCCGAGCCGGGCCCCGAGCAGCTGCCGGACATCGAGGAGGCACGCAACCGGCTGATCGAGGGGATCATCTCGGAGAGCGAGGACGAGACCCTCATGGACCGCTACCTGGGCGGCGAGGAGATCGACCTCAAGACGCTCATCGACGACCTGGAACGGGCCGTCGCCCGCGGTGTCTTCCACCCCGTGCTGGCCGCGGCACCCGCCGCCGAGGGCGCCCGGCAGGGCATCGGCACCGTCGAGCTGCTGGAACTGATCACCGGCGGCTTCCCCACCCCGCTGGAGCGGGAGGCCCCGTCGGTCACGACGCCGGACGGCGCGCCCCGGGACATCAAGGCGGCCTGCGATCCGGACGGCCCCCTGGTCGCCGAGGTCGTGAAGACGGCCAGCGACCCCTATGTGGGCCGTATCTCGCTGGTGCGGGTCTTCTCCGGGACGCTGCACCCCGACGAGACGGTGCACGTGTCGGGTCACGGGCTCGCCGACCGCGGACACGAGGACCACGACGTCGACGAGCGGATCGGCGCCCTCTCCGCGCCCTTCGGCAAACAGCAGCGGACCCTCACGCACTGCATCGCGGGCGACCTGGCGTGCGTGGCGAAGCTGAACCGCGCCGAGACCGGCGACACCCTGTCGTCGAAGGACGACCCGCTGCTCATGGAGCCGTGGGAGATGCCCGACCCGCTGCTGCCGCTCGCGATCCAGGCGCACAGCAAGGCCGACGAGGACAAGCTCTCCCAGGGCCTTTCCCGGCTTGTCGCCGAGGATCCGACGATGCGGCTCGAACAGAACCAGGACACCCATCAGGTGGTGCTCTGGTGCCTGGGCGAGGCGCACGCCGACGTGGCGCTGGAGCGGCTGCGCAGCCGGTACGGCGTCCAGGTCGACGTCGTCCCGCACAAGGTCTCGCTGCGGGAGACGTTCGCGGGCAGGTCGGCCGGGAGGGGCCGGCACGTCAAGCAGTCCGGCGGGCACGGGCAGTACGCGATCTGCGAGATCGACGTGGAGCCGCTGCCCGGCGGTTCGGGTATCGAGTTCGTGGACAAGGTCGTCGGCGGGGCGGTGCCCCGGCAGTTCATCCCGTCCGTCGAGAAGGGCGTACGGGCGCAGGCCGCCAAGGGGGTCGCGGCCGGCTATCCGCTGATCGACGTGCGGGTCACGCTGCGGGACGGCAAGGCGCACTCGGTGGACTCCTCCGACGCCGCCTTCCAGACAGCGGGCGCGCTGGCGCTGCGTGAGGCGGCCGCCGACGCGAAGATCCATCTGCTGGAGCCGGTGGCCGAGGTGTCGGTGCTGGTCGGCGACGAGTACGTGGGCCCCGTCATGAGCGACCTGTCGGGGCGGCGTGGGCGGGTCGTCGGCACGGAGCAGGCGGGCGGCGGACGCACCCTGGTGCGCGCCGAGGTCCCCGAGATCGAGATCGACCGGTACGCCGTCGATCTGCGCTCGCTCTCCCACGGCACCGCGCGTTTCGGCCGCCGCTACACCCGGCACGAGCCGATGCCGCCCCAGGTGGCCGAGCGGCTTCGCGCACGGGCCGAGGAGAACTGAGGGAGAACTGAGCGGAATCCGAGGGGGCGGGTTCGGCGGAAGGGACCACCGGGATGTCGGCGGGCGGCTGCGGCCGTCCGCCGGCACGTGCCGGGGGCCGCGGCCACCGGCGCGGGAGGGGACGGCCGGTGGGTTCCGTGAATGTCCGTTCTTCGCGCGGCGCGATGTCACCGGCTGCGGATACGCTGATCACCTGATCGACAAGTGTGGCTTGATCAGCTCCGGATCGGGTGATGACCTGATCAACAGGTGTGCGGAGCACGGAAGTCGGGAAGAGCCGCAGGAGCGAGTGTGCGGCGATGGGGGCGGCGGTGGCGGACGAATTCGATTTCACTCCCGGGGCGCAGGTGCCGCTGACGGGCACCGCGGGACAGACGGCGGCGACGTACGCCCTGGCGTCCGCGGCCTACCGGGACAACGAGGTCGGCGAGATCCTGAAGGCCAACAACGAGTGGCACAAGTCCTCGGTGAAACCGGGCCGCAAGTGGGCGACGATCTTCCGGCCGAACCTCGGGGAGGCGTTCTCCCTGGCGGTGCGGGACCGCATGGTCGGCGCGGGGCGCAAGCCGCTCATCCAGTCCTTCGGCATGGAGCCGCAGGTCGTCGTGGAGCACTGCCTCGCGGCGACCAACATCCGCCGGGAGCGCGACAACTGGCTCTCCGCGGTGATGGTCCTGTGCGGCCTGCTCTTCCTGCCCGGCCTGCTCCTGTGGCTGCTGGTCTTCCAGATCCGCACGACGATCTCCAAGCGCGACGACAAGCGGGCCGGTGCCCTCGGGACCACCCTGCTGTTCGCCGTGGGGGCCCTCGCCGTGCTCTTCCTGCTCCGGATGCCGTTCGACGGCTTCTGGGCCTGGTACGCGCGCGCGTGCGTCGTGCTGCCGGTGGTCGGCTGGTTCTGGGCCAAGCAGATCTGCGAGCGCACCGCTCAGGACCTGCGGGACCGCTGGGCCGGCCTGCTGTCCGGCGGCGGTATCGGCGCCAAGATCCCCGAGGCCGTGCCGGGCAGCCCCGGCGAGACCAAGGCGGAGCAGCTGCGCAAGGAGCTGGCCCGGCTCAGCGCCGAGCAGCGCTCCAACCTCGTCTTCTACGCCGGCCCCAAGGGCATCCTCGGCATGGGCACCCGGTGGGGCAGCTGGCAGCTCGCCGAGGACCTCGTGCCCGCCGAGGCCGGCAAGGAGATCCACCCGTTCCGCAGCTGGGACGTCATACGGGCCATCCACGACCAGCTGCGCATGCTGGAGCGCACGCCCCTCAACACCGGTGGTTTCACGCCCCCTTCCATCAAGCACTGGATCGTCAGCCCCATCGGTGAGGGCGCCGGCGCCGTGGCCCGGCCCGACAGCACCGACGTGGAGGCGTACCAGTACAAGACCCACGCCATACAGGAGATCTGCAACAAGCAGCACTTCGGCAGCGGCAACCGGCACTACCTGGGCGTCCAGTGGACGCTCTGGGACGGCCAGTTGATCATCACCATGCTGGTCACGGTCACCGTGCTGCACCAGACGCTCCGCATCGAGGTGACCGGGCACGCGCTCGGTCCGGTGCACGGCCTGTTCACCACCGGGCCGGCGGCCAAGGAGAAGGAAGTCCAGAAGTCGGTCAGGTTCTGGGAGACCCGCAAGGTGAAGCTCCCACTGGTCGACGCCGACGAGGTCGTACGGCTCACCGCGCGCGCCCCGCTGACCTGGTACCCGCCGCTGCTCAACTGGCTCGGCGGCTCCATCGGGCTGCCGGAGCCGTTCGGCCTGCGGCACGCCTGGGCGGACCAGCCGTGGCGGCACCGCTTCATGGCCGACGACGCGCTGCGCGCGGCGACGCCCGTGCTGCGGGTGGTGCACAACGCCGCGATCAAGGTACTGGCGGAGAACGGCGTGGACACCGAGAAGTTCGGCTCCCGCTCGGCGTTCCTCAGCGGGGCGGTGCAGGACCCTACGCCGCGGAAGGCGGACGTCTACGACGCGTGAGCGCTGCGCTGGCTTGGGCGGGCCTTACAGCTCGGGGGTGCGCGGTTCGTTGGCGGGTGCGGGTTCGTTGTGGTTTCTCGCGCAGTTCCCCGCGCCCCTGAAAAGCGGCCGGGGCTGCGCCCCGTGCTTTTCAGGGGAGGGCGGGCCGCAGGCCCGTCCCTCCAGGGGCGCGGGGAACTGCGCGAACAAGCCCCACGCACCCGCACCCGCCGACGAATCCGCGCCCCGACCCCCTAGGCGCCCCGGCTCACACGCTGGGCCACGCCTCCGCCAGCATCTTCCTCGTGTCGGCCAGCAGCTGTGGCAGCACCTTCGTGTGGCCGACCACCGGCATGAAGTTCGTGTCGCCGCCCCAGCGGGGCACGATGTGCTGGTGGAGGTGGGCCGCGATGCCCGCGCCGGCGACCGAGCCCTGGTTCATGCCGATGTTGAAGCCGTGCGCGCCGGAGGCGGTGCGCAGGGCGGTCATGGCCTGCTTGGTCAGCTCGGCCAGCTCGGCGGTCTCCGGGCCCGTGAGGTCCGTGTAGTCGGCGACGTGGCGGTAGGGCACGACCATGAGGTGGCCGCCGTTGTACGGGTAGAGGTTGAGCACCGCGTACACCTGCTCTCCGCGCCTGATGATCAGGCCGTCCTCATCCGATTTGGCCGGGATGGAGCAGAACGGGCAGCCGTCGTCGGCCCCCGGGCCGGTCGGCTTGTTCTCGCCCTGGATGTAGGCCATCCGGTGGGGCGTCCACAGGCGCTGGAACGCGTCCTGCGTTCCCACTCCGATCTGCTGTTCCGGCTCACTCGTCATGCAGTGCAGCATATGGCTTCGTCCGTACAGGACGTGCCGCCGGGGGCCGGGGCGGGACGGACGAAGGCCCCCGGGGAGCTGAACCCCGGGGGCCTCCTCTCACGCGCTCACACGGGAGGGCGGCTCACACCTGGACGCGGCGCTCCACCACGTCCACGAGCTTCGCCAGCGCCTCCTCGCGCGGGATGCCGTTCTCCTGCGAGCCGTCCCGGTAGCGGAACGACACGGTGCCCGCGTTCATGTCCTCGTCGCCCACGATGACCATGAACGGCACCTTCTGCTTCTGCGCGTTCCTGATCTTCTTCTGCATGCGGTCGGAGGACGCGTCGACCTCGACGCGCAGCCCCTTCTTCTTCGCCTCGGCGGCGAAGCCCTGCAGGTACTCGACGTGCGCGTCGCCGATCGGGATGCCGACCGCCTGGACGGGCGCCAGCCACGCCGGGAACGCGCCCGCGTAGTGCTCCAGGAGCACCGCGAAGAAGCGCTCGATGGAACCGAACAGCGCGCGGTGGATCATGACCGGGCGCTGCTTGGAGCCGTCCGGGCCGGTGTACTCCAGGTCGAAGCGCTCGGGCAGGTTGAAGTCGAGCTGGACCGTCGACATCTGCCAGGTGCGGCCGATGGCGTCACGGGCCTGCACGGAGATCTTCGGGCCGTAGAAGGCGGCGCCGCCCGGGTCCGGGACCAGCGGGAGGCCCTGCTTCTCGGCGACCTGGCGGAGCGTCTCGGTGGCCTCCTCCCACGCCTCGTCGGAGCCGACGAACTTCTCCGGGTCCTTGGTGGACAGCTCCAGGTAGAAGTCGGTGAGGCCGTAGTCCCGCAGCAGGTTCAGGACGAAGGTGAGCGTCTTGTCGAGCTCCTCCGCCATCTGCTCGCGGGTGCAGTAGATGTGCGCGTCGTCCTGGGTGAAGCCGCGGGCCCGGGTCAGCCCGTGCACGACACCGGACTTCTCGTACCGGTACACGGTCCCGAACTCGAAGAGGCGCAGCGGCAGTTCACGGTACGAGCGGCCGCGCGCGTCGAAGATCAGGTTGTGCATCGGGCAGTTCATGGGCTTGAGGTAGTAGTCCACGCCCTCGTCGAGCTGCATGGGCGGGTACATGCCGTCGGCGTACCAGTCCAGGTGGCCCGAGACCTCGAAGAGCTTCCCCTTCGTGGCGTGCGGGGTGTAGACGAACTCGTAGCCCTCCTCCTCGTGGCGGCGGCGCGAGTAGTCCTCCATGACCCGGCGGATGATGCCGCCCTTGGGGTGGAAGACGGCGAGGCCGGAGCCGATCTCGTCGGGGATGGAGAACAGGTCGAGTTCGTTGCCCAGCTTGCGGTGGTCGCGCTTCTCGGCCTCGGCGAGGAAGTCGAGGTGCGCCTTCAGCTCCTCCTTGGAGGGCCAGGCGGTGCCGTAGATGCGCTGGAGCATGGGGTTCTTCTCGCTGCCGCGCCAGTACGCGGCGGCGTTGCGCATCAGCTTGAACGCCGGGATGTTCCGGGTGGTGGGCAGGTGCGGACCGCGGCAGAGGTCCTTCCAGCACAGGTCACCGGTCTTGGCGTCGAGGTTGTCGTAGATCGTCAGCTCGCCGGAGCCGACCTCGACGTCGGCGCCGTCGTCCGAGGACGCCGAGCCCTTGAGGCCGATCAGTTCCAGCTTGTACGGCTCGTCGGCGAGCTCCTCACGGGCGGCCTCGTCGGTCACCACGCGGCGGGAGAAGCGCTGGCCGCGCTTCTGGATCTCCTGCATCTTCTTCTCGATGGCCTTGAGATCGTCGGGCGTGAACGGCTTCTCCACGTCGAAGTCGTAGTAGAACCCGTCCCGGACCGGCGGGCCGATACCGAGCTTGGCCTCCGGGAACAGCTCCTGGACGGCCTGGGCCATGACGTGCGCGGTGGAGTGGCGCAGGATGTTGAGACCGTCCTCGGAGGCGATGTCGACGCCCTCGACGGTCTCGCCGTCCTTCACCTCGTACGCGAGGTCCTTGAGCTCGCCGGCCACGCGGGCCGCGACGATGGCGCGCTCGCCGGCGAAGAGGTCGGCGGCCGTAGTGCCCGTCGTCACCACGCGCTCTTCCCGCTCGGAATCGCGTTGGATGATCACACGGACGTCTGACACCGGACTCTCCTGCCTGATGGGTGAGCGCGCACGCGTCCGCGTACGCAGACAGGAATCGTACCGAGCCGGGGGTGCCCTCTGCGAAACGGTTACGCCCCCGCCGGTCCCCGCAGGCCGACGGGGGACGCCGAAGGCCCGTGCAGGGCCGCCGCTCGCCTGGAGCGGGCCTCGTCCCGGTCACCGGCCCGTGAGGGCTCTCACTCGCCTCCGCACGCCTCCTCGAAGAAGGCCGTGATCTCCGCCGTCTCCTGGAGGGACTTCATCAGGCGGTCGCGCTCCGCCTCGTCGACCTCCACGGGGGCGACGCCGCCCGCGCCGGTGAGCCGCCGGAAGCCGCCCCGGCTCTCCAGCCGTCCGTGGACCCGTACGGGCAGGCCGACGAGATGGGCGTGCCCCGCGATCCGGTACGCCTCCTCGTCGAGGGTCATGCGGACGTGCGGGACCTCGGCCCCGGCGAGGACCCGCAGCCGTACGGTGCCCTCGCCGCGCGCGGCCGACCGGCGCATCCGCACCACGGCCCCGGTGAGGCGGACCGGGACGGAGGGTTCCTCGCGGAGGTAGCGGGCCCCGGCCTCCCGCAGCACGGGCAGGTCCCCGGGCGAGAACTCGACGGGTTCGGGAGGAGTCGCCCCGCCCTCGGGGACCCCGGCGGCGGGTGCCCACTCGACCGCGATCCGGGCGCCCTCCGTGCCGCGGACGAGGGCGACGAGCGCCTCGGTGAGCTCATGGCTCACTCCGGCCTCCACGGCACCGTCGAAGGCGTCCATGCCGCCGGTGGCCCGCTGGTAGTCGATGGCCTCGCGGGCGGCGTACAGGGCCTGCTGGAGGCGTACGGCGAGGGGGCGCCCGGTGGCGACGGGGACGAAGGCGGTGAGGCTGCGGCCGCCGGGCGCGGCGCCCACGAGGACCCCGTCGAGCAGGGCGGCGGCGGGCAGGCGGTGACGGGCGCCGTGGTAGCCGGCCCGCGCGCGGGTGGCGAGCGCCGCCGCGAGGAGCATCTGGCGGGCGGCGGCGCGGAGTTGGTCCTCGACGGCCCAGGAGGCGGTGCCCACGGGGCCGGTGGGCACATCCCGCCACCAGCGGATCTCGTCGCTGGGCACGGCGAGGCCGACCAGGACGTCACGCGCGGCCGGTGATCCGCTGCGGAAGAGGGCGGTCAGCGCCTCGCCGAGCAGGTCGTCGCTGTCGGGGAAGGCCCGGTTCTCCGGAACGAGCAGGCTCATCCCCCTGCCGCCGGGGCCGGGTGGGGTCCAGCGGCCGTAGCGTCCGGCGGCTCCGCCGCGCCGCTGCCAGCCGTGCCGGAGCAGCAGGGCGCCGAGTACGGCGGGGTCGACGCGGGCGGGGTCGGGCGGCTGGGCCCAGACGGGTTCCACGGGGTGGGGCCGTACCGGGCGTAGGGGCTGGTCGATGGGCCCGTGGGTCACGGTCTGCCTCCCGTTCCGACGCGCGTCATGATCTCGCAGAGCGCTCGGTCGTCGAAGATGCGCGAGGTCGGTATGCGCACGGTCGTGCGGCGCCGGCCGGTGATCGGGTGTCCGGCGAGGTTGATCCAGTAGCAGCAGTGCCGCAGGTCGAGGCGGTCGTGGCCGGCCCGCAGCCACCGCTCCTGCGACCTCGGGACGATCATCACGACGAGGATCTTGTGCACCGAGACGGGGGTGCGGGCGAGCTTCGCCAGGTGGTCGTTGTCGAGCGTGAAGGAGAAGGTGCGGCCCGGGGGGTTGGGGGCGACCTGGTAGGTGGCCTTGAGCTGCACCTTGATGGTGACCTCGTCGTCGACCGTGTGGCCGGGTGAGCCGTGGCTGACGTGCCAGTCGATGCCGTTGTCCGGAAAGGGCTGGGACAGCGAGCAGCCGGCCGCGGCGGCCACCGCGTGCAGATAACCCACCTGCAGTGTCTCCATGCAGGCGGTGGTGGCGAGGGAGCCGCGGTGTGACGCCGCGTGCTCGGGCAGCAGCCCGCCCCGCTCGGGCTGCGCTATGGCCATGACCAACAGCCTTCCCCTACAGGTCCTTCCTTCGTGCGAGCCCCTGAACTGCGCAGACCCGTACTTCTGTTGTCTCCTTCCGGCGTACGGCGCAAACAGCCCGGGTATCACCAAACGGGCAGAAGACGGGGCGTCAGCTGCTCTGGTGGAACGAGGAGTTGAGTACGCATGACGTGTTGGTACGAGGGGCCCTTGGCGGCGTTCGACACGGAGACCACGGGCGTGGACGTCGAGACCGACCGGATCGTGTCGGCCGCTGTCGTCGTCCAGGACGCGCCCGGCACCCGCCCCCGGGTGACGCGCTGGCTGGTGAATCCGGGGGTGCCGGTGCCGGCCGGGGCGACGGCGGTGCACGGGCTGACGGACGAGCGGTTGCAGCGCGAGGGGCGCTGGCCGTCACCGGTGATGGAGGAGATAGCCAGGTCACTGGCCGAGCAGGCGTCGCGCGGCCGCCCTCTGGTGGTGATGAACGCGCCGTTCGATCTGACGCTGCTGGACCGGGAGTTGAGGCGGCACCGCGCCTCAACGCTCGATCAGTGGTTCGAGACGACGCCGCTGCGGGTGCTCGACCCCAGGGTCCTGGACAAGCATCTGGACCGTTACCGCAAGGGCCGCCGCACCCTGACCGATCTGTGCGCGCACTACGAGGTCGTGCTGGACGGCGCGCATGACGCGGCGGCCGACGCGCAGGCGGCGATGGACGTCGTACGGGCCGTGGGGCACCGCTTCGCCACCAGGCTGGCCCGCCTCTCCCCCGCCGAGCTGCACACCTTGCAAGCGGTGTGGCACGCGGCGCAGGCGCGCGGTCTGCAGGCGTGGTTCGCGCGCAGCGGCTCGGAGGAGGCGGTGGACCCGGCGTGGCCCCTGCGTCCGGGGCTGGCCGCGGCGGCGTGAGCGGGAGGACGAGCGGCCGGCGGGGAACCCTCGCGAGCGGGGAAACGAAGAACCGGCCCGACTTCTGTCGGACCGGTTCTCTTCCGGGTGGGCGATACTGGGTTCGAACCAGTGACCTCTTCGGTGTGAACGAAGCGCTCTCCCACTGAGCTAATCGCCCGGGAACGCACTGAACAATACAGGTCCCGACGGCTCTGGTTCAAACCGCTTGTCCGCCGGCCGCGAGGTACGCGGCGAGCCCTCGGCGTCCCGCCCGCATCATCAGCGCGTGGTTGGCGCGGAACACGGGCCGGCCCGGCACGGCGAGCCGTCGCATCAGGGGCTTGGTGACGTCGACCTCCTGGTCGTAGCGGGCGAGGGTGCCGGTCTTGTCGGCGGTGACCGTCCAGCGGGCCCAGCCGTCGATGTCCCCGCTCATCTCGATCTCCAGGATCCCGGCGGCCGGATCCCGCCGTACCTCGCGCGCGGTGAGGACGAGGTCGTACGGCAGGACCGAGCGGATGCGGAGGGTGCCGCTGGTGTCGTCGACCGGGGTCACCTCGCGCACCTGGGCCCACCAGCGCGGATAGTCCTCGGCCCGCTGGAGCACGGCGTACACGGTGGCGGGCGGCGCGGGCAGGGTCCAGCGGCTGCGGAAGCGGTAGTGGCACCAGTCCATTCTCGGAGTGTGCCCGTCCGCGGGGCCTCGTACCGGTGCCGCGGTGGCCGGATCTGAGTACTGCCCTGAGTACGCGCACTCATGCCCGCGAGGCGTGACCCGGACCACACTCCGGAGCATGACGCATTTTCCGTCCCCTGCCGAGGAGTTGCGCCTCCTCGACACCGAGTTGCGGCAGCTCGACGCCCGCCGCGCCTTCCTGCTGACCCGCCGCGCATGGCTGGTCAACGCGCTGTCCGCCCAGGCTCTGGGGCCGTCCCACCCGTCCGCGCGTCCGCCGGCCCGGGGTCCCGAGGCGACGACGCCCGGTGTCCAGAATGTGCTGCTGCTCCTCGGCGGGGTCCTGCTGACCGTCGCGGCGATCGCGTTCACGTTGGTCAGCTGGGGACACATGGGGATCACCGGTCGGTCGCTGGTCCTCGGCGGGGTGACCCTCGCCGCCCTGGCCACGCCCGTGGCCCTCCTGCGGCGGGGGCTGCGCTCGACGGCGGAGGCGGTGGCCGGACTCGGCCTGGCTCTGACGGTGCTCGACGCGTACGCCCTGCACGAGGTCGTCTTCACGGCGACCGACGGCACGGGGTTCGCGGCGGCCGCGGCGGCGGTGCTGGCGGCGACCTGGACGGCGTACGGCCTGGCGGTGGGGGCGATGGCTCCGCCGGCCGCGCCGGCCGCCGACGGCTCGGGGGACCGCGCCTCGGCGGGGCCGGGGTCGGGGCGGGTGCGCATCGTCCTCCGTCTGCCGTTCCCCCTCGCCCTGGCCGCCGCGCAACTCCCGCTGCTGCTGTGGGTGCTGGCGCTGGGCGCGGGGGTGGAGACGGTCACGGCGGCGGTGCTGGTGACCGCCGGGGCCGACAGCGCGGTCGCGCTCAGGGCGCGGGTGACGCCGCTCCGGATCGTCGCGCTGGTGGGCGCGTTCGGCTGGGGTGCCTGGGGTGCACTGGCGGCCGGGTGGCTCTCGTGGGCCGCCGCGGGCCCGGGCGCCGCCGCCCGTGCGGCGGCGCTCCTCGGCCTCGCCGCCGCGGTCGCCCTGACCACCGCCCGGTTCGCCCCGAAGCCGGGCCCGGCCCTCGGTACCGCCCTGACCGGCGGCCTTCTCGTGGTCGCGGCGCTCGGCGGGGTCCTGCGGGCGGTACTGCCGGACGTGTGGACGGTCCCCGGCTACCTGCTGTGCGGTGTCGCCCTGTCGGCGGTGGTCCGGACCCGTGTCGCCGATCCGGTACGGCGCGGTCTCGTCCTGTCCTCGGCGGTGGTCCAGGCCCTCGCGGCGGTCACCGCCCTCCCGGCGGTCGCCGTCGCCCTGCTGGGCCCGGTCGGCTGGGTCGAGCGGATCTGGTCCGGAGCGCCGGCCGACGCCCGGACGGCGGTGACGGTGGGTGCGCCCTGGCCTCCGCTCACCGCGACGGTCCCCCTCGTCCTGGCCGTGGTCGCCGCGGCGGCGGCCCTGGCCGGACGTACGGCCGCCTCCTGGCGCACCCCCGCGCTGGTCGGTTCGCTCGTCCTGGGCTGGGCGGCGGCCCTGGTGTGCCCGGCGGTGCTGCAACTCCCCTACGCGGTGGGGCTGGTGGTCCAGGGAGCCGTGGCGGTGGCCGGGCTGGTGGCGGCGGCTGCCCGCGTACGGCCGCCGGCCGGCCATGGTCTCCGGGCTCCGCTGCCGCTCACGGCCGCGCTGCTGGCCCTCCTCACCTCGGTGAACCTGGCGCTGACGGCGCTCGCGACCGAGGCCGCGACGCTGACCGTGCTCGCCGGCTGCGCCCTCCTGTTCGGCCTCGCCGCCTGGCGCACGGACCTCGGTCCGCTCACCGCGCCCGCCGCGCTCGTCCATGGCACCGCGCTGACCTGCGCGATCGGGGCGTCGGCCGGATGGGAGCCGCAGCACACCGCCTTGCTGGTCCTGGCGGTGCCGACCGTCGCGGCCCTGCTCGCGGCGCGCCTCGGCGCCTCCTCCCCGGTGACCGTCCCGGTCGAGGCGACCGGCGCCGCGGCGGGCCTCCTGGCCGTCGCCCTCTCCGCCACCGACGCGCCCATGCTCGCCCTGACCCTGGCGCTCTGCGGCGTCATCGCGGCGGGCACCGCCGTACGACCGGAGCGGCGCGACGTCGGATACGCGGCCGCCGCGCTTCTGGTGCTGGCCGGTTGGGTGCGGCTGGCGGCCTGGGAGGTCGGGTCCCCGGAGGCGTACACACTCCCGGTGACCGTCCCCGCGCTCGCCGTCGGCCTGCTGCGACGCCGTCGTGACCCGGCGGCCTCGTCCTGGACGGCGTACGGTCCGGGCCTCGCCGCCACGCTCCTGCCGAGCCTCGCGGCGGCCTGGGGCGACGCGCACTGGCTGCGCCCCCTGCTGCTCGGCACCGCGGCGCTGGCCCTCACCCTCGTCGGCGCCCGCCACCGCCTCCAGGCCCCTCTCCTGCTCGGCGGTGCCACCCTCACCCTGGTGACCCTGCACGAACTGGCCCCCTACATATCCCAGGTGGTCGACGCCCTCCCCCGCTGGGCGCCCCCGGCCCTGGCCGGCCTGGTGCTGCTGGCGGCGGGCGCCACGTACGAGCAGCGCCTGCGCGACGCACGACGCGTCCGGGACGTCCTCGGGAAGATGACCTGACGTCCCCGTGGTTGCCCGCGCCCCTGCCTCCAGGGGCGCGGGGAACCGCGCGCCCAGCCACAGCGGGCCCGCAGTTCCCCGTCTTCGAGGCGCCCCCGTAACCCCCCGGCCCCTCAGCGGCGCGTCACGGCATCTTGTCGCCGACGAGCGCGAGGTTCTGAATGGCCGCCAGGCCGTACAGCGCGGTCGCGTTGGTGGACACCCACGCGGCCTCGCTGCCTGGGACGAGGCCGGTCGGCCCTTCGACCTTCTTCGTGGACCAGTCGGTGGACTCCTTGTAGTCCCAGGTGTCGGCGCTGTTGTAGAACTGCCGCCACGCGCGGGCGGCGAGCTTGTCGTCGCCCAACTGCACGGCCGCGTAGGCGTCCTGCCGCGAGTGCCCCTGGAAGAGGAGCAGTGTCCCGAAGTTCGAGCCGTAACGGGCGGCCTGCTCGGCCTTCGTGGCGTTGAAGTAGCGGCAGTAGTCCAGCCACGCCTCCTTGAACTTCGGCATGTCGACCTGGTCGATGAGTTCGGCGCACATCTCGACCAGGCCGAACATCGCCGACAGGTGCGAGACGTTGACGGCGGGCTTGTCGGCGACGGCGAACTTCCCGGTGTCGAGGTCGTACAGGCCGTTGCCCTGGACGAAGCCGTTGGGCTGGGCGGCGATGGTCTCCATCGTCGACAGGACGCGTGCCTTGGCCTTCTCCCACTTCGGCCCGCGCCGCTCCCACTCGGTCAGCCACGCGGAGACCAGACCCGACCAGTCCGTGCCGAAGCCGATCGACAGGGCGTTGCGGTCGGGGGTGTACGGCTCGGTGCGGATCTTGCGGATGGGGTCGAGGACGAGGAACGTCTCGTCGGAGTCGACGTTGGCGTGCATGAGGTCGCCGACGCGTTCGTCGGCGGTGAGGAAGTAGTAGTAACGGCGGTAGGTGGTGTTGGCGATGCGCTGCTGCTTGGCGCTGTCGGCGTAGTGCTGGACGCCGTGGCGGGTGCCGAGACCGGCCCATTTGCCGAGGTGGTAGACGTCGACCTCGCCGGTGTGGCGGGTCATGGCCTCGGCGAAGCGGAAGATGTCGGCGCGGCCGGAGCGCATGTACGCGAACCAGAGCCACAGATCGGGCGAGAGCTCGGAGTTGTCCCAGGCGTAGCCGCCGACGTCGTAGCACCACTGGTGGCGGCTCGGGTCGTAGCTGTGCATGATGTCGCCGTAGTCCCAGAAGCCGTACCAACGGCGCATCTCCACCTGGTCCTTGTAGTAGGTGAAGAGGAAGTCGAGGTGGTCCTCGATCCTCGCCTTGGCGGCGGTGGAGCGGTCCGGCTGCGAGAACAGCTTGCCGAAGACACCGGCCTTGACGAGCTGCTTGGGCGGTGCGGCGAGCTGCGCGGGCGTGCGGACGGCCTCGACCTGCCTGGCCATGTCGTCGGCGGCGGGGGTCGACTCATGGGCCCAGAAGAGGAGTTCGCTGGTGCGGGCGATGCCGTAGGGGGTGCCGAAGCCGGGCTCGTAGTCCTCGTAGGTGATGTTGAGGCCCTCGAGCTGTTCGGGGTAGGTGTCCTGGCCCATGCCGTCGTGGTAGAAGCGCAGGTCCATGGGCTGTGCCTCGGGCGACCAGAGCCACATGGTGACCTCGGCCTCGTCGGTGTGGGCGTCCCGGATGTCGAGCTGCGCCGGGAACTTCTCCCAGAAGTCCCTGAGGCCGACGGCGAGCCCGCCGCTCGCCCCGCCGACGTACCCGAAGCCGCTGGCCCGCCGGCCGCCGCCCGCCGGGATCCAGCCGTGGCCCTTCTTCGTCCGCTTGCGGACCGAGAAGCCGTCGGCGGAGAGCTGGGAGAGGGTGTAGTCGCCCCATTCGGGGATGTACTGCAGGCGGGTGGTGACCCGCTGGTCCCAGGTGGAGGGGTCCGGCAGTTTCTTGCCCTCGAACTGGGCGGTGCGCACAGCCGCCCCGGGGTCGCGGCGCAGTCCGGTGACGCCCTTGACGGCCTCGCGGAGCAGACCGGTGCCCTCGCCGCCGATGCGGATGTGCCGGTCGTACACGGCGTCGCGCATCGGGACCTTGAAGCGGACGCCGATGCCGCGGACGAAGTCGCCGCTCGCCTTCCCGGGCTCCTGGGTGCCGTCGAAGGTGATGGTGTGGATCATGCGGAACGATTCGGCGCCCGCGTAGAAGTAGAGCCGGATCGAGAAGGGGAGCCAGCTGCGGCTGCCCTTGCGGTGCTTGCCGTCGATGCGGACCACGGCGCGGACGGGGCCCTCCTGCTCGACCCGGACCTCGTCGATGACGCTCTCGAAGCGCTCGTACTTGACCGTGCCCTGGTCGCCGTCCTCGATCTCGGGCTGGCGCAGCAGGACGAGACGGCCGGTGCGGGCGACCTCGGTGGAGCCGCGCAGCACCGACTTGACGAGGGTGGAGCCGCTCTTGCCGATCCTGACGGTGATGACACCGGTCGACACGTCGACGGTGCCGCCGCGCTGGTCGACGGTGACCTTCTTCGCCGGCGCGGCGGGGGTGCCCACGGTCAGGGTGAGCTTGCCGGGGCCGGGGCCCGCGCCGACCGCGTGGGCGGTCCACTTCAGGGAGCCGTCGGGCCAGTAGCCGATGGGCCAGGACTGGACCGGGATCTCCTTGCCGTCCTCGTCCTTCAAGGAGAACGACTGTTCCTTGTCGTACGCGCCCTTCGGCCAGGGCACACCCACCGTGGAGCCGGGCGCGGCGCCGAGGCCGCCGTCCTCCAGCCAGTCCAGGGTGACCGGGTCCGCCTCCGCGGCCTGGGCTCCCGGTGCCGCCTGGGCGGCGGTACTCCCTAGCGCCCAGCTGAACTGTGCGGCGGCTCCGGCGACGGCGGCCGCCTTGAGCAGGGACCTGCGGTCGATGGGGGACATGGCCTTTCCTTTCCGTACGGGACGTCGTGCGTGCGGGATGGTCAGGGGCATGACAGAGAGAGGTACGACGCTCGGGGCGCCGACCTTGTGCGGGGCACCGCCTCCGGTCAGCGACGGCGCCGGTACCGCTCCTCCACGGCGACGGCCGCGGCGGCGACGGCCCCGAGGACCGGGAGCGCCAGCGGCGCGGCGAACCAGGCGGAGCAGGCCACCACGGCCAGTCCGCCGACGACGAGGAAGGACCCGGCGGGGTCGAGCACCGTCCGGCGCCCGGCCGCGCCGAGCAGGGCCCGCCAGTCGGCGCCGGGCTCCCAGAGCGCCGCCGCGCGCAGCATCGCGACGACGGCGCCGATCAGCGCGAGGACGCCGACGGCGCCGACCAGCGGCCCGCCCGGGATACCGGCGCGGACGGCCTGGACGTCCACCCACACCGCCGCGAGTGCCGCCCAGCCGGCGAGCCCGACGAGCCATCCGCCGTGCAGCGCCGCCCGGAAGTCGGCCACGAACTCGCGCAGCCCGCCGCCCACATGGGCGCTGCGGCGACGGAGATGCCGGGAACCGGCCGCGAACGCGGCGGGGTACGTCACCAGCGGCAGCGAGGCCACCGCGATCCACACACCGGTGAGCAGACACTCGGCGAACAGCGCGAACCGTTCGGCGAGCGGGGACTCCCCACGGGGGGCGGCGGCGGTCTTCGCCCGGGCCTGGGCCATGATCAGCTCACCTCAGCCCTTCAGGCCGGATGTGGCCATGCCGTCGATGAGGTAGCGCTGGAAGGCGAGGAAGAAGGCGAGCACGGGCAGCAGGGCCACGAGCGACATCGCGATCATGCCGCCGTAGTTGGCCACGGCGTCCTGGTCCACGAACATCTTCAGGCCCAGCGAGACGGTGTACTTCTCGGGCTCGTTCAGATAGATCAGCGGGCCCATGAAGTCGTTCCAGGCGTTGATGAAGGTGAAGATCGCACTCGTGATGAGCGCGGGCCGGGACAGCGGCAGCACGATCGACCAGTAGATCCGGAAGTGCCCGCAGCCGTCGAGACGGGCCGCCTCGTCGAGCTCCCTGGGCAGGTTCCGCATGAACTGCACCATCAGGAAGACGAAGAACGCCTCCGTGGCCAGGTACTTCGGCAGCAGCAGCGGGGTGTAGGTGTTGATCATCTCCATGTTGCGGAACAGCACGTACTGCGGGATCAGCAGCACGTGGTACGGCAGCAGAAGGGTGCCGATCATCAGCGTGAACAGCAGGTTCCGGCCCGCGAACCTGATCTTCGCGAAGGCGTACGCCGTGAGCGAGCAGGACACCAGGATCCCGATCACCGAGCCCACGGCGAGCGTCAGGGAGTTGAGGAAGAACGTGGAGATGGGGATGTCGGCGATGCCGTCGGAGAGCCGGGTGTAGTTGGAGATGATCGGGTCGCTCGGGAACAGGTCGAGGCTGCCGACGATGTCGTCACTGTTCTTGAACGAGCCCCCCACGACCCAGATGACGGGGTAGAGGATCACAGCGAGGATCAGCAGGGAGCCGATGTGCCAGGCGAGGGAGCCGGGCAGCCTGCGCCTCAGGGCGCTCCCCCTCGCGGTCGGGGCCGGGGTGATCTCGGTGGCCTGTGCGCTCATCAGGCACCCTCCTCGTAGTGCACCCAGCGCTTCTGGGACCAGAACAGCACGGCCGTCACCAGGGCTACCGCGACGAGCAGCACCCAGGCCATGGCGGAGGCCAGGCCCATCCGGCTGTTCTCGAAGCCCTGGACGTACAGATAACAGGTGTAGACCATCGAACCGTCGGCCGGACCGCAGGCACTGCCGCCGGCGCCGCCGCCGACGATGTACGCCGAGCTGAAGATCTGGAAGGAGTGGATCGTCTCCAGCAGGACGTTGAAGAACAGGACCGGGGAGATCATCGGCAGGGTGATGTTCCAGAACCGCCGGAACGTCCCCGCCCCGTCGACCTCGGCCGCCTCGTACAGCTCGCGCGGGACCTGCTTGAGACCGGCGAGGAAGATCACCATGGGGGCGCCGAACTGCCAGACGGTGAGCGCCACGAGGCTGTAGATGATCAGGTCCGGGTCACCGGTCCAGCCGCCGACGTCGATCCCGAACAGCCTCTGCGTACGGTCGACGACCGCGTCGTCGGAGAAGATCGCCTTCCACACGATCGCGATGGAGACGCTCGCGCCGATCAGCGACGGCGCGTAGAAGGCGGCCCGGTAGAAGGCCTGTCCGCGCCGCTTCTGGGCGAGCAGCAGCGCCACGCCGAGGGCGGCGGCCAGCTTGATGGGCGTACCGACGGCGACGTACCAGAGCGTCACCTTCACCGAGTTCTGCCAGCGCGGATCGGCGAACATCTCGGAGAAGTTGTCGAGGCCGATCCACCGGGGCGCGTCGAAGAGGTTGTAGTCGGTGAAGGCGAAGTAGAGCGAGGCGGCCATGGGGCCCGCTGTCAGCAGCAGGAACCCGGCAATCCACGGGGACATGAAGAGATAGCCGGCCAGGGTCTCCCGGCGGCCCCGCCGCTTGAGTGCGGCGGGGCGCGGAGACTTGGCCGGACGGTGCCGCGGCTCGGAGTCCTCGGTCAGGTCCTCCATCGCAGGGGCGTGTGTCACGGCGGTTCCCATCAGCTGCCGAGAGCCGTCTTCGACTCGGTGAAGAACTGCTTGACGGCGTCGTCGACCGACCGCTTGCCCAGGGCGAGTTCCTCGGCGATGCGCATGAACCCGGCCTCGCAGATGTCCGCGCCGTTGGGATGCGGGGTGATGGGCTCCAGCACGCCGGCTTCGACGAGGGACTCCTCGTACTCCGCGATGGCCTTGTTCACCGGGTCGGTCGGCTTGAACGCGTCGTACTGGGCCTGCGTGGCCGGGACACCGCGGTCGTAGCCCATGATCTCGGCGACCTCGGGCTCGTGCACCATGAAGTTGATGAACTGCGCGACTTCCTTGGGGTGCCGGGTGCGCTTGGAGGCGCTGAGCATGAGCGAGCCGAGGTACTGACCGGTCTTCTTGCCGTCGGTGGTCGGGATGGGGGCCAGACCGTACTCGCTCTTGCCCTCGGAGGTGTAGCGGACGGTGAAGTTGTCCCAGGTGAACTCACCTGCGGCGAGTTCCGCGGCGACCGCCGACTTGGGCTTGGTCTGGGCGACCTTCTTGGGGTCCGCGTAGATGCCCTCCTTGATGCCCTTCTCCGCCTTCGTCCACCACTCCTTCAGGTCCGCCTCGGTGAAGCCGAGTCCGTCCTCGGTGAAGAACGCCTTGCCGTTCTGGCGCAGGTAGAGGTCGTAGAGGTACATCACGCCGTACATGCCGCTGTCGCCGGCCCGTCCCGCCTTGTCGCGGATCTTCTTCATCGCCGCGTCGAAGTCGTCCCAGGTCCAGCCCTGTTCCGGCTTCACGCCGGACTTGGTGTAGACGGGCTTGTCGATCACCAGCGCCATCGAGTTGGACCCGACCGGGATCCCGAGCAGCTTTCCGTCGATCTCGCCGAACTTCTCCAGGCCCGCCCTGAAGCCGTCGAGCGAGAGGTTGCCCGCCTCGACCTGTGCGTTGAGATCGAGCAGCACATTTTTCGCATCGTATTTCCGCAGAAATCCGATGGCATTCTGGAAGACGTCCGGCGGATTTCCACCCGACGCCTGGGTGTTGAACTTCTTCCAGAAGTCGGGATACACCTGGAAGTCCGTCTTCACCTTGATCTTGGGGTACTTCTTCTCGAAAAGCGCGATGGTCTTCTTGATGCGCTCCGCCCGGTCCTCGGCACCCCACCAGGCGTAACGGATCGTCACCGTCCCGTCCCCGGAACCGCTGCCGCCGCCGCAGGCCGTGGCCGTGGCCCCGAGCCCCGCGACGGCCAGTGAGGCTCCTGCCGCCTTGAGGATAGTCCGCCTCTCAACGTTCTTGTCCTGGTGCATGGTTGAGCCTCCCCGCGACGATGCCATCGCCTCATGAATCGTTTCAAGTAAGCGCTTGCTGGCACAAGGTACGGAGACCCTCAGGAGACGTCAATGATTCGGACAGGAATTGATGGAAAGCGGAGGGGGCGCCGGGGCGGGTCGCGGTGCGCTCCCGGTGACCGATCGTCAAGTGAACTCGCAGGTGGGCGACTTGCGGTCGCCCCCTCGAACGCCGGACAGGCCGTCGGCCGCGTTCACGGGAAGACCGAAAGGAGTCAGAGGCCGCCGTGTTGAGAGGCGCGGACCCGGGACGGGTCGGCTGAGCGATCTGACGGAGGGTGAGGGGGGGTGGCGAGCGGCTGCCGCGGGGGATGAGAGATGCCGGGGGCTGGAACTGGCCAGACACCGACGGCGTCGGTCGGCGCTGGGGCCGGAGAGGGGCCACTTGCCGTCGTGCGCTCGGCACCGGGCAGCCACCGGCTGTCGTGCGCTCGGCACCTGGAGGCCACCCGCCGACGTGCGCTTGAAACCCGGGAGGCCGCCTGCCGCGCGGCCGCCTGCGGAGGCGGTCGGGAGGCATATGACGGGCTGACGAACGCCCCCTCTGGCGGGCGCCTACCCCCACCCAGTCGCTCGGCAGCCGTGTCCCGTCTTCGAGTCGCTCGGCAGCCGTGTCCCGTCTTCGAGTCGCTCGGCAGCCGTGTCCCGTCTTCGAGTCGCTCGGCAGCCGTGCCCCGTCTTCGAGTCGCTCGGCAGCCGTGTCCGGCCTTCGCCCCCGTTCCGCCGGCGCCGTGACGCTCGGCTCTCGGGGAGGGGTGCCGGGCCCCGAGCCCGGCACGTTCCCCCCCTCCCCCCAGAGGGCGCCGCCGAGCCCCCGCGTCCTGCCCGCACATGCGAAACGGCCTGGTCCACGGATTCCGTGGACCAGGCCGTTTCGGCTGGTGGGCGATACTGGGTTCGAACCAGTGACCTCTTCGGTGTGAACGAAGCGCTCTCCCACTGAGCTAATCGCCCGGGCGCAGGAAGAACATTACCCCATGTCAGGGGGTGCCTCGGACACAGTGCGGATGTCGGGCGGCCGGCCGTCCCGCGCTACTGGTTCTTGATGTTCCAGGGCATCTCGAAGCCGAACTTCCAGAGGTAGATCCCCGCCAGGACGCCCACGATCACCAGGCCGATCGTCGTCAGGATCAGGTTCCGGCGCCGGACCCGGGGGTCGAGGGCACGCTGGGTCGCCTCGGTGACCTTCCGCTTGGTCCAGCGGAGCACCAGCTGCGCCCACACGAACTCGGTCGCCCAGATCGCCATGCCACCGAAGATCACGACCCAGCCCGGGCCTGGCAGGGGGAGCATGATCACGCCGGCCACGACCACCGCGAGGCCGATGATGAAGACGGCGACCTGCCAGCTCAGGTGCAGCATCCGGCGCGCCTTGACGAATTCCGGCGCGCGAGACCCCAGCGGCGTTTCCTTGTTCGCCACATCGGCCTCGCTGTTCGCTACGTCCGTCTCACTGTTCGTTCCGTCGGCCGCCACCGCGACCTCCCCCGTTCCGTTACTCCCCGTGTCCATACGGCCAAACCCTACCGGAGAGAAACCGGTCACCGGAATGGTCGAACCGACTGAAGTCGGCCTCGGCCGGATGAGCTACCAAAAGCGACGCAAAACTCCCAGAGGGGTTTACAACGGCACCGTAGGTGGCATGTCGATTTCGCCGACGTGCGAATCCCCGAGCGCACACTGAGCGAAAGGCCTTGGCGCTTATGAACACCACGGTCAGCTGCGAGCTGCACCTGCGCCTCGTTGTGTCGAGCGAGTCCTCACTGCCTGTTCCCGCGGGACTGCGGTATGACACGGCCGATCCCTACGCCGTGCACGCCACCTTCCACACCGGAGCCGAGGAAACGGTCGAATGGGTGTTCGCCCGCGACCTCCTCGCCGAGGGCCTTCACCGGCCCACCGGCACCGGCGACGTCCGTGTCTGGCCGTCGCGCAGTCATGGTCAGGGCGTCGTCTGCATCGCCCTGAGCTCGCCGGAGGGCGAGGCACTGCTGGAAGCCCCGGCGCGGGCTCTGGAGTCCTTCCTGAAGCGCACAGACGCCGCCGTGCCACCCGGCACGGAACATCGGCACTTCGACCTCGATCAGGAGCTGTCGCACATCCTGGCGGAGAGCTAGACCGAGACCCCACAGAGCCGCCCGGCGCCGTCCACTCGGGGAGACGGCTCGGGCCATGACAACCGCATACGGCTCAGGCCGACCGATCGACGCCGTCGCAGCGGGGTTCCGCGCGGCGGCGTCCGTGTGCGCTCAGTGACGGAGGGCCGCCGGCCCGGCCGCCGAACGGATCACGGCCGGCCACTCGGGCACCGACCACTCGGGCATCGGCCTACTTGGGCACCGGCACCCCCTCTGACCACGTCCCCTGTGGTTTTCCGGCCTCTGGGCCGGTCCGTCCGGTCTGCGGAGCCGTTACCATCGGCCAGCATCGGCGGGCGGCTGCCCGCCCCTCGCAGGCCAGGGAGCGAAACGTGTTGATCACCCACGACACCCGGTGTGCCCTCGACACGGTGGTGGATCTGGTGAACACCGCACCGGAGAACGACACGGCGACGGACGGGCTCACGGATGTCGCGTCGCTCGGCGACTTCGTGCGGAACCACAAGGTCAGCGATGTCGGCGCGCTGTCGGAGTTCGATCTCGCCGCCGTGCGGAAGGTGCGCGGCAGGTTCGCCGAGGTCTTCTCGGCGCCGGACCCCGGCTCCGCCGCCACGGTCATCAACGACCTCGTCGCCGCGGCCGGCACCACGCCCCGGCTCACCAACCACGACGGCTACGACTGGCATGTGCACTACTTCGCACCCGGTGCTTCCGTGGCCGACCATCTGGCCGCCGACTGCGGCATGGCCCTCGCCTTCTTCGTCGTCGCCGGGGAGCAGGAGCGGCTGCGTCGCTGCGAGGCGCCGGACTGCCGGCGAGCCTTCGTCGATCTCTCCCGCAACCGTTCGCGCCGCTACTGCGACAGCCGCACCTGCGGGAACCGCCTGCATGTGGCCGCCTACCGGGCACGCCGCAAGGAAGCGGCCGGCTGAGAGGAACCGGCGGGCCGAGAGGAAGCGGCGGGCCGAGAGGGAGGCCGCGCCGTCCGGACCCGGCCCGTGAGCGCCGGGCCGGTGGGAGGCACCGGGGGCTGACGGAGCCCTCGACGGGTGACGTCAGGGGCTCCGTTTACGGCTCAGAGCATCAGCAGGTCGTGCAGTGACGCCATGAGCAGCAGGCAGCCGATCACCGCAAGGAAGATCATCAGCGGTGGCTGGGAGAGCGCGAAGAGACAACCTCGCCGCTCCTCGGGCGGGGCGGTGGTGTCGCTCTGTTCTGTATCCAGCATCTCGCCGCGATGATGACGCAGCGAGGTCCCTCCGCGCGATCAACCGACCTCGAATGACGGAGAGTTCGCCAATATCCACAATGTCCCGAGCGATCGTGATCACTTCGGCGCCGCCGGTCGACCTACTGTGTCGTTTCAGTCCGTTCGGCCCATTCGGCTCATTCGATCCACGCGGGACATGGAGTCATATGCCGTGCTTCTTCAGGATCGCCTCGATGTCGCTGAAGTCGTCCGCGGCGGACGCGCCGGGGCTCTTCGGCCGGGACCCTGTCGTGGGGCGGCCCGCCGGGCGGGCCGTGCCGCCCAGTGAGGGCGCGGAGGCGGCCGGGGCTATCGCCTCCGTACGGGACGCCTCGGCCGCCTTGCGGTCCTTGCCGGTGCCGGCCCGGCGCCGCTCCACGGCGCGTGTGGTCATGAAGAGGAACCAGGCGACGCCCAGCACTCCGAAGCCCGCCCAGGCGGTCGGGCTGAACGCGGTGTCCGCCAGCCACTCCACGACTCCGGTCATCACCAGACCGAGGGGCACGAGCGCGTAGGCGGCGATGCGTGTCGCCCTGAGGAACCGCTTCCGGTACGCCGTGATCGCGGCGAGGCCCAGGCCGGCCGCTGAGACGGCGGCGCAAACTGTCTCGGCAATCATCCGGTCCTCCAAGGCGCAGCGCGGCCGGGCGGTCCGTCCGTCCTTTCCATCCTGCACCGCCCCACGCCCGATATGCCATGGTCCGGGGAGACCTCAGGGACATCTCCGGGTCGTCTCGGGGTCGGCGGCCGGTGCGGAACCGGCCGATTGGGCCGGGGCGGTCCCCGGCTGGAAGACTGAGCCCATGAGCGACTCCTCCCCCGTACCGCCCGCCGTCGTCCTGGACGTCTGGTGCGAACTCCAGTGTCCGGACTGTCACAAGGCTCTCGACGACATCCGGGCGCTGCGGGCCCGCTACGGCGACCGGCTCGACATCCGGCTGCGGCACTTCCCGCTGGAGAAGCACAAGCACGCGTTCGCTGCCGCGCAGGCCGCCGAGGAGGCCGCGGAGCAGGGGCAGGCGTGGCCGTACGTCGAGGCCGTGCTGGGCCGGGTGGAGCGGCTGGACCGCGACGGGGAGCCGTTCCTGGTGGAGGCGGCCCGTGAACTGGGCCTGGACGCCGAGGAGTTCGACACCGCGCTGATCGACGGCCGGCACATCCTGATCGTGGACGCCGACCAGGCCGAGGGCAAGGCGATCGGCGTGACCGGCACCCCGACGTACGTCATCGGCGGTGAGCGCCTCGACGGCGGCAAGAGCCAGGAAGGGCTCCGCGAACGCGTCGAGGAGATCGCCGACCGACTCCTGGCCGAGGGCGCCTGACAACACGGCACGGCCCCACCGGCGGCACGGCCCCACCGGCGACGCGCCCCCCGCCCCGTGGAGGCCGAGGCCATGCCGCCCCGCACGCGCCTTCGGCAGAGGCGGACGTCCCTGCCGTCGCCGCGCGCCTGGCTCGGTCCCATCGACGACCCGGCCCCGGCCGACGCCCATGCCCCCTGCCTGGCTCACGCACGAGCGATGGGGTCGGCCTTCATGCCACCGCCCGTGTGCCCGCAGCCTGCGTCGCGCTCCCCCAAGCGGGCCCGCCGTGCCGCCGCTCCTGCCCGCCGGCCGGAGCCCCACCCCCTCGGGCGGTGTTCAGAGCAGCGGCTTGGAGAGGTGGTAGGCGGTCGTCTCGTAGCCCAGTGACTCGTAGAGGCGTTCGGCAGGGGTGTTGCCCGCGAAGACGTTGAGCACGAGAGTCGTCCTGCCGGCGGCCAGGGCCTGGGCCTCGGCGAGCAGCATGAGGGTGCGGCCGTGTCCCCTGCCCCGGTGCGCTGGGGCCGCCTCGACGTCGTACACCCAGGCCGCGTCCTCGGGCAGCCACAGCCAGAGGGTGCCGACCCTCGTGCCCTCGTGCTCCAGCACGCTGCACACGTTGTTCGGGGAGGCCGGTCCGTGCGGCAGGCACCGCTCGTAGTCCTCGCCGGCCCGCGCGTACGCCTCCTCCTCGGGGACCCCGCGGGCGACCAGGTCCTGGGCGTAGCCGTCGAGCCCGGCCTCCTTCCAGGGGCCGAACTCGGCCTCGGTCATGGGGCGGGCCCGGCTGCCCTCGGGCAGTTGCGGCGGGGTGCCGAGCGGCTTGCGCATGTTGCGGTTGCGCAGGACGTAGCCGAGCGTCTCCGCCAGCCGCAGCGCGGGCTCCGCGCCGGCCGGGACGGATGCCTCGATCCGTCGGCAGCCCCAACCGCGGGCCACCTCCTCGGCGGCCAGCGCGGCCACCGTGGCCCGGCCACGCCGACGGTCCGGTTCCTCGATCCGCAGGTCCAGGATCTGGGCGGCCGAGGACGCGGGACCGGGGCGGGTGCCCAGGTGTATCTCTCCGACAGGGCGGCTGTTCACGCACACCTGGTAGCGGCGCGAACGGGACCCGTCGGCTGCGTACTGGAGCGGCTCGATGGGCCGCAGGGTGGTGGTCATCACGGGTGTTCTACCCGTCTCACCGCCCCCCTGTCCGCCGAATATCGCCGCCGTTCACGGATCGAGGTCGTTCCCGGACCGCTCGTCGAAGATCCGCATGGCCTTGGCCGCGACCGGGCCGGACGCGCCGGGCAGTTCGCGGCCGTCCACGCGGTGCACGGCCTGTACGTCCCGCAGGCTCGACGTCAGGAAGACCTCGTCGGCGCTCTCCAGGACGTCCATCGGCAGGTCGGTCTCGCGGGCGCCGGTCCATTCCACGACGAGGGCGCGGGTGATGCCCGCGAGACAGCCGGAGGCGACCGGCGGAGTGTGGATCTCGCCGTCGAGGACGACGAAGACGTTGGAGCCGGTGCCCTCGCAGAGCCGCCCGACGGTGTTGGCGAACAGGGCCTCACTCGCGCCCTGTTCGTGGGCGCGGGCCAGCGCGACGACGTTCTCCGCGTACGAGGTGGTCTTCAGGCCGGTGAGGGCGCCGCGCTCGTTGCGGGTCCAGGGGACGGTGATCACGGCGGTGGAGTCGGCGCGCCGGGAGGTCTCGCCGAGGGCGACGACGAGGGTGGGGCCGAGGTCGCCGCGGTCGGAGCCGAGCGGGGACACACCTCCGGTGTAGGTGATGCGCAGCCGGCCCAGCGGCATCGGGTTGGCGTCGAGGACGGCGGAGCAGGCGCGGCGCACCTCGTCGTGGTCGGGCTCGGGCAGCCCGAGGCCGCGCGCCGAGCGGGTGAGCCGGTCGAGATGGCGGGTGAGGGCGAACGGCCGCCCGTCGACCGTCTTGACGGTCTCGAAGATGCCGTCGCCCACGGTGAGCCCGTGGTCGAGGACGGAGACACGGGCGGAGTCGATGTCCTGCAGCCCGCCGTCGAGCCAGATCTTCACGTAAGGGTCCTCCCACTCGCCTCGTACGTTCCCGACGCTACCGCGAGCAGTCGGGCGGCCTTCAGCTCGGTCTCCCGCCACTCCGCCTCGGGGTCCGACCCCCAGGTGATGCCCGCACCGGTGCCGAACCGCAGCCGGCCCGCCGGCCGGTCGATCCAGAAGGTGCGGATGCCTACCGCCAGCTCTCCGGTGCCCCGGTCGGCGTCGACCCAGCCGATGCCCCCGCAGTACGGGCCGCGGGGCGCCGTCTCCAGGGCGTCGATGATCCGCAGGGCGCTGGACTTCGGGGCCCCCGTGACGGAGCCCGGCGGGAACGCCGCGGCGAGCAGCTCCGGCCAGCCGGCGTCCGCACCCAGTTCACCCCGCACGGTCGAGACGAGGTGGACGAGCCCGGGGTGCTTCTCCACGACGCACAGGTCCGGCACGGTCACGGAGCCGGTGGCGCAGACGCGGCCGATGTCGTTGCGGACCAGGTCGACGATCATCACGTTCTCGGCGTAGTCCTTCTCCAGGAGGTCGGCCTCCGTCCGCCCGGTCCCCTTGATCGGGCCGGACTCTACGGTCCGGCCGTCGACCCGCAGGAACAGCTCGGGGGACGCGGTGGCTATCTCCACGCCGTGACCAGCCAGGCGAATCGTTCCGGCAAACGGTGCCGGGTTGCCGCGGGCCAGCAGCGCGGTCAGCGCGTCGACGTCGGCGTCCGGCGCGACGGGCGCGGACAGCACCCGGCAGAGGTTCGCCTGGTACACCTCGCCGGCCGCGATGTGCTCCCGGATGCGGCGTACGCCCGCCGTGTACGCCTCGCGGTCGAGCGACGACGTCCAGTCGTCGACGGCCGGACCGCGCCACTGCCCCGGCACCGGCGACGGGACCGGCTCGTGCCGTACGTCACTGAAGCGGGCGCACACCACACCGCCCTCGAAATCGGCGTTCACCGCCCAGAAACCGGACGAGTCCAGGGCGGCGGGATCGCTGGTCACATCGGCGAGACCGGTGGCGACAAGGTTGCCGAAGCGGGCGAGAGGAGGCAGGTCGGACACGCAGTCGAGTCTAGGACGGGCGCCCCGCGGGCGGCCCCGGCCGGGTGGCGGAGTGGACGCACCGCAGCACGCTGCACAAACGCGTTTTTGTACTGGCCCGGGAATCCGCTAGAGTTCAACTCGTCGCCGGGACGCGAGAGCGGACCGAAACGACAAGCGGACGTAGCTCAGTTGGTAGAGCGCAACCTTGCCAAGGTTGAGGTCGCGAGTTCGAGCCTCGTCGTCCGCTCGAAGGAACAAGGGGATCTTCCCGACCCCCTCACTCCTGGTGGAGTGGCCGAGAGGCGAGGCAACGGCCTGCAAAGCCGTCTACACGGGTTCAAATCCCGTCTCCACCTCCAAGGACGATTAGCTCAGCGGGAGAGCGCTTCCCTGACACGGAAGAGGTCACTGGTTCAATCCCAGTATCGTCCACTGGATCTTCGACAGATCGTCGAAGGTCTGACCCGCGCGATTAGCTCAGCGGGAGAGCGCTTCCCTGACACGGAAGAGGTCACTGGTTCAATCCCAGTATCGCGCACGCGGTAACTCCGTGATCTTCGGATCACATCCCGAGGACGATTAGCTCAGCGGGAGAGCGCTTCCCTGACACGGAAGAGGTCACTGGTTCAATCCCAGTATCGTCCACACCTCGAAGCCCCCGGCCGTCTCTGCGGCCGGGGGCTTCGGCGTGGGTGGGTTCAGCTGGAGAACAGCATGTGACCGAAGCCCCGGTTGTGGTGGCCATGGTGTCCCCCGTGGTGGCCGCCGTGAGGGGCGCCCCAGGCGGGAGCGGAGTGGTGACCACCGGCCGGGTACTGCGGGGCGGCCGGGGGCGGCGGGACGGCGGGGCCGCCCCACTGGGACTCCAGGCGGGTCAGCGCCTCCAGCTCGCCGTAGTCGAGAAAGATCCCGCGGCAGCCACTGCACTGCTCGATCTGGACACCGTTGCGGTTGTACGTGTGCATCGGCGCATGGCACTTCGGACACTGCATGTGCATGGTTCGGCTCAACTCCTCGCCGTTGGTGCTGCTTCGCGTTACGCCAGGACAGACACTGCCCGGCGGTGGTCGGTTGCACCCTACTTCGGGAAATCGTTCGCCAACTCAGGCGGGACGGCACTCATTCGGTCACATGCGTCGATAACGGCCCCTTGCACGTCGTCCAGCGGGCGGCCCGCCGCCGTGGACTTGGCGACGGCCAGCGCGGCCGTCTGCACGGTGAGTGCGCGGGCCGGTACGTCGAGTACGGGCCACGGGTCGGCGTCGACGTCGGCGGGGACAGCGGGGCCGCCGGCCCGCTGGTAGGCGGTCAGGAAACGTGTCCAGACGTCGGGTGCGAGGAGACCGCAGGCGTACCAGGTCGCCGGGCGGGCGAGGTCCCAGGCGGGGACGCCGACGCCGACGTCGTCGACGTCTATCAGGCGCCAAGGGCCGTTGCCCGCCGGGTGGCGGACCAGCTGCCCGAGGTGCAGGTCGCCGTGGCACAGCGTGGTCGAGTCCGGCATGGGGGCCTCGGCCCTGGCCCAGGCGGGGAGGGTTCGCCACGCGCGGAGGACGGAGGGGGTGGCGGGGTGGTCCGGCGCGGTGCCCGTGAGACGGGCAACGGCCCGGGCCGCCTTCGCGGGTCCGTGCATGGGCGGAAGGCCCGGGGGTGCCGGGCGTCCGTGGAGGTGGGCGAGGAGGGTGGCGGCCTCCTCCCACGGGGCGTCCTCGGGGGCCTCGGGATCGACCGGGGTGCCGTACGGCCAGAACGTGACCAGGCGGCCGTGGAGGGAGGACGGGCCGGGGTGGAGGGGGGCCAGGAGGAGGTCGGGGTGGGCGCCGGCGACGGCCAGGCGGAGGGCGAGGTGGGCGGGGTCGGTGTCGGGGGCGTGCGCCTTGGCGACCGTGTCCGCGTGGCGGACGACCGTGCCGTCCTCCCGTTCCGCGAGGACCGTGTCGGGGTGGGAGCAGGGGGCGGCCTGCGGGTGGGCCCTACTGCGCACCTTCGCCCTGAGGGCGGGCAGGACATCGGCGGTGGTCATGGGCTCCCCCTGCGGAAGGTACGGCACGCTGGCGGTGAGCCTACGCAGTCGGACGAGGACGGGACGACTGTCGGCCGCAGGGCGGCCCACGGGAGGGGCGGTCGTCCGCAGCCGGCATGGACGCGGGGACGGACGAGACGACGGGCGGGTGTCGGCGGTGCGAGGGGAGCGCCGCCGGGGCGGACGGACGTCGGGCACAGACGGCTGCTGGGGCGGACGGCGGGCGCGGGTGCCGTGGGGTTCGCGGGCAAAGGACAACGCCCGCGCAGCTCCCCAGCTGCGCGGGCGTTTATTTGCCGTCCGCCGCACCCCCGTCCCCACGGGGTTTCATGGATGGATGTCCCCACCCGGACCGCTCTTCCGGGCCTGGAGTCGCCGGTCAGCGCCCCAGCATCACACCCACGGACGACGCCTGTGTGACCACTGCCTCCCAGCCGCCGAAGGCGTACACGAGCAGGGCCGCCAGGGGGAGGACCATCGCGGTCGCCACCAAGGGGTGGCGGCGGCCCGCCCCGCGCTCGGCGGTGAACACCCTGCGCTCTCGCGTGCGGAGCGCCGTCCGCGGTGCCGTGTGGGCCATGGTCCCTCCTCCTGACCGATCTTGTCTGTGGTACTTGTCGTTGGCAGCGGCGGGTGCCTGACCTCGGGGGACGAGTGCTGCACCCGCCGCTTGACCTCAAATCTAGGCGCGCGGCGCGGACGGGTCGTCATGCCCTCGTACCGATTGGCGGGCCTCCCGGAGGATGAGCGATGGGCTGAGGAGTACTCCCCAGGGTGGAGACGAGGGCCTAGGTCTCGGGGTCTTCCCGGAGGGGACGACCGGAAGATGCGTGGAGTGTCCCTTCTGTCGGGGCTCGGCGCGCTGCCGGCGGGACCATCGGCGGAAGAGGGTGACTTCGCTCACTTCGGCGCCGTCGCGGCGTACCGTCAACGCCGTCCGCTGGCCGGTCCCGCCGACGATCACTCCGCGGTCGCGTGTCATGTCCGCGACTTCCCCATCGCTCTTCACACGGCCTTCCTCGGGTTCATCAATCCCCGTGGTCCTCGCGGCGGTTGAGATCACCACGAGCCCAACACGCGCCCGAACTCGTGTTCCCTGACCGTCTTTCATCTCACGGGAGCGCGGCCGACAATCGATCGGGGCGCGAGGGCGCGGCCTCTGCGCACGCCCGGCCGTGGAAACGTAAGCTGTGGCTCGTCAGACGGAACGGGCAGCGGGGATGAACATGGCGATGATGCGCCTGAGGCGCGAGGACCCGCGCGTCGTCGGCTCGTTCAGGATCCACAGACGGCTGGGCGCGGGCGGGATGGGCGTTGTCTACCTCGGCTCGGACCGGCGTGGACAGCGAGTCGCGTTGAAGGTGATCCGACCGGACCTGGCGGAGGATCAGGAGTTCCGGTCGCGGTTCGCGCGTGAGGTGTCGGCCGCGCGGCGGATCCGGGGCGGGTGCACGGCCCGGCTGGTCGCCGCCGATCTGGAGGCGGAGCGGCCCTGGTTCGCCACCCAGTACGTACCGGGCCCCTCGCTGCACGACAAGGTCAACGAGGAGGGCCCGCTCTCGGCCGCCGAGGTGGCCGCGGTCGGCGCCGCACTCTCCGAGGGGCTGGTGGCCGTGCACGAGGCCGGTGTCGTCCACCGTGACCTCAAGCCGTCCAACATCCTGCTGTCCCCGAAGGGGCCGCGGATCATCGACTTCGGCATCGCGTGGGCGACCGGCGCCTCCACACTGACCCACGTCGGTACGGCCGTGGGGTCGCCCGGGTTCCTCGCACCCGAGCAGGTGCGCGGTGCCGCGGTCACCCCGGCCACCGACGTCTTCTCCCTCGGCGCCACGCTCGCCTACGCGGCGACCTCCGACTCCCCCTTCGGGCACGGCAGTTCGGAGGTCATGCTCTACCGGGTCGTGCACGAGGAGCCGCAGCTGCGCGGGGTGCCCGACGCGCTGGCCCCGCTCGTCCGGGCGTGCCTGGCGAAGGATCCGGAGGAGCGGCCCAGCACCCTGCAACTGTC
Organism: Streptomyces sp. NPDC030183; assembly: GCF_055573455.1. Lineage (NCBI taxonomy): Bacteria > Bacillati > Actinomycetota > Actinomycetes > Kitasatosporales > Streptomycetaceae > Streptomyces > Streptomyces sp. NPDC030183. The sequence goes on from NZ_JBVIBK010000013.1 coordinate 62,824, forward strand.
GTTGCGGCTCAAGGAGATCGCGGCTCGTGAGGCGCAGGGACTGGTGGACGTCCGGCCGCCCGCGCCGCGCACCGACCCGGACCGGCCCTCGGGCCGGCTCGCCGAGCAGTACGTCGAGCAGCGCACGCTGCGGCAGCCGCCGGAGACCCGGGCGGCGCAGCAAGGGAAGTCGGGTGCGCCGGGGACGCCGCCGCCCCGCACGGGGGGCGGCTCCCGTACCGGCGGTGGTCCACGTACCGGCGGTGGCTCCCGGCCCGGCGGGCGGTCGGTGCCGGGCCGCGGCACCACCGGCTCCGGCAAGCGGCCCGCGCCCCGCAGTGGCGCCGGGCGCCCGGGCCCCCGTACGAACGGAACGGGACGGAGGCCCGCCAATCCGCGGCTGCTGCGTCAGCGGCTCGTCGTGTTCGTGGTGGTGACCCTGCTGGCGGCGCTCGGCATCGCCGCGGCCCAGGGATGTCAGGGTCCGGCGCGCGGACTCGGCGTGGACGGGGTGCGGCACGAGCGGACGGTGCTGGAGCCGGACGGCGACTGACGGCCGGGGAGAGTCAGGGGGCGGACGAACAGAGTTCGGACGGACCGCCGGGTTCGGACGGGACACGGTTCGGACCGCCGCCGCTTCACTCGCTGCGCGTGCTGCCGCACCACGGCTCGCCCGTGCGCTACGCCTGCGGTCGTCCTGTCGCCACCGCGTAGAAGGCCACTGCCGCCGCCGCGCCCACGTTCAGGGAGTCGACGCCGTGGGCCATCGGGATGCGGACCCATTCGTCGGCGGCCATCAACGCCTTGGTGGAGAGGCCGTCCCCCTCGGCGCCGAGCATCAGGGCGACGCGGTCCATCCTGTGCGGGGCGGCCTCGTCGAGGGACTTCGCCTTCTCGTCCGGGGTGAGGGCGAGGAGGGTGAAACCGGCGTCGCGTACCGCGTCGAGTCCCTTGGGCCAGACCTCCAGGCGGGCGTACGGCACGGAGAAGACGGCGCCCATGGAGACCTTGACGCTGCGGCGGTACAGCGGGTCGGCACAGTCAGGGGAGAGCAGGACCGCGTCCATGCCGAGGGCGGCGGCCGACCGGAAGATCGCGCCGATGTTGGTGTGGTCGTTGACCGACTCCATGATCACCACCCGGCGGGCGGTGCCCAGCAGGTCGACCGCCGTCGGCAGTGGCTTGCGCTGCATGGAGGCGAGGGCGCCGCGGTGCACGTGGTACCCGGTGACCTGTTCGGCGAGCTCCGGGCTGACCGCGTAGACGGGGGCCGGGAGCTCGTCGATGACATCGCGCATGACGTCGACCCACTTGGCGGAGAGCAGCATCGAGCGCATCTCGTAGCCGGCGTCCTTGGCCCGGCGGATGACCTTCTCCCCCTCGGCGATGAACAGGCCCTCGGCGGGTTCGCGTCTGCGGCGCAGTTCGACGTCGGTCAGGCCCGTGTAGTCACGCAGGCGCGGGTCGGCGGGGTCCTCGACGGTGATGAGTTCGGCCACAGGGTGATACTGCCTTGTCCTGGGTGCGGTGCCAACGGCTTGGTACGGGTGGGTTACCCGCGGTTACTTGACGGGGTTCGGGCCCACGGTCACGACCTCGCCGATGACGATGACCGCCGGCGGCTTGATCTCCTCGGCGACGACCGTCTCGGCGACCGTCGCGAGGGTGGCGTCGACCCGGCGCTGGGCGGCCGTGGTGCCTTCCTGGACCAGGGCGACGGGGGTCTCGGGAGACTTGCCGTGCGCGATGAGCGTCTCGGCGACCTTGCCGATCGTGCCGACGCCCATGAGGATCACCAGCGTGCCGGTGAGCCTGGCCAGGGCGGGCCAGTCGACCAGGGAGCGCTCGTCGTCGGGGGCGATGTGCCCGCTGACCACGGTGAACTCATGGGCCACACCCCGGTGGGTGACGGGGATTCCGGCGGCGCCCGGGACCGAGATCGAGCTGGAGATGCCGGGCACGACCGTGCAGGGGATGCCCGCCTCGGCCAGCGCCTGGACCTCCTCCATGCCGCGGCCGTAGACGAAGGGGTCGCCGCCCTTGAGGCGCACGACCGACTTCCCCTGCCGGGCGTGCTCGATCAGGGCGTCGTTGATGGCCTCCTGGGCCATGAACCGGCCGTACGGCAGCTTCGCCGCGTCGATCACCTCGACGCTCTGCGGCAGTTCCGCGAGCAGGTCGCGCGGGCCGAGGTGGTCGGTGATGACCACGTCGGCCTCGGCGAGGAGACGACGGCCCCGCACGGTGATCAGGTCCGGGTCGCCGGGCCCGCCGCCGACGAGGGCGACTCCGGGGGTACGGGTGCGATGGTGCGGGGCGACCAGGGTTCCGTCGCGCAGGCCCTCGACCACGGCGTCGCGGATCGCGGCGGTGTGGCGGGGGTCGCGGCCCCTGGCATCGCTGGTGAGGACGGCGATCGTGACGCCCTCGCTGGTCCCGGTGGCCGGGGTCCAGGCGGTGGCCGCGTCGGCGTCGTCGGAGCGGACGCACCACACACGGTGCCGGTCCGCCTCGGCCGAGGCCCGGACGTTCGCCTCGGTGTCGCTGGTGGCGATGAGGGCGTACCAGGCGTCGGCGAGGTCGCCCTCGGTGTAGGACCGCTTCTCCCAGGTCAGTTCGCCGGCGTCGGCCATGGCCTCCACCGAGGGGGTGGCCGTCGGGGAGACGAGGAGGATGTCGGCGCCTGCCGCGATCAGGGCGGGCAGTCGGCGCTGGGCCACCTGGCCGCCGCCGAGGACGACGACCTTGCGGCCGGTGAGGCGGAGGCCCACGGGGTAGGCGGGGTGTTCGGCCATGAGGGTGCGGCTCCTCTGGTGGCTGCGGTGCGAGACGGAGCCCCTGCGGCTTTGGAGCGGCCCCTGACGTGCGGATTTTAAGGCGCGGGCGAGGGTGCGGCGGGGGCGGGGTGGGATTTGTCTCCCTACCCCCGCCCCTTTTCCGTACGGCCTCGGCGGGGGCGTGCGGGCGCCCGGCGCCCGCTCCCCCTCTACTTCTCGGTGGCCCACCTCTCGGTGGCCCGGCGGCTACTTCTCGGTGACGCCCGCCGAGTCGAAGGTCGCCACCTCGTGCATCGCTCTCGCCGCGCTCTGCACGACCGGCAGGGCCAGGAGGGCGCCGGTGCCCTCGCCGAGGCGGAGGTCGAGGTCGACCAGGGGTCGGAGGCCGAGCTTCTTCAGCGCCGCCACATGGCCGGGCTCGGCGCTGCGGTGGCCCGCGATGCACGCGGCGAGGACCTCGGGGGCGATGGCGCGGGCGACCAGGGCGGCGGCGCCGGCGCTGACGCCGTCGAGGATCACCGGCGTACGGAGGGAGGCGCCGCCGAGGAGGAGGCCGACGATCGCGGCGTGTTCGAAGCCGCCGATCGCGGCCAGCACGCCGATGGGGTCGGCCGGGTCCGGCTGGTGGAGCTCGATGGCGCGGCGGACGACCTCGGTCTTGCGGGCGAGGGTCTCGTCGTTGATGCCCGTGCCTCGGCCGGTGACCTCGGCCGGGTCGGCGCCCGTGAACACCGAGATCAGAGCGGCGGACGCCGTGGTGTTGGCGATGCCCATCTCCCCCGTCAGCAGGGCCTTGTTCCCGGCGGCGACCAGATCGCGGGCCGTCTCGATGCCGACCTCGATGGCCTTCTTGGCCTCCTCGCGGGTCATCGCCGCACCGGTGGTCATGTCGGACGTACCGGCGCGCACCTTGCGCGGCAGCAGACCGGGGGTCGCGGGCAGGTCGCTCGCCACACCCACGTCCACGACGCAGACCTCGGCGCCCACCTGGTTGGCGAAGGCGTTGCAGACCGCTCCCCCGCCGAGGAAGTTGGCGACCATCTGGCCGGTGACCTCCTGCGGCCAGGGGGTGACGCCTTGGGCGTGGACACCGTGGTCCCCGGCGAAGATCGCGACCGCCGCGGGCTCCGGGATCGGCGGCGGGCACTGGCGGGACAGACCCGACAGCTGGGCCGAGATGATCTCCAGCATGCCGAGCGCGCCGGCCGGCTTGGTCATGCGCTTCTGCCGCTCCCACGCCTCGCCGAGCGCCTTGGCGTCCAGCGGGCGGATCCCGGCGACGGTCTCGGCGAGCAGGTCGTGCGGCTCGGCGCCGGGCAGGGCACGGCGGCCGTACGTCTCCTCGTGGACGACCCAGGACAGGGGGCGGCGCTTGGCCCAGCCCGCCTGCATCAGCTCGGGCTCCTCCGGGAACTCGTCGACGTACCCGACGCACAGGTACGCCACGACCTCCAGGTGCTCGGGCAGGCCGAGGGCGCGGACCATCTCGCGCTCGTCGAAGAAGCTGACCCAGCCGACGCCGAGGCCCTCGGCGCGGGCCGCGAGCCACAGGTTCTCGACGGCGAGGGCCGAGGAGTACGGGGCCATCTGCGGCTGGGTGTGACGGCCCAGGGTGTGCCGGCCGCCGCGCGTCGGGTCGGCGGTGACCACGATGTTCACCGGGGTGTCGAGGATGGCCTCGATCTTCAGTTCCTTGAACTGCTTGGCCCGGCCCTTGGGCAGCGACTTGGCGTACGCCTCGCGCTGGCGCTGAGCCAGTTCGTGCATGGTCCGGCGGGTCTCGGCGGAGCGGATGACGACGAAGTCCCACGGCTGGGAGTGGCCGACGGAGGGTGCCGTGTGGGCGGCCTCCAGGACGCGCAGCAGCACGTCGTGCGGGATGGGGTCGCCTCGGAAGCCGTTGCGGATGTCGCGGCGCTCGCGCATGACCTTGAGGACAGCCTCGCGCTCGGCGTCGTCGTAGGGCGGCGCGGCCGGGCCGGCGGGCTGCGCCGCCTCTGCCTCTTCGGACGCCTCGTCCACCGCGGCCACGCTCTCGTCGGCTGCTTCCACTGCCTCGGCCTCCTCGCCGTCCTCCTGGTCGGCGGCCCTGGTGTCCAGGTCCTCCGCGTTCTGGACGACGTCGGTCCGCTCCTCGGTCGCGGCGGCGACCGGCTGCGGTACGACGATCGTCTCGGCCTCGGAGTCGCGTGGGGCGGGGACCATGGCGACGGGTTCCGCCACCGGCTCCTGCTCCGGTGCCTCGTCGGCGGTCTCCCCGGGCGCCGCCGCGGTGGCGGGCGCCGACCGGTCGTCGGCGGGCAGCGGCGGTACGACCATGCCCTGGGGCGGGGTCGGGGCCAGGTGGGGGGTGGTCGGCACCGAGCCCTCCACCGGCACGAACTCGCCCACCGGCTGCTCGGTCCCCGGCGCCTGGACCCCGTCCGCGAACGGGACGTCGGCGGGGGACCCTGCCGGGGGCTGGAGGACGGCGCCCTGGGGCGCGTGGATCTGGGAGCCGACGACGGCCACGGGGGTTTCGGCGCCTACGGGCTCGACGGCGACCGGATCGGCCGACGGGGCCGGCTCGGCCGGCTGTGCGGGGGCCTGGGTGCCGGCCGGGTCGGGCGCCTGCGCGGCGGCCTCGTCGGCGGGCGCCTCCGCTGCGGCGACGGCCTCGATCGGGGCGGCCTCGGCGGGGGCGGCCTCGTGGGGCTGGTCCGCTTCCTGCGCTTCCCCTGCGTCCACGGTCGCGTCCGCGGCGGCCTGGGCCTCGGTCTCCGACGGCTGGGCGGCGGGCTCCGGGACCTGGTCCGCCTGCTCGGCGGCGTCCTCCGCGACGGGGGCGCCGGGCTCGGCGGCCTGGGGGCCCTGTACGGGGGGCTGCGGCTGTGCGGGCTCCGATGCCGGTGCCTCTGCGGTGGCCTGCTCAGGGGCGGTCTGCTCATCGGTGGCCGCCTGCGGCCCGGGCTGCGCCGGCTCAGCAGCCGAGGGCTCGGCGGCGGGCTGGGCCTCGGCCGCGGGGGCATCGGCCGACTGTGCCGCCTGGGGCTCCTGGGACGCCTGGGGTTCCCCTGCCGTGGCGTCCGCCGACTGCGGCTCCGCCGACTGCTGGGGGTCCTGGGCGTTCGCCGCGTCCGACGGCTGGGGCGCGTCCTCGGCCGGCGGGGTATCGCCCTCGGCCTGATCGGCCGGTGCGTCAGCCACGGGCGGCTCGCCCTCGGCCGCGGGGGCGACCGTCTCGTCCACCGGAACGGCGGGCGTCGGCTGCTCCTCGGCGGTGCCCGACTCCGTCTGCTGGTCGGAGGTGGCGGCGGCCTGCTCGGGGGTGGCGCCGGCCGCGGCCTCCGCCGCCGTGGTCCCGGCCTCGGCCGGCGGCTGGGCGGGAGCGTCGGCGGGTCGGGCCGCGTCCTCGGGCTGCTGCGGGACCGGGGAGACGTCCTGGGCGTCGGCGGGTACCTGGGCCTCGATCGGCTCCGGACCCTGCGCGGCCGGCGGGAACGGAGTGGCGTCCGGGACCTGGGTCTCCCGGGCGACGAGGGCGTCGAGGGCCGACGCGGTGGGAGCGCCGGCGGCGGACGGCTCGGCCGCGCCCGGGGCGACGGTCGCGGCCTCCTCCGGTGCCTGCGCCTGGGGCGCCGACCCCGCGGGCTCGGGGTTCTGAGGGGTCTCGCCGCTGGGGGCGGACTCCACGATCGGCTGGGCGTCGGCGGGAGCGGGGGCGGCGTCCGCGACCCTGCCCGGCTCGGCGTCTGCGTCGGCGGGGGCGGCCGTCTCCGCCTCGGCGGCGGGGGCCTCCTCCGCGACGGGCTGAGCCTCGGCGACGGGCTGGGGTGCGGACACATCGGCGCCCGGCTCGATCTCAGCGACCATCTGGTCCCCGGCGACAGGCTGAGCCTCACCCACCGGCTGAGCCTCACCGACCGGCTGAGCCTCACCGACCATCTGGTCCTCGGCGACCATCTGGTCCTCGGCGACCGCCTGGCCCTCAGCGACCGGCTGAGCCTCGCCGGGCTCGGCGACCGGCTCGGCCGTCTCGTGGGCGCCCGCCTCGGCCGTCTCAGGGGCGGCGGGCGCCTCCACCGGCTGCGCGGCGGGGGCCGGGGCGACGGCCTCCGTGACCAGCACCTGACCGGTGGCGAACTGGGCGACCGCGGCTTCCTGGGCCTGGGCGTAGGCGGCGTCCTGGGCGTCATGGAGGGCTTCGGCGTCCTGCTCCGCCTCCGTGACCTGCGCGGACTCCATCACCGGTGCTGTCTCGGCGACGACGGCCACGGCCTGCGCCTCCTGCGGAACGACCGTTTCTGCAGCCTGGCCCTGGGCGGCGGCCGCGGGCTGTGCCGTCATGGCCGGGGACACGGGGGTGCCCCACGGTGTCACCCCCTGCGGGGGCACATCGAGGTACTCGGGTCCGGTGGTGGGCGGACCGGAGGGGCGCACGGCGCCGGGCGGGGCGGGGGCTCCGGCGGGACCGCGGTCGGCGAGGGAGCGGACCGGGCTGGCGGAGGCGTCCGGGGTGGGCGGACCGAGGTGCAGCGGCCGGCGGGCCACCGGCGGCTGCGGGACCGGGGTGGCGACGGGGTGTCGTACGGCTCCGAGGTCGATCGAGCCGCTGTCCCGGCCGGACGTCTCGTGCGGGCCGGGCTCGTGGACGACCTGGACGACGGGTTCGGGGGCGGGCGGGGGCACTTCGTTGCCCCATGCGCCCTGGGCACCCGGCAGCAGCAGCTCGTCGTCCTCGACGGGGGTCTCGGAGAGGTAGGTGTACGCACCCGGCGCGGCGACGCCCGGCTGTTCCACCATGCCTGCGCTCTCCGGCTGCCCCTCGGCCGGGACCTGGCCGGTGTCGGTCATGCGTACCCCTCGCCCATCGGTTAGTGCCTCCATGCCAGCTGGCCCGGAACGGCGCACCGACCGTTCCACATGTGGAGAACGAGCGTGCGTGCCCAGCGGCACGTGACGACCCGCCTGCATGTCGACAAAGCCATTCGGTGTAACCGTTCAACGGCCATTGTCGCGGTCGTCCCGCCGTCGCGACAGCTTGATCGGCGACGGTCCGCTGTGGACTGCGCCACGTTGCGCGCCCTCCGGTTCCGCCGTACCACACACGCCCTCAAAACGGGCGCGCTTTCCGGACATTGACCGACGAAGTATCGGGTGCCGGAGTGCGGTACGACAGTCGGCCAGCCTACCGCGCCGGTACGACAACCGGATCACTGGGAACGATCGGGCAAAGTCCCGCTGAGCAGGAACGCGACGCTCCGCTCGCGCTCCGTCCAGGCCCTCGTGTCGAGTTCGACGGACTGGACGAACTCGCACCGGACGTCGTACCCGTGCTCGGTCAGGTCGCGTCCGACACGCTCGGCGGCGGGGCGGGTGAGGGCGTGCGTGACGATGCACCGAGGGCGCCGGTCGGCGACGGCGGAGACCACCGCCGCTCCCCCGCCGCCGACGCGTACGACGTCGGGTTCGGGGAGGTTCTCCAGGATGTGCGGGGCGTTGCCGTGGACCACCTGGAGCTGCACGCCGAAGCGGCGGGCGGCGAGGGTCGTCCGGCCGCACGCCTCGGGGTCGCGGTCGACGGCGATGACGGCGGCGCCGCAGCGGGCCGCCTCGGTGGCGAAGGCTCCGCTGCCGCAGCCGATGTCCCAGACGAGGTCGCCCACGCGCGGCCCGAGGCGGGCGAGTTGGGCCGAGCGCAGCAGTTCGCCCTCCCCCTCGCCCAGGGCGCCGCCGTAGACATGGGCGGGCAGGGACCAGCCGCGGGGGCCCGCGCCGGGGTCGCGGCCGGCGATCCAGCCGCCGTCCTCGGTGGCACCCGTGGGGCCGATGACGATGACGAGGTTGGGGTCGCGCCAGGTGTGGTCGGCGGCCTTGTCGGAGGTGACGACGGTGACGCGTTCGCGTTCGGTGCCGAGTTCCTCGCAGATCACGAAGGTGCGGTGCACCCCTTCGAGGAGCAGGCCGAGTTCGGCGGGTCCGGCGCCGGGAGAGGTGAGGACGGCGACCTTGGTGTGGGCGCGGCACACGTTCACGGCGCGGCGGAGCGTACGGCGGTGCGCGACGACCACCTGTGCGTCGTCCCAGGGCATTCCGGCGCGGGCGAAGGCGGCGGCCACGGAGGAGACACCGGGGACGACCTCGACCTCCAGGCCGTATTCGGGGGCCCTGAGCGTGCGGACCACTCCGAAGAAGCCGGGGTCGCCGTCGGCGAGGACCACGGCGGTGCCGCGGTGGGCTGCGATGCGGCGGGCGGCGAGGGCGACGCTGCCGAGCCGGATGCGTTCGGCGGCCGGCGGCACTTCGGGCAGGGCCAGATGGTGGGCGGCGCCGGCGACGAGTGTGGCGGCGGCGAGGGCGGAGCGCGCCGCGGCGGTCAGGGGGGAGCCGTCCCAGCCGATCACCGTGACCCGGTCGGCCATCGTCGTCAGTCTCCAGAGGGTTTTCGCAGCTCGTCAGGGAAGCCCGCACGGGGTCCCGTGAGCGTACCCGGTGACGGGGCGGGGTCCGGCGGCCGGGCTGCGGCCGTAAGCGCCCGCGGGTTGTTCAGTTCCAGTCCGAGTACGCGCCGAAACCGCCGCTGTCGGCCAGTTCCTCGCTGACGCCCTCGATGTCCTCCGGGAGGAGGCTCCAGACGATGTAGTCGGTGCGGACCTCGGTCCAGCCGTCCTCGGGGGTGCGGGCGCGCGCTATGCAGGCGTTGCGCAGGACGCCCTCGCTGATACAGCCGATCTTCTGCGCGACCTGCTGGGAGGCGGTGTTGTCGGCGGCGGTGCGCAGCTCGATCCGTTCGAACTTCTGCTCGCGGAACAGCCATTGGGCGGTGGCGAGGGCCGCTTCGGAGGCGTAGCCCTCGCCGCGTGCCCAGGGGGCGACGACGTACGACAGTTCGGTGGACCGGACGTGCCAGTCGGTCCTGGTCAGCTGGATGACGCCGACGAGGCGCTGGGTGAGGAACTCGGTGACGGCGAGATCGAGGCCGCGGCCGGAGGTGCGTTCGGCGGGCGCGTACTCGGTGATCCAGGTGCGGGCGCCGGCCTCGGTGAAGGGCTGCTGGACGTCGGTCCAGGCCATCACCTGCTCGTCGTTCATCATCTCGGTGAGCGCCTGGACGTCGTCCTCGTCGAACGGGCGCAGGACCAACCGCTCCGTGCTGATGGAGATGTCGGGAAAGGTGCTCGTCATGCGCCGCTCCGTAACCTTCGAAAACCTTGGGGGCTGCTGAACTGCCCAGCATGCAGCATGAAAGCACTCAATCGCACCACGGGGCCCACTCCCTGTGAGGGAGCGGACCCCATGCGTGGCGATACGCCGTATACGTGCCGCCGATTCGTCGGGACGGCTCAGAAGGACGGGAGGGCCGACCCGTTGCTCCACTTGTCCTCGATGAACTTCTTCACCTCGGGGGAAGTGAGGAGCTTGGCGAGCTTCTTGACCCGCGGGTCGTCCTCGTTGCCCTCCTTCACGGCGAGGAAGTTGCCGTTCGGGTTGTCCTTGGCGGGCTCCACGGCGAGGGCGTCGTCGGCGGGCGACAGGTCGGCCTCCAGGGCGTAGTTGCCGTTGATGACGGCCGCGTCGACGTCCTCCAGGGAGCGCGGGGTCTGGGCCGCCTCCAGCTCCTTGAACTTCAGCTTCTTCGGGTTGTCGGCGATGTCGGCGGGGGTCGCCGCGTTGTCCGCGCCGTCCTTGAGCGTGATGATCCCGGCGGCGTCGAGGAGCTTGAGGGCGCGTGCCTCGTTGACCGTGTCGTTGGGGACGGCGATGGTGGCGCCCGTCTTCAGGTCGTCCTTGCTCCTGACCTTGTCGGAGTAGAGGCCGAGCGGCTCCAGGTGCACGGTGACGACGGGCACGATGTGGGTGCCCTGCTTCTTGTTGAAGTCGTCGAGGTAGGGCTGGTTCTGGAAGTAGTTGGCGTCCACGGAGCCGTCCTCGGTGGCCGTGTTCGGCAGGACGTAGTCGGTGAACTCCTTGACCTCCAGCTCCAGGCCGGCCTTCTTCGCCAGGTTCTCCTTGACGAAGGTGAGGATCTGGGCGTGCGGGGTGGGGCTGGCGGCGACGACCAGCGGGCCGCTGGTGTCGGAGGCGGTGTCGGCCTCGCCGGAGCCGCAGGCGGTGAGCCCGAAGGTGAGGGCTCCGGCGGCGAGGACGGCGGTGGTGAACTTGGCGGTGTTACGCACGAAAAGTGCCTTTCCTTTTGGGTGGAGCTGTCCCGTCGTGGGTGGGACGGGACGTCTGCGGGTGCCGGGCGAGCTGCGCGGAGGTCAGACCTTGGTGACCTCGGGGGCGGGGGTTCCGGCCTTCAGCAGCCGGAGCCTCGGGGCGGCTCCCGAGCGGCCGCCGCGGCGGTGCAGGGCGCGGGCCGCGTAGTCGCCGGCGAACTGGATGACGGAGATGACGACCGCGAGGACGGCCACGGTGATCCACATCAGTTCGGTCTCGAAGCGCTGGTAGCCGTACCGGATGGCGATGTCGCCGAGGCCGCCGGCGCCGACGGTGCCGGCCATCGCGGAGTAGCCGATGAGGGCGACGACCGTGGTGGTCGCGGAGGAGATCAGCGAGGGCAGAGCCTCCGGCACGAGGACCTTGCGGACCACGGTCCAGGTGTTGCCGCCCATCGCCTGCACGGCTTCGACGAGCCCGTGGTCCACTTCGCGGACGGCCGTCTCGACCAGGCGCGCGAAGAACGGGATGGCGCCGATGGCGAGCGGCACGATCGCGGCCTCCCGGCCGATGGTCGAGCCGGTGATCCAGCGGGTGAAGCCCATCAGCGCGACCATCAGGATGATGAAGGGCATCGAGCGGGCGATGTTCACGATCTGCCCGATGACCTTGTTGGCGAGCACGTTCTGCAGGAGGCCGCCGCGCTCGGTGAGGACGAGCAGCAGGCCGAGCGGTAGTCCGCCGACGACCGCGATCAGCGTGGACCAGCCGACCATGTAGAGGGTGTCCCCACACGCCTGCTCCAGCAGGGGCCGCATCTCGGTCCAGTTCACTTGGCGCCTTCCTTCACGAGAACGGACTCCTGGCCCGCGCGGCCGAGCACGTCGATCTGGAGGCCCTGCTCGCGCAGGAACCCGATGGGGACGACGTTGTCCTCGTAGCGGCCGGGCAGTTCGATGCGCATCCGGCCGATCTGGAGGCCGCCGACGGTGTCGATGGCGGCGCCGAGGATCGAGATGTCGATGTTGTAGGTGCGGGACAGCTGGGAGATGACCGGCTGGGTGGCCGCCTCGCCCTGGAAGGTGACGTCGAGGACGGTGCGGTCGTCGCCGGACGCCTCGCCGGTGACCGGGAAGAGCGCGGAGGCCAGCTCGGAGCCGGGGGTCGCGAGGAGTTCGCTGACGGTGCCGGACTCGACGACGCGGCCCTTCTCCATGAGGGCGGCCGAGTCGCAGATCGACTTCACGACGTCCATCTCGTGCGTGATCAGCAGGACGGTCAGGCCGAGCTGCCGGTTGAGGTCGCGCAGCAGCGTCAGGATCGAGCGGGTCGTCTCCGGGTCGAGGGCGCTGGTGGCCTCGTCGGAGAGGAGCACCTTCGGGTCGCCGGCCAGGGCGCGGGCGATGCCGACGCGTTGCTTCTGGCCGCCGGAGAGCTGGGCCGGGTAGGACCTGGCCTTGTCGGCGAGGCCGACGAGGTCGAGCAGTTCCAGGGCCTTGCGGGAGCGCTCCTTGCCGGAGGTGCCGAGGATCTCCAGCGGCAGTTCGACGTTGTCCTGGACGGTGCGGGTGGACAGCAGGTTGAAGTGCTGGAAGACCATGCCGATACGGCTGCGCGCCCGGCGCAGCTCCCGGCCGGCGCGGGGGCCCCGGCCCGCGAGGGCGGTGAGGTCCTGGCCCGCGACCGTGACGGTGCCGGAGGTGGGTCGTTCGAGGAGGTTGAGGCAGCGGATCAGCGAGGACTTGCCGGCGCCGGACTGGCCGATCACGCCGTACACCTCGCCCTCGCGTACGTGCAGATCGACGCCGTCGAGGGCGGTGACCTCGCGGCCACGGCCGCGATAGACCTTGGTGAGGCCCGATGTGGTGATCACTGGGTTTCCATCACTGTCGAGTACGCGGGCGTGGATGTGCCCGGGTACGGGAGACAAGGGTGTGCGCGGGGCATGAAGGTCACGTACGGCGTGCGGCGTACGGACGTGCCACAGGTGCTCGCTTCGGGGCGCGAGCTCAAGGGGTTGTGCGGGGGCCCTCTAGAAGGCGCACATTCGACACGTACAACGAGCACCGGGCGTCATGGTCGCCTCGGTCGCACAGCTGCGGCAGCTCGTCGTGGTCATGAGATCAGTAAATCAGACGTATAGCGGGGGTGAGAGACGGCTGTCCGTATTACGGACAGCTAGGGTCTGCGGAGCAGCAGGTCAAGCGCGTGCTGTCCATCCTTTGGGCACCGTTGACTGTGGTGAAGGCCACGGCGTCCGGCAGGGGCGCTCGTTGGTCCGGGGCCGGGCGCGGCGGGTGTTTTTCGCCGTAATAGGGTCGCGGCATGCTTGTTGCCCTGACGGTGGCGACCGCCGTCGCCGCGCTTCTGCTCGCCGCGTGGTGCGGCTGGGCCGCGTACCGGGACCAGCCGACCAAGGACTGGCACTTCATCGGGATGGCCGTGGTGACGGTGCTGACCCTGGTGCAGCTGGTGGTCGGGATCGTGCTGCTGGCGCGCGGTGAGAAGCCCGAGCAGGGCACGACGATCTTCGTCTCCTATCTGCTCGGGTCCTTCGCCTGCATTCCGGTGGCGGGGTTCATGTCCCTGGCGGAGCGCACCCGGTGGGGCAGCGTGACCGTCGCGGCCGGCGGTGTGGTGCTCGCGGTGCTGCAGGTACGGCTCTACGACATCTGGGGAGGCTGAGGTGACGGCCACGGACGACAAGCCGCGGGAGAAGAAGCGGACCCGTCTCATCGGCGGGCCCGGGATGCTGCTCGTCTGGCTCTACGGCGTGATGGTCGTCGGAGCCGTGTCACGGTCCGCCGTCCAGATCTCCACCGAGTTCGAGCACGCGCCGCTCGCCTACTCGCTCTCCGCGGTCGCGGGTGTCGTGTACGGGTTCATCACGTACTCGCTGGTGCGGGGCGGGGAGTTCGCCCGGAAGGCGGCACGGGTGTGCTGCGCGGTCGAGCTGGCGGGCGTACTGATCGTGGGGACCTGGACGCTGGTCGAGCCGTCGGCGTTCCCGGACAAGACGGTGTGGTCGGACTACGGGATCGGCTACCTGTTCATTCCGGTGATCCTGCCGGTCACCGCGATGTACTGGCTGCGCAAGAGCGCGCGGCGGGGAACAGCCGCCTGACATGCGTCAGGCGGCTCCACCGGGGGCCCGTCAGGCCGTGGTCGCGTACGCCTGGGCCGGCTTCTCCAGGATCACCATCGGTACGCCGTCGCGTCCCTGGCTGGTGCCGACCGCCTCGTAGCCCACGCGGCGGTAGAGCCGGAGGTTGCCCTCGCTGCGATGGCCCGCGCTGAGGCGGAACTTGGTGGCGCCGCGCTCCTCGGCGAGGGCCGACTCGGCGGCACGGAGCAGTCGGGCGCCGATGCCGTGGCCCTGGAGGCGGGGGTGGACGCAGAGTTTGCCGATGGCGGCGGCGCCGTCCTCGTCGAGGGCGCCGCGCACGGAGCCGACCACCTCTTCACCCAGGCGGGCCACGAACACACAGTCCGAGGCGACCTCCTCGCGGACCGAGTCGAGGGTCTGGACGAGCGGATCGATGCGGTAGTTGCCGTACAGCGCCGCCTCGCTCTGGAAGCACAGGTACTGCAGCCTGAAGATCTGCTCGGCGTCCTGCTCGGTCGCCACCGAGATGGTCACGCTCATGCCCATGTGTGCACGCCTCCCGCTCACCTGCTCACCTGTTGTCCCTCACTCCTATCCCCGCGGTTCGCGTGCCGCAACCTCCGCCGACAGCAATCGCCGAAGACATCCCAGGCATCTGGAACGTTCCGGACCGAGGCTGCCCTGTGAGATACCCAACTCGCCCGCGATCTCGCGGTAGGTGAGGTCCCGGGGCGACAGCAGGGCCGCGAGCAGCCGGGGGCAGCGGCCGGGGAGCCGGCGGACGGCGGCGTACAGGGCCCGGCGGCGGGCCGCGGTGAGCGCCTGCTGTTCCGGGCCGGGGGCGTGGACGTCCACGGGCTCCGCCGCATAGGGCTGTTCGGCTCGGGCCGTCCGGCGGCTGAGGCGGGCCTCGAAGCGGACGGCGCTGCGCAGCCAGCTCTCGGGGTCGGTGGGCGGGCCGTCGGCGTCGAGCCGTTCCAGCAGACGCAACCAGACCGCCTGCTCCAGGTCCCCCGCTTCGGCGCCGGCCGCGTACGCCTCGGCCGACACCTCCGCGACGAGCAGGGGGCGGAGGGTGGTGAGCATGTCGGGTGTCATATGCGCCGGGACGCCGCCGCCCCGCCGCGGGGTTGCCGGGGCGGCGGGGCTGTCACCCCATTCGGGGGCTGCGCCGCCTCCCTTGACGCGGCCGGGTCGGGAGGGGGCGTGGGGGCGCGGGTCAGTCGCCCACGAAGTCCGCGTGCGCCAGCAGGCCCGTGTCCGTGTTGTCGGTGAAGATGCCGTCGATGCCGGTGTCGAAGTACACCTTGAACGCGCCGAAGGCGTCGCCGTAGGCGTTGGGGTCGGTGCCCTTGCGGAAGTCGGCGGGCAGGAAGCTGTTCTCGTTGCGCATCGTGTAGGGGTGCAGGATCAGGCCCTCGGCGTGCGCGTCCGCGACGAGGGTGGTCGGCGTGGTGAGCCTGCCGCCGGAGTCGCGAGGGATGATCAGGTCGAGGGTGGGGCCGATGCCGTTGGCGTAGGAGGCGATCCACGCCAGGCCCTCCGGCTTCACCAGGTCGGCGACGGTGCGCGGGTCACCGGCCTCGACGAAGTCCCAGGGGCGGGTGGCCGCGCCGGACAGCAGGACGACGAGGGGGCTGTCCACCAGCCGGTTGAGGCGCTGGATGCTGCTCGGCTCGAACGACTGGAGGAAGACCGGCGAGTTCTTCCGGTGCCGGTCGTACTTGCGCAGCAGCTTGGCGAGCGGCTCCTCCAGGCCGAGGCCCAGCTTGCGGAAGTAGGTGGGGTGCTTGGTCTCGACGTGGAGCCAGATCCGACGGCCGCGCTTCCTGCCCTCCTTCTCGGCCCAGCGCAGGACCTCCTCGAAGGTGGGGACCTCCCAGCGGCCGTCGTAGAGCGTGTTCTCCTGCCGGGTGCCGGGGATGCGCTCCTTGGCGCGCAGGGTCTTCAGCTCGGCGAGGGTGAAGTCCTCGGTGAACCAGCCGGTGTAGGAGACGCCGTCGACGACCTTCGTGGTCCTCCGGTCGGCGAACTCGGTGTGGGACGCCACGTCGGTGGTGCCGGTGATGTCGTTCTCGTGACGGCACACCAGGTGGCCGTCCTTGGTGGGCACGAGGTCCTGCTCGATGACGTGCGCGCCCATGTCGAGGGCCAGCTGGTACGAGCCCAGCGTGTGCTCCGGGCGGTAGCCGCTGGCACCCCGGTGCGCGATGATCGTCGGCACCGGAAGGCTCCGGTAGCCGCCGTGCGACGACGCGCCGGCCGTCTTCGTCTCGTCCGCTCTCGCCGTGGCCGGCAGCCCGAGGACGGCTCCGCCCGCGCCGAGCACCGCCGCCCCGAGCAGCGCACGCCTGCCCGTCGCGCGCCCCTGCTCGTTCGGGTCCTGCGACTGACGCGACTCCTGCGTCCCCATGTCGGCTCCTCCCACCGCTGTGCCCTGCACCTGTCAAACCGGGTTGATCGTAGGTGCCGTGAGGTGACCGTCGGGAGACCTGGGACCGAACACACGGGTGACGCCTCGTGTCGTACGAGTGGCGGAATTTGACGGAGCGTCGGACTCGCGGCGCGATGTCCGTCACATGGTCCGTGGCGGTGGGTACCCGCCATCCGGGCGATACCGCAGGTAAAGGTATGTCAACAGTGCGTATCCACCCGGTGAACCCGGTGTGCGCGAGCCACCTACGCGGGAGTATCGTCCTCACCTGCACAGACTTGTTCCGGAACGCTTGACATGGGAGGGCCCGTTGTCCCGCTTCGTGCTCATCAAGGCAGTGCTCGGACCGATCATGCGCCTGATGTTCCGCCCTCGGGTGGAGGGTGCGGAGCACATTCCGGGGGACGGCCCGGTGATCCTGGCCGGCAATCATCTGACCTTCATCGACTCGATGATCCTGCCGCTGGTCTGCGACCGGCAGGTCTGCTTCATCGGCAAGGACGAGTACGTCACCGGCAAGGGCCTCAAGGGGCGGCTGATGGCGTGGTTCTTCACCGGCGTCGGCATGATCCCCGTGGACCGCGACGGTGGACGCGGCGGCGTCGCGGCCCTGATGACCGGACGGCGCATCCTCGACGAGGGCAAGGTGTTCGGCATCTACCCCGAGGGCACGAGGTCGCCCGACGGGCGCCTGTACCGGGGGCGTACGGGTATCGCCCGGCTGACCCTGATGACCGGCGCGCCGGTCGTGCCGTTCGCGATGATCGGCACGGACAAGATCCAGCCGGGGGGCGCGGGCCTGCCCCGGCCGCACCGGGTGACCGTGCGGTTCGGTGAGGCGATGGAGTTCTCCCGGTACGAGGGCATGGACCGTGACCGGTATGTGCTCCGGGCGGTGACCGACTCGGTGATGACCGAGGTCATGCGGCTGTCCGGACAGGAGTACGTGGACATGTACGCCTCGAAGGCGAAGGAAGCGGCGTAACAAGCCGGGCCCGGTGCCCTGACGGGCGTTAGGGTCCCGGTGTGCGTTGAACTCCCGGGCGGCGGCCCTGTGCCGCCGCAGACGGTGTGGGGCGGCTCCCCTGCGGGGCCGCCCCTGAGGCATGTCCGTCGTCACACCACCGGAGATCCGCACCATGACCGCGCAGCAGCCGCTCTCCTACGACGCGTTCGTCCGGCTCGCCACCGCCGATCCGGCCGTCGTCGGCCTCGTCCTCAAGGGCTCCCGGGCCCATGACGGCATGGCCACCGAGCATTCCGACCACGACCTGTACGTCGTCCTCGCCGACGGGGCGACGTCCGCTCTCACCGCGTTCGCCGGCCACCGCACCCCCGAGCTGGATGTCGTCGTCCTCCCTCTCGACGCGTTCCGGGCAGCCGGCATGCCCGGTTTCGAGCGCTACGCCCTGGCCCGTGCCCGGATCGTGCTCGACCGCCTCGACGGGGGCATCGCCCGCATCCTCGCCGCCAAGGCCAGGCTGGACGCCGACGAGGCGTTCCGGGCGTCCGGCGACTGGCTCGACGCCTACGCCAACTCCCTCTACCGCTCCGTCAAGAACCACCGGGACGGCCAGGCGCTCGCCGCGCGCCTCGACGCCGCCGACAGTGTGCGGTTCCTGCTCGAACTGCTTTTCGCTCTCGACCGCCGCCCCCGCCCGTACAACAAGTACCTGGAGTGGGAACTCGTCCGGCACCCGCTGCCGGGCTGGGACACGGCCACGTTGCTCGACGCCGTGGGCCGTATCGCGGCGAACGGCGCCGTGGCCCCGCAACGGCGGCTGTTCGCCCGTGTCGAGGCGGCGGCACGGGAAGCGGGGCTCGGCGACGTACTGGACGCGTGGGGCGAGGACCTTCACCTGATGCGGCCCTGACGGGGGCGCGGAAAGGCTCGCCGGGGGCGTGAGCCCGAGGCCGGCTCTCTCCGCGCGTGAACTGAACGGGGGCGTGCGTGCATCGCGTGAGTCGGGGCGTCGCCGGGCCCGCCGCTCATGGCCCCGGCGACGCCCCGGCTGCCCCGGCCGTCATGCCTGTCCCGGCCGTCCCGGCGGGAGCTACGCCTTGCTGTCGAGCCGCTGGCCGCGCAGCATGAACCAGGCCGCGACCGCCGTCGCCAGCAGGACCGCCGCTCCGACGCCTGCCGCGAGCGTGAGGCCGTCGACGAAGGACTCGCGGGCCGAGGCGAGCAGGGCCCGCGCCGTGTCCGAGGGGAGGCCGGAGGCCGCCTCCACCGCTCCGCCCAGGGACTCGTGTGCCCCGGCCGGGGTGCCCGCCGGTGCGGCGAAGCCCCGGTAGACGCCGGTCACGATCGAGCCGAGCAGGGCGATACCGAGGGCCGCGCCGAGTTCGTACGCCGTCTCGGAGACCGCGGAGGCCGCTCCGGCCTGCTCCTTGGGCACCGAGGAGAGGATGACGTCGGCGGTCACCGTGAAGGAGAAGCCCGCGCCGACGCCGACGACCAGGAGGGCGGCTCCCAGGAGCGGATAGCCGGTCGACTCGTCGACGACCGTCAGGACGCCCAGGGCCAGGCCGATCGCCGCCAGGCCACCGGTGACGACGGCCCGTACCGAGAAGCGCCGGGCGGCGCGGCCCGCGACCAGGCCGGCCACCACCGCGCCCACGGCGGCGGGGAGTTCGGCGAGGCCTGCCTCGAAGGGCCGCCTGCCCTGGACGAGTTGCAGGTACTGGGAGAGGAAGAAGACGAGCCCGGACAGGCCGAACACGGTCAGCAGGTCGGCGAGGACGGCGCCCGAGAACCCGCGGTCACGGAACAGCCGCATGTCCAGCAGCGGCTGCGGCAGGGCCAGTTGGCGGCGTACGAAGAAGAACAGGGCGGCGACACCGAGCAGGCCCGCGGCGAGCGCGTTGCCGTCGGCGCCGTGGCTCGCGGTCTCCTTGACGGCGTAGACCACGCCGATCATGCCGACGAGGGACAGGCCCACGCTGAGCAGGTCCCATGGGCCGGGGTTCGGGTGGCGGGACTCAGGGAGCAGCTTGCTGCCCACGACGACGAGCACGATCATCACGGGCAGGTTGATCAGGAAGACGGAGCCCCACCAGAAGTGCTCCAGCAGGAAACCGCCGACGACCGGGCCGACCGCCGTGCCGGCGGAGGCCGTGGCCCCCCAGATGCCGATCGCCAGGCTGCGTTCGCGCGGGTCGTGGAAGAGGTTGCGGATCAGGGCGAGGGTGGCGGGCATCAGGGTCGCGCCCGCGACACCGAGCAGCGCCCGCGCGACGATCATCATCTCGGGCGTCGTCGCGTAGGCGTTCAGCACGGATATCGCGCCGAACGCGGTGGCGCCGATCAGCAGCAGCTTCTTGCGGCCGATCCGGTCGCCGAGACTGCCGGCCGAGACCAGCAGGCCCGCGATGACGAACGAGTAGACGTCGCCGATCCACAGCAACTGGGTGCCCGAGGGCTTGAGGTCCTCGCTGATGTTAGGGGTCGCGAGGCCGAGGACGGTCGCGTCGACGGCCACCAGCAGCACGGCGAGCACGAGGACGCAGAGCGCGAGCCAACGGCCCGGCCGCTTCACCGCCTCGGTCGTGGACGCCGGCTGCAGGGTGCTGGTCATGATTCCTCTCTCCGTAGCGCGCCGCCGAGCAACAGCTCGACGATCATGTGGGTGAAGTCCTTGCCGGCGACCCGGCCCTCGGAGACCGCCCAGGCGCCGGAGGCCAGCAGGCCGTACAGCGCCTCGGTGAGCCAGGCCGGGGTCAGGTCGATGCGGAACTCGCCGGCCGCCTGGCCGCGTCGGAAGAGGGCGGCGATCCGGTCGTCGATCCTGGCCCAGCCCTCGTTCTGCCCCTCCCCCTCGAACAGCTGGTTCTCCGTGTAGAGGAAGGCGAGCAGGCCCGCGGCCGGTTCGATCGCGCGCACCAGGCGCCGTACGGCGTCGCGCGCCGGGCCGTCGTCCAGGCGGGCCGCGTCCAGCGCGGTCTCGCACTCCGCGATGCCGAGCGCCTCCAGCGCGAGGACGAGTGCGTCCCGCCCCGCGAAGTGGCGGTGCAGCGTGGCCCGGCTGATCCCGGCGGCCTTGGCGACCTCGTCCATGGTCGCGGTGGATTTACGGGTCAGCAGGGCCGCGGCACTGCGCAGCACGTGGTCACGGTCGACAGCCATGAGACAACCATAAACCATCTGAGACATTCATGTCTCATGAGGGGCATGGGCGTCTCATGACTCACATGCCTTCACTGAAGCGCCCCGGTGGTCAGTGCCAGGGCAGGCCGCCGCGCTTCTCCCAGTAGGTGCGCGGCTCCTCGGCGAGCGTCGCGAGCCGGGTCAGCTGCTCGGCGTCCAGGTCCACGACCGCCGCGTGCAGGTTGGAGGCGAGCTGCTGGGTGGTGGCGGCGCCGGAGAGGACGACGCCCGCCCACGGCTGGCGGAGGATCAGCGCCAGGGCCACCGCGTCGCAGCCGAGGGACGTCTGCGCGGCCACGGCCCTGAGGGCCTCCGGCGCGTGCGGCTCGGCGAGCCTGCCGTTGGCCATACCCTCCTTGACGATCACGGTGAGCCCGGCGTCGTGCGCCTCGGCGAGGGCGGGGGCGGCGGAGGTCTCCAGCGCGTTGTACGTCGACTGGACGGTACGGAAGAGGGGCTCGCCGTCGACCGTGACGGCGAGGGCGGCCCGGATGGCGTCGGCCTGGGCCGGGCCGCTCGTGGAGAAGCCGATCGTGACGCCCTGGGCGGCCGCCTCCGCCAGCCTGGCGTGGAGTTCCTTGTCGGTGAGGGCCGGGCTGTCCGGGGTCACCGAGTGGATCTGGTAGAGGTCGAGCCGGTCGCCGAGCAGTTCGGCGGTCTCGGCGCGCTGCCGCTCGTACGTCCCGACGCCGTGGTCCTTGATCTCGTGGTGCTCGGCGTCGGTGGTCCAGTCGGCGGTGTAGGTGTAACCCCACTTGCTGCCCACGACGATGTCGTCGACGTCGGGGCGGGTCCTCAGCCAGTCCGCGAGGAACTCCTCGGAGCGGCCGTAGGAGCGGGCCGCGTCGAAGTAGCGGACGCCCTGGGCGTAGGCGGCGTCGAGGAGTTCATGGGTCCGGGCGCGCAGCGTCTCGACGCCTCGGTCGGGTCCGAGGTCTCGGTCCCGGCCGAGGTTGATGTAGCCGGGGCGGCCGACGGCGGCGAGGCCGAGTCCGATGTGGCAGGTGGGGGTGGTCGCTGAGGCCAGTCGGGCGAAGGGCATCGCGGGCTCCGTTCGGTCGGCTCCTTGCGGCTTCCGACCAACGTAACCCGCGATGACCTTGGTTGTGCGGGGCGGGTGGACCGGTGTCGGCGTCAGCCCTTCTTCGCCGTCGCCCAGGCGTGCTGGACGGCCAGGTTCTCCTTGACCTCCGCCAGCTGGACGGCCACCGCGGAGGGGGCCGTGCCGCCGCGGCCGCTGCGGGAGGCGAGGGCACCGGGGACGTTGAGGACCGTGCGGACCTCGGGGGTGAGGTGGGCGGAGATCTTGGCGAACTGTTCGTCCGTCAGTTCGTCGAGCTCCTTGCCCTCGGACTCGGCGATTTTGACGCACTCGCCGGCGACCTCGTGGGCGACGCGGAACGGCACGCCCTGCTTGACCAGCCATTCGGCGATGTCGGTGGCGAGGGAGAAGCCGGCGGGTGCCAGTTCCTCCATGCGCTCGCGGTGGACGGTGAGGGTGGCCATCATCCCGGTGAAGGCGGGCAGGAGGACCTCCAGCTGGTCGATGGAGTCGAAGACCGGCTCCTTGTCCTCCTGGAGGTCGCGGTTGTAGGCGAGCGGGAGGGCCTTCAGGGTCGCCATGAGACCGGTCAGGTTGCCGATGAGGCGGCCGGACTTGCCCCGGGCCAGCTCGGCGATGTCCGGGTTCTTCTTCTGCGGCATGATCGACGAGCCGGTGGAGAACGCGTCGTGGAGCGTCACGAAGGAGAACTCCTTCGTGTTCCAGATGATGACCTCCTCGGCGATCCGGGAGAGGTTCACCCCGATCATCGCGGTGATGAAGGCGAACTCGGCGACGAAGTCC
Organism: Streptomyces sp. NPDC030183; assembly: GCF_055573455.1. Classification (NCBI taxonomy): domain Bacteria; kingdom Bacillati; phylum Actinomycetota; class Actinomycetes; order Kitasatosporales; family Streptomycetaceae; genus Streptomyces; species Streptomyces sp. NPDC030183. The sequence goes on from NZ_JBVIBK010000013.1 coordinate 85,252, forward strand.
CGGGAGGCCGTGCCGTCGATGGAGTTGCCCGAGCTGCCGTACTCGAAGCCGAGGTCCTTCGCGACCGCCTCCGGGTCGAGGCCGAGGGAGGAGCCCGCGAGAGCGCCGGAACCGTACGGGGAGACCGCCGTGCGCTCGTCCCACTGACGCAGCCGCTCGGCGTCCCGGGACAGCGACTGGACGTGCGCGAGGACGTGGTGGGCGAACAGCACCGGCTGGGCGTGCTGGAGGTGGGTGCGGCCGGGCATCGCCACGTCCGGGTGGGCCTCGGCAAGGCCGACCAGCGCGTCCTGGAGCTCGGCGATCAGGCCGCCGATGACACGGGCGTGGTCGCGCAGGTACATGCGGAACAGGGTGGCGACCTGGTCGTTGCGGGAGCGGCCGGCGCGCAGCTTGCCGCCGAGGTCGGGACCGAGACGCTCCAGCAGCCCCCGCTCCAGGGCGGTGTGCACGTCCTCGTCGGCGATGGTGCCGACGAACGAGCCGTCCGCGACGTCCGCTTCGAGCCGGTCGAGGCCGGCCAGCATGGCGGTCAGTTCGTCGTCGTCGAGCAGGCCCGCCTTGTGAAGCACGCGCGCGTGGGCGCGGGAGCCCGCGATGTCGTAGGGCGCCAGCCGCCAGTCGAAGTGGACGGACGCGGACAGCTTCGCCAGGGCCTCGGCGGGACCGTCGGCGAAACGGCCGCCCCAGAGCCGAACGTCACCGCTGTTGCTGCTCACTTGCGCTGCTCCTAGAGAGGTGTGGATCTTCCACGTGCGTCCGCCGCGACCGTCGGCGACCGACCCTTGCCGTGCATGATTATGCAGAACTCTGCATGAATCGTCAATGTGAGAGAAGTTCAAGAGAAAAGCAAGAAGCCTTGAACACTCGAAACCGCTTTCCCGTACCTCTCCTCGAACGCAGGCGCCGCGTTAGTTCACACCGACCACATCAGACCCGAGTGAGGCATCCGCATGTCCAGGGCTCTTCCGAAGTACAACAAGCGTCGCGTAGGGATCATCGGCGGCGCCGCCGCGGTCGTGCTCTCCGGAGCGGTCATCGCGGGTTCCGCTCTCGCCGGTGAGGGTGCCGACAACGGCGGGCAGGACGCCGCCGCGTCCCCCGGCACCATCGCGTGCCCGGCGGTCGAGGGCAGCCTGCCGGCGATCCCCGCGTCCGCCAAGGCCGAGGTCGACCGCAACCTCGCCCTGCTGCAGACCCAGATCCAGGAGGCCAACAAGCGCCTCGTCGACACGGTCGGCCAGGGTGGTCCGAACTTCGTCCAGAACGCCATCCTCGGCCCGCTGGAGGACAAGCGCGTCGCCGCGCTGAACCGCATCGAGACCGCCATCGGCCGCGCCGCCGCCAAGCCCGAGGGCCTGGAGAAGCTCGCCCCCTGCCAGCTCAACCAGGGCGGCGCCGCGGGCGCCGGTGACCAGGCGGGCGCGGGAGCCGGTGCCGGTGCGGACGCCGGGGCCGGAGCGGGCGACGCCGGTGCCGAGAACAACGCGGGCGCCCCGGGCACCATCTCCTGCCCGGCCGTCGAGGGCAGCCTCCCGGCGATCCCCGCCTCCGCCCAGGCCGAGGTCGACCGCAACCTCGCCCTCCTCGACACCCAGATCCAGGAAGCCAACAAGCGCCTCGTCGACACCGTCGGCCAGGGTGGCCCCAACTTCGTCAACAACGCCATCCTCGGCCCCCTGGAGGACAAGCGCGTCGCCGCGCTGAACCGCATCGAGACCGCCATCGGCCGCGCCGCCGCCAAGCCCGAGGGCCTGGAGAAGCTCGCCCCCTGCCAGCTCAACCAGGGCGGCGCCGCGGGCGCCGGTGACCAGGCGGGCGCGGGAGCCGGTGCCGGTGCGGACGCCGGGGCCGGAGCGGGAGAGGACGCGGGCAACGCGGGCAACGCCGGTGCCGAGAACAACGCGGGCGCCCCGGGCACCATCTCCTGCCCGGCCGTCGAGGGCAGCCTCCCGGCGATCCCCGCGTCCGCCCAGGCCGAGGTCGACCGCAACCTCGCCCTCCTCGACACCCAGATCCAGGAAGCCAACAAGCGCCTCGTCGACACCGTCGGCCAGGGTGGCCCCAACTTCGTCAACAACGCCATCCTCGGCCCCCTGGAGGACAAGCGCGTCGCCGCGCTGAACCGCATCGAGACCGCCATCGGCCGCGCCGCCGCCAAGCCCGAGGGCCTGGAGAAGCTCGCCCCCTGCCAGCTCAACCAGTAGTCCTCCGGCCCCGCCGGAGCGGCCTGGGAAGACCGGCTTCGATTTCCGGGTGGATCCCCGTGAGGGTGATCCACCCGGAATTCGTCTTTCCTCGGACAGGCGAACCACATCCGCCGAGAATCATGAGTCATGGGAAAGACCTACGAGCGCATCGACGGCCGCCTGCGTACGTTCATAGAGGCGCAGCCCCTCTTCTTCACCGCGACCGCGCCCCTGTCGGCCGACGGCACGGTCAACCTCTCCCCCAAGGGCCTCAAGGGCTCGTTCGTCGTCCTCGACGAACTGACCGTGGCCTATCTGGACTTCGCCGGGTCCAACGCGGAGACCATCGCGCATCTGCGGGAGAACGGCCGGATCACCCTCATGTGGTGCGCCTTCCAGGGGCCGCCCACCATCGTGCGCGTCCACGGCAGGGGCGAGGCCGTCTTCCGTGACGACCCGCGCTTCCCGGAGCTCCTGGCCCGCTTCCCCGACATCGACCCCGCCCAGCACGGTCTGCGCGCCGTCATCGTCGTGACGGCCGAACTCGTCCGTGACAGCTGCGGCTACGCGGTGCCCTTCATGGCGTACGAGGAGGACCGTGATCTGCACGGCCGCCGCTTCGCCCGTGAGGACGACGACTCGCTCACCGCGTACTTCCGCTCCAAGGAGCACATCGAGACCAGTCTGGACGGGCTGCCCGGACTGCCGCTGCCCCTGCCGCCGTCCGCCGGCTGAAGCGGAACAGCCCGTTCACCAAGCGGTTTCCCCACCGGGTTGAACACACGGCACTCCCTGCACGTACGTGTGGGCCAAGGGTCCAGCCCACCACGGAGGAACCGTGTCCACGATCGCCGGAGGTCGCGCCGCGCGACGCCAGACGATGCGCCGCATCCGACCTCGCCGCTCCCCCGCCGTCCCGTTGCTCATCGCCTTCTGGGCGGGCGCGGCCGCGGTGGTGTGGCTGTGGTGGGACAACACGCCCTCCATCGCGGACCAGGGCAGCCAGATGGTCAACGCCGGCCGGATCACGGGCCTGCTCGGCGGGTACCTGATGGCGCTCGTGGTCCTCCAGATGGCGCGGGTGCCCGCGCTGGAACGCCGGGTCGGCTCGGACCGGGTGGCGCGCTGGCACGCGATGACCGGCCGGTACACGCTCTGCCTGGTCGTGGCGCACGTCGTCCTCACGATGTACGGGTACGCCCTCCAGGCCGGACTGACCCACACCGCGATCCTCCAGCAGACCATCGACTCCATCAACCAGCTGCCGGACATGGGCAAGGCCGCCATCGGCACCGGTCTGCTGGTGTTCATCGGGCTGATCTCGATCGGCCCGGTCCGCAAGCGGATCCCGTACGACCTCTGGTACCACACCCACCTGCTGACGTACGCGGCGACGTTCCTGACGTTCTGGCACCAGATCACCACCGGCAACGAGTTCGCCGCCACCCCCGAGGCGAAGACGGCCTGGTACGCGCTGTACGGGTCGGTGACCGCGCTGGTCGTCTGGTACCGGATCATCACCCCGATCCGGCTGAACATGAGGCACCGGCTGCGCGTCGAGGCCGTGATCGAGGAGTCACCCGGCATCGTCTCGGTGCTGATGAGCGGGCGCAAGCTGCACCGGATGGGCGCGGAGGCGGGGCAGTTCTTCCGCTGGCGGTTCCTGGCCCCCGGTATGCGGTTCAGCTCGCACCCGTACTCGCTGTCGGCGGCGCCCCGCCCCAACATGCTGCGCATCACCGTCAAGGCGATCGGCGACCACAGCTCCGCCCTGCGCGACCTGGAGCCCGGCACCCGGGTGTGGGCCGAGGGCCCGTACGGGGCGCTCACGGCCGCCAAGCGCAGCCGCGGCAAGGTGCTGCTGGTGGCGGGCGGGGTGGGCATCACGCCGATGCGGGCCCTGTTCGAGACGCTGCCCGGCGCGGCCGGTGACCTGACCCTGCTCTACCGGGCCAACAGCACCCAGGACCTGGCGCTGTGGGACGAGCTCGCGCAGATCGCGGAGGAGCGCGGGGCCCGGCTGATGTACGCGGTGAACAGCCCGGACGGCGAGCGCCCCGACATCTCGGCGGACTCCCTGCGCCGGAAGATCCCGGACATCGAGGTCCACGACGTCTTCCTGTGCGGTCCGCCCGGGTTCGCCCAGGGCGTGTACGAGGCGCTGCGCGGCGCGGGTGTCCCCACCCGCCGTATCCACCACGAGTCGTTCGAGATGTGAGCGGCGGGCCTTCGGGCCGTCGTGCGCTCACCCCGGGGCCGTCCCCCACCGACCCCTGCCCATGGGACCCCACGGGGATCCCCTTACGAGACTTCACACTTCAGGAGCTGAAGGAGCGATGAAGAAGAGCCACCCCATCCGGCGGACCCTGCTCGCCACCGCCGCCACCGTGTCCGGCATCGTGCTGCTGCTGTCGCTGAAGCCCGCCTCGGACCCGGCCGGATCGGTTCAGGCCGGAGCGGCCGGGGGCGCTCCGTCGGCCCAGGGCGGGGTGGTGGCGGGGGCCCAGACGCTCACGGGTACCGCCGTCCAGACCGACTACGGGCCGGTCCAGGTCCGCATCACCGTCGACGGCGGCAAGATCACCCAGGCCGACGCCGTCCAGAAGCCCAGCGGCGGGCGCTCCACGCAGATCAGCAACGACGCCATCCCCAAGCTCAACCAGGCGGCCGTCGCCGCGGGCAGCGCCGAGATCGACGCGGTGTCCGGCGCCACCTACACCAGCGCCGGCTACAAGCAGTCCCTCCAGTCCGCCCTCGACCAGGCCGGCAGCGGGCAGGGCGCGGGCGGGCAGGGTGGAGGCGCGCAGACGGTCACGGGTACCGCCGTGCAGACCGACTACGGGCCGGTCCAGGTCCGTATCACCGTCGACGGCGGCAAGATCACCCAGGCCGATGCCGTCCAGAAGCCCAGCGGCGGCCGGTCCACCCAGATCAGCGGCACCGCGATCCCGAAGCTCAACCAGGCGGCCGTCGCCGCCGGTTCCGCCGACATCGACGCCGTCTCCGGCGCCACCTACACCAGCGACGGTTACAAGAAGTCCCTCCAGTCCGCCCTCGACCAGGCCGGCAAGGCGCAGGGCGCGGGCGGCGAAGGCGCGGGCGGCGGCGCCGGGGCGGGCGGTTCGCAGGACGCGGGCGGCGGCGCGGCGGGCTCCGGGGCCGGGAAGGCCACGGGCACGCAGGTGCTCACGGGATCGGCCGTCCAGACGGACTACGGGCCGGTCCAGGTCCGCATCACCGTCACCGACGGCAGGATCACCGCGGCCGAGGCGCTGCGGCAGCCCACCGGCGGCCGCTCCACCCAGATCAGCGGCAACGCGATCCCCCAGCTCAACAAGAACGCCGTCGCGGCAGGGAGCGCCGACATCGATGCTGTCTCAGGTGCCACGTACACCAGCGAGGGGTACAAGCAGTCCGTGCAGTCCGCGCTCGACCAGGCGGGCTGATCCGGTGGCCGAACCCGCCGGGGCCGCCGCGCCCGTCCAGCTGCGGCACGCCGAGGAGGTCATGGGCACCGTCTTCTCCTTCGACATCCGGGGAGGCGAGCCGGCGGCGATCAGAGCCGCGCTCGACGAGGCGGTGGCCGGACTGCACACGGTGAACGAGGTGTTCAGCACCTACCGCGAGCAGAGCCAGATCTCCCGGCTCGCCCGGGGCGAGACCACCATCGAGGAGTGCGACCCGGAGGTCGCCGAGGTGCTCGGCCTGTGCGCCGAGGCGGAGCGCGTGAGCAACGGCTGGTTCAGCGCGACCTACGAGGGCCGCTTCGACCCGACCGGCCTGGTGAAGGGCTGGGCGACCGAACGGGCGGCCCTGCGGCTGGTCGAGGCGGGCGCGGCCGGGGTGAGCGTCAACGGCGGCGGCGACGTCCAGCTGTGCGGTGTGCCCGGCCCCGACCGGCCCTGGCGGGTGGGCGTGGCCGATCCGCTGCGGCCGGGCGGGCTGGCCGCGGTCGTCACGGCGGCCGGCGCGGACCGGCTGGCCGTCGCCACCTCGGGCACGGCCGAGCGGGGCTCCCATATCGTCGACCCGCGCACCAGGAAGTCCGCGGTCACCGACCTGGTGTCGGTGACGGTGGTCGCTCCCCGGCTGACCTGGGCGGACTGCTGGGCCACGGCGGCGTTCGCGATGGGGTCGCGGGAGGGTCTGGCCTGGCTGGAGTCCCTGCCGGAGGTGGAGGCCCTGCTGATCACGGCGGGCGACGAGGTGCGGTGCACGGGAGGGCTGGCCTCCCGACTGGGGTGAGCGGGGACGGCACAGGCACGAGGAACCACGCGCCCGACCACGTCCCCCTCGCGGCCGGTGCGCCCGCGCGTCCGCCCCTCAGTGGCCGTTCTGCGCCAGCCGCAGCAAGTGGTCCGCGAGCGCCTGCCCGCCCACCGGATCACGGCTGATCAGCAGCAGTGTGTCGTCGCCGGCGATCGTGCCGAGCACATCGTGCAGTTCCGCCTGGTCGATGGCGGAGGCCAGGAACTGGGCCGCGCCGGGCGGCGTCCGGAGCACGACCAGGTTGGCGGACGCCTCGGCGGAGATCAGCAGCTCGGCGGAGAGCCGCCGCATCCGCTCCTCCTTCGCCGACTCGCCGAGCGGCGCCCGGGGCGTACGGAACCCGCCCTCGCTCGGCACCGCGTAGATGAGGTCGCCGTCGGTGTTGCGGATCTTCACCGCGTTCAGCTCGTCCAGGTCCCTGGAGAGCGTCGCCTGGGTGACGCTCAGCCCGTCGTCGGACAGCAGTTTCGCCAGCTGGCTCTGCGAGCGCACCGGTTGCCGGTTGAGGATGTCCACGATCCGCCGGTGGCGTGCGGTACGGGTCTGCGGCACCGCGGGGCCCGCCTGGTCGTGCTCCTGCGCCTGGCTCATCGTCGTCCCCATCCCCGGTTCATCCGTCCCCCTTGGCCACGTCCAGGACACCGGGCAGGGCCCGGAGGAAGGCGTCCACCTCGGCGTCGCCGATGTTCAGCGCCGGCATGAGCCGTACGACATCGGGGGCGGGCGCGTTCACCAGGAGACCGGCGTCCTGAGCCGCCTGCTGCGCCTGGGGCGCGAGCGGCTCGGTGAGCACGATACCCAGCAGGAGGCCCGCGCCACGGACGCGGTCGATCAACGGGTGGCCGAGGGCCTCGATTCCCTCCCGCAGCCGCTCGCTCTGCCGCTTGACGTTCTCCAGCAGGCCCTCGGCCCGGATGGTCTCCAGGACGGCGAGCCCGGCGGCGCACGCGACGGGGTTGCCGCCGAAGGTGGTGCCGTGCTGCCCCGGCTGGAGGAACTCCGCGGCCCGGCCGAAGGCGACGGTCGCGCCCAGCGGGAGGCCGCCGCCGAGGCCCTTGGCGAGGGTGACGACGTCCGGCAGGACGCCTTCGTGGGCCTGGTACTCGAACCAGTGCCCGGTCCGGCCGATGCCGGTCTGCACCTCGTCGAGGACCAGCAGCGACCCGGTGGCGGCGGTGATCGCGCGGGCCGCCTTCAAATAGCCGGGGGGCGGGACGACGACGCCGTTCTCCCCCTGGATCGGCTCGATGACGACGAGTGCGGTCTCCTCGGTGACCGCGGCGGCCAGGGCCTGCGCGTCGCCGTAGGGGACGTGGGTGACGTCGCCGGGCAGCGGGTGGAAGCCGGTCTGCTTGCCGGGCTGGCCGGTGAGGGCGAGGGCGCCCATGGTCCGGCCGTGGAAGCCGCCCTCTGTGGCGACCATGTGGGTGCGTCCGGTGAGCCGGCCGATCTTGAAGGCGCCCTCGTTGGCCTCGGCGCCGGAGTTGCAGAAGAAGACCTTGCCGTCCCGGCCGAAGGCCTCCAGGAGCCGTTCGGCGAGCGCGACGGGCGGCTCGGCGACGAACAGGTTGGAGACATGGCCGAGGGAGGCGATCTGCTTGCTGACGGCCTCGACGACCGCGGGGTGGGCGTGCCCGAGGGCGTTGACCGCGATACCGCCGACGAAGTCCAGGTACTCCCTGCCCTCGGCGTCCCACAGCCTGCTGCCCTCACCGCGGACAACGGGCAGTCTCGGGGTGCCGTAGTTGTTCATGAGCGAGCCCTGCCACCGCTGGGTCAGCTCTGCGTTGCTCGCGGTCCCGGTCATTCGGCGTCCCCCTCGGTCACGGCGTCGGGCACGACCATCGTGCCGATGCCCTCGTCGGTGAAGATCTCCAGCAGGATCGAGTGCTGGACCCGGCCGTCGATGACGCGGGCGGTGTTGACGCCGTTACGCACGGCGTGCAGGCAGCCCTCCATCTTCGGCACCATGCCGGAGGACAGCTCCGGCAGGAGCTTCTCCAGCTGGGAGGCGGTGAGGCGGCTGATCACCTCGTCGCTGTTCGGCCAGTCCTCGTAGAGGCCCTCGACGTCGGTGAGGACCATGAGGGTCTCGGCACCCAGCGCGGCAGCGAGTGCCGCAGCCGCCGTATCAGCATTGACGTTGTAGACATGTCCGTCGTCCTCGCTCCGGGCGATCGACGAGACGACCGGGATGCGGCCGTCGGCGAGCAGGGCCTCGATCGCGCCCGTGTCGATGTCGGTGATCTCGCCCACCCGCCCGATGTCGACGAGTTCCCCGTCGATCTCCGGCTGGTGCTTGATGGCGGTGATGGTGTGCGCGTCCTCGCCGGTCAGACCGACGGCGAGTGGTCCGTGCTGGTTGAGCAGGCCGACCAGTTCGCGCTGCACCTGTCCGGCGAGCACCATGCGGACGACGTCCATGGCGTCCTCGGTGGTGACGCGCAGTCCGGCCTTGAACTCGCTGACGATGCCGTGCTTGTCGAGGGCGGCGCTGATCTGCGGGCCGCCGCCGTGCACGACGACGACGTTGAGGCCGGCGTGCCGCAGGAAGACGACGTCCTGGGCGAAGGCGGCCTTCAGCTCCTCGTCGATCATGGCGTTGCCGCCGAACTTGATGACGACCGTCTTGCCGTTGTGGCGGGTCAGCCAGGGCAGCGCCTCGATGAGGATCTGGGCCTTGGGGAGGGCGGTGTGTTTCCGCGTGGTGCTCATGAGGAGTAGGCGCTGTTCTCGTGGACGTAGTCGGCGGTGAGGTCGTTGGTCCAGACGGTGGCGGTCTCGGACCCGGCGGCGAGGTCGGCGACGATGTGCACCTCGCGGTAGCGCATGTCGACCTTGTCGCGGTCCTCTCCGACGCCGCCGTTCTTGCAGACCCAGACGCCGTTGATGGCGACGTTCAGCCGGTCCGGCTCGAACGCGGCCTTCGTGGTGCCGATCGCGGACAGCACGCGGCCCCAGTTGGGGTCCTCGCCGTGGATGGCGCACTTGAGGAGGTTGTTGCGGGCGATGGAGCGGCCCACCTCGACGGCGTCGTCCTCGGTCGCGGCGTTGATCACCTCGACCTTGATGTCCTTGCTGGCGCCCTCGGCGTCCCGGATGAGCTGCTGTCCGAGGTCGTCGCAGACGGTGCGCACGGCCTCGGCGAACTCCGCGTACTCCGGGGTGATCCCCGAGGCGCCGGAGGCGAGGAGCAGCACGGTGTCGTTGGTGGACATGCAGCCGTCGGAGTCGACCCGGTCGAAGGTGACCTTCGTGGCCGCCCGGAGGGCCCGGTCGAGGGTCTGGGTGTCGACGTCGGCGTCGGTGGTGAGGACGACGAGCATGGTGGCGAGGCCGGGGGCGAGCATGCCCGCGCCCTTGGCCATGCCGCCGACGGTCCAGCCCTCGCCCTGGGCGACGGACGTCTTGTGCACGGTGTCGGTGGTCTTGATGGCGATGGCGGCCTTCTCGCCGCCGTGCTCGGAGAGCTGGGCGGCGGCCGTGTCGACACCGGGGAGCAGCTTGTCCATGGGGAGCAGGACGCCGATCAGGCCGGTGGAGGCGACGGCGACCTCGGCGGCGTTCAGCCCGAGGACGTCGGCCACCTTCTCGGCGGTGGCGTGCGTGTCCTGGAAGCCCTTGGGGCCCGTACAGGCGTTGGCGCCGCCCGAGTTGAGGACGACGGCGGAGACCTGGCCGCCCTTCAGCACCTGCTCGGACCAGAGGACCGGCGCTGCCTTGACCCGGTTGGAGGTGAAGACGCCCGCGGCGGCGAGGCGGGGCCCGTTGTTGACCACGAGGGCCAGGTCCGGGTTGCCGTTCTCCTTGATCCCGGCGGCGATCCCGGCCGCCGTGAATCCCTGTGCTGCCGTCACGCTCACGGCGCCACTCCGATCGTCGTCAGCCCGGTGGACTCGGGGAGCCCGAGGGCGATGTTCATGCTCTGGACGGCACCGCCCGCGGTGCCCTTGGTGAGGTTGTCGATGGCGCTGATCGCGATGATGCGGCCCGCCGCCTCGTCGTACGCGACCTGCACCTGAACAGCGTTGGAACCGTGGACGGACGCCGTGGCGGGCCACTGCCCCTCCGGGAGGAGGTGGACGAAGGGCTCGTCGGCGAGGGCCTTCTCGTACGCGGCGCGCACGGACTCGGCGGTGACGCCCTCCCTGGCCTTGGCGCTGCACGTGGCGAGGATGCCGCGGGACATGGGCGCGAGGGTCGGGGTGAAGGACACGGAGACCTGCTCGCCGGCGACCCCGCCGAGGTTCTGGATCATCTCGGGGGTGTGCCGGTGGCCGCCGCCGACGCCGTACGGGCTCATCGAGCCCATGACCTCGCTGCCGAGCAGGTGCGTCTTGGGGGCCTTGCCCGCGCCGGACGTCCCGGACGCGGCGACGATCACGGCCTCGTTCTCGGCGATGCCCGCCGCGTACGCGGGGAAGAGGGCCAGGGTGGCGGCCGTGGGGTAGCAACCGGGCACCGCGATGCGCTTGGACCCCTCCAGCGCGGCGCGGGCGCCCGGCAGTTCGGGGAGGCCGTAGGGCCAGGTACCGGCGTGCGGGGAGCCGTAGAACTTCTCCCAGTCGGCCGCGTCCTTCAGCCGGAAGTCGGCGCCCATGTCGATCACGAGCACATCCGGACCGAGCTGCTCGGCGACGGCGGCGGACTGCCCGTGCGGCAGGGCGAGGAACACGACGTCGTGTCCGGCGAGGACCTCGGCCGTGGTCTCCTCAAGGACCCGGTCGGCCAGCGGCAGCAGGTGCGGCTGGAGGGCGCCGAGGCGCTGGCCCGCGTTCGAGTTGCCGGTCAGAGCGCCGATCTCGACCTCGGGGTGCGCGAGCAGCAGGCGCAGCACCTCACCGCCCGCATAACCGCTCGCTCCCGCCACCGCTGCACGTACCGCCATGGATAACCCTCCTCCTGGATGGCATGACTATACGTTTCCATGCACTTTTATGCAATCGATGATCGCGGGACGTCGGTCGCGCCGCCACGAGTGAGGGAACGAGGCGGCCGCGGCCCGACCGGGGCCTCCTTATAGGGCCGCCTTATAAGGCACATCGAGATTGAGTCTTGGACGCACGGCCCGGCTCGCTGCTGCAATCGGCCGTATGACGAAGCAGCCACCGCCTCGCCCCTCCCTCGGCGGCGGCATCCGGGCCGAGGATCTGCCTCCCGCCCGGCGATGACCGACGGCGTGCGGGCCGTGTCGCCGCCGCGTACCCCGACTACTCGTGATGGAGCAGGAATCCGCCATGCCCCTACCCCTCCATGCCCAGACGCGGCCCGTCCCCGAGGCAGCGGTGCTGGAAGGGCTGCCGCCGGTCCGCGAGGTGAGCGCCGCGGAAGTGGCCGCCGGGATGTCCGACGGCCCCCGGCTGGTCGTCCTCGACGACGATCCCACTGGCACCCAGACGGTCGCCGACGTGCCCGTCCTGACGTCGTGGGCGGTGGACGACCTGCGCTGGGCGCTGCGTCAGGACAGCCCCGTCTTCTTCGTCCTCACCAACACCCGCAGCCTGTCCCCCGAGGACGCCGCCGCCCGCAACCGCGAGGTCGTCCGCGCCCTGCACACCGCTGCGGCGGCCGAGGGCACCGGCTACGTCCTGGCCAGCCGCGGCGACTCGACGCTGCGCGGCCACTTCCCGCTGGAGACCGACGTCCTCGCCGAGGAACTGACCGAGCTGGACGGCAGAGCTCCGGACGGCGTCGTGCTGGTCCCCGCCTACATCGAGGCGGGACGGCTGACCGTCGGCTCCCGTCACTGGATGCGGACCGCCGAGGGACTGCTGCCGGTCGGCATGAGCGAGTTCGCCCGCGATGCCACCTTCGGCTACCGCAGTTCCTCGCTGCCCGAGTGGGTGGAGGAGAAGACGGGCGGACGCGTCCCCGCGGACGAGGTCCTGCGCGTCACCCTCGACGACCTGCGCGGCGGCGGCCCATCGCACACGGCGCGGCTGCTGTCCTCGCTGCGCGGCGGACGGGTGGCCGTGGTCGACGCGGTGCGCGACGACGATCTGCGGGTGCTCGCCCTGGCCCTGGCACAGGCTGAGGACAGTGGCACTCGGCTGCTGTACCGGGTCGGGCCGTCCTTCGTCAGGGCCCGGGCCGGACAGGCGGCGCGGGCCCCGCTCACCCCGGCCGAACTGCGCCCGCTGCGCGGCGACGCACCGCACGGTCTCATCGTCGTGGGCTCTCATGTCGCGCTGACGACACGGCAGTTGGACCGGCTGCGAGAGCGGGGCGGGATCGCCGAGTACGAGCTGGACGTGGCCCTGCTGCTCGACGAGGAGCGGCGTGAGGCCCACATCGCCGAGGTCGCGGCCGCGGCCGCCGGGGCGCTTGACTCGACCGACGCCGTGATCCGCACCTCTCGTGTGCTCGTGACGGGTGCCGACGCGGACGACAGTCTGGCGATCTCCCGCCGGGTCTCCGCCGCGCTCGTTCAGGCCGTGCGCCAGGTCAACGCCGCCCGGCGGCCCGCTTTCGTCGTCGCCAAGGGCGGCATCACCTCCAGCGACATCGCCACCCATGGCCTCCGGATCCGACGTGCCTGGGCCCGGGGCACGCTGCTGCCGGGCATCGTCTCGCTGTGGGAGCCCGTGGACGGCCCAGCCGCCGGCATCCCCTACGTCGTCTTCGCCGGGAACGTCGGGGGCGCCGACGCCCTGGCCGACGCCCTCGACCTGCTCAGGAGTGCCTGATGCTGTTGCGTGGAACCGATGCTTTGAAGGAGGCCGCGTCCGCCGGTCAGGCCCTGCCCGGGTTCGTCGCCTACAACCTGGAGACCGTCCAGGGCATAACGGCCGCCGCCGAGGCCGCCGGACGGCCGGTCGTCATCCAGGCGGGCTCCAGTCCCTTCAAGCACGCCGGCCGCGAGGCCCTGATACGGCTGGCGCTGGACGCCGCCGCACGCTCCACGGCCCCTCTCGGAGTGCACCTCGACCACAGCCGGGACCTGGACGAGATCACGGCCTGCCTGGAGGCGGGCTACACCTCCGTCATGGTCGACGGCTCCCACCTGCCCTTCACGGAGAACATCGCGCTGACGCGGGAGGCCGTCCGCCGAGCCCGCGACCACGGCGCCTGGGTGGAGGCCGAACTCGGTGCCCTCCCCGGCGACGAGGACGTCTCCACCGACGCCGTCGCGCACACCGCGGCGATGACCGACCCTCGGCAGGCGGCCGAGTTCGTGGCCGCGACAGGCGTGGACGCGCTCGCCGTCGCCGTCGGCAACGTGCACGGCTTCACCCGGCATCCGGTCCGCCTGGACCTGGAGCGGCTGGCCGCGATCCACGAGGCCGTGACCGTTCCCCTCGTCCTGCACGGCGCCAGCGGTCTGCCCGTCGAGGAACTGCACGGCGCCCTCGCCCGGGGTGTGGCCAAGGTGAACGTCAACGCCGAACTGCGCCGCGCCTACCTGGAGGCCACTCGCACGGCCCTCCCGTCCGCGCTGCCCGGCTCCGACGTGGTCCTGCTGTGGGCGGCCGGCCGCGACGCGGTCCGGGACGCCGCCCTGGAAGTCATCGGCCGCCTCAGCCCTCACACCAAGAGGACGAACGCGTGAACTGAACTCGGCCCCACCGCCCCCCAAGTCGCACCACACCGACGGACGCAAGGCCGTCGTATGCCCCGGCCGTGCGCGTCGGCGCACGGTTCGCACCCCCCGCCCCGCGCTCTCGTGCCCTTCTGGGCATGCGGGCCGACACCCCCGCACCCTGCTGGAGCCACCATGTCCACCACTGCCTCGATCGCCGTACTGCACACCAGCCTGCTGTTCGTCGACGCCGATTCGGTCATCAACGAGTACCTCTCGGAACTCGCGCCGGACGCCACGGTCCTGCACTTCGTCGACAGCGACGTGCTCGCTGCCGTGGTGCGCGACGGTGAGGTCTCACCTGCCAGCACTCAACGCGTGGTGCACCTGGCCCAGGCCGCGGAGACCGCGGGCGCCGACGTCATCTTCTCCGCCTGCTCCTCGGTCGGTCCGGCGATCGACGTGGCCCGACGCCTGGTCTCCGTCCCGATCGTCAAGATCGACGACGCGATGACCGCGTCAGCGGTCGAGAGCGCGGGCACCGTCGGAGTCCTGGCGACGGTCCCCACGACGCTGCCGCCGACCCGTGCCCTCGTCGAGGAGAAGGCCCGGACGGCCGGTCGCGACATCACCGTCCAGGAGCGGCTCTGCGAGGGCGCTTTCTCGGTGCTGATGTCCGGTGACCGCGACCGCCACGACGCGATGGTGCTGGACGGGGCGCGGGCGCTGGCCGAGGAGGTCGACGTGATCGTGCTGGCCCAGGCATCCATGGCACGGCTGGTTCCCGTGATCGCCGAAGCCGTCGGCAAGCCCGTGCTCTCCAGCCCGCGCAGCGGAACGGAGAACGTGGTGCGGGTGCTGAACGAGCAGACGGCTGAAGCCGCCCCTGCCACTGAGAGGGCCTTGGAGACCACGGGATGGCAGGGAGGCTGCGGGGCGAGGTGATGAAACCACTGACCGCGGCCGTCCCCGGCCGGAACCCAGGAGCCGACATGCCGAGGTTCGCAGCGAACCTGTCCATGATGTACAACGAGCACGATTTCCTCGACCGCTTCGCCGCGGCCTCGGCCGATGGCTTCCAGGGGGTCGAGTACCTCTTCCCCTATACGTATGACGCCGCCCGGCTGCGCCGCCGGCTCGACGACCACGGCCTGCTGCAGGTGCTCTTCAACGCACCTGCGGGAGCGTGGGGGTCCGGAGAGCGCGGGACGGCGGCACTGCCCGGACGTGAGGCGGAGGTGCGTTCCGGGGTGGGCCGGGCGCTGGAGTACGCGGGAGTGCTGGGCTGCTCTCGGGTGCACCTGATGGCCGGGCTGGTCCGACCGGACGCGACACCTGCCGAACGAGCCAAGTACCGCGACACCTACCTGACCAACCTGGCCTGGGCCGCGGAACGGGCCGCTGCGGCGGGCGTCGACATCCTGATCGAGCCGATCAACGGCCGAGACATGCCCGGATACTTCCTCAGCACCCAGGCCGAGGCCCACGCCGTGGTGCGGGAGGTGGGAGCCGCCAATCTCAAGGTGCAGCTCGACCTCTACCACTGCCAGATCGTCGAGGGCGACCTCACCACGACGCTGCGCCGCGACCTGCCGACCGGCCGGGTCGGTCATCTGCAGATCGCGGGCGTGCCCGACCGGGGTGAGCCCGACCGGGGTGAGTTCAACCTCCGCCACCTGTTCGACGTGGTCGACGGGTTGGGCTTCGGCGGGTGGATCGGCTGCGAGTACCGCCCCCGCGCCGGCACTAGCGAAGGTCTTGGCTGGCTCGACGACTACCGCGACCGAGCACGAAGCGCACGAGGATGAGCGGTACGACCTCGCCCCTGACCTGGTCACCCTCGCCAAGGGCGTCACCTCCGGCTACACCCCGCCCAGCGGCGTCCTGGTTCAGCCGCGCGTCCGGCCGGTGTTCCACCGCTACGGCGAGCAGGCGCCGGTCTTCCAGCACCGTGCCACCTACGCCGGACACGCCACCGCCTGCGCCCTGGCCCAACGCGACATCGTCATCCTCGAAGAGGAGAACCTCGCGCCCCGCCCGCGGAGTTCAACGTACTGCTCACCGACTCGACGTACTGCTCGCCGAGGAGCTGACCCGACTGCACTTGCGCGAGGCGGTCACCGCCACGCGGGGCACCTCGCTGCTCGGCGGCGTCGCCCCCGCCGGCCACCTCGGCGCCGAGACGAGCACCGACGAGTTCATCGAGCACGGGTTCGTCACCCGCCCGCCGCGTGGCGACACCGTCCAGATCAGCCCGCCCGTCCTCACCACCGGCGACGAACTCCGCCGGCTCGCCGCCGCCATCGGCACCGTCATCCACCAGCGTCACGCGGACGCCGACTCCGCGCCGGCGCGCCCCGTTCTGAAGGAGACCTCCCGTGTCTGACACCGCCGTGCCCCCCGCCATCGCGCTCGGCACCGACGCCACGCCCGTGCGCAACCCCTACACCGGCGAGGTCATCGCCTCGGTGCCCACCACCGACGCGAGCGCCGTCGACGGCATCCTGCGGCAGGCCAGGTGCGGGCGCCGCACCGCGGCCTCCCTGTCCCGCGCCACCAGAGCCGCGATCCTGGAACGCGCCGCCCACCTGATCCAGCGGCGCGCCGAGTCCTTCGCCCAGCTCATCGTCAGCGAGGCCGGCAAGACCATCGTCCAGGCCCGCAAGGAAGCCGCCCGCGCCGTCAACACCCTGACCCTGTCCGCAGCCGAGGCACGACGCAACGCCGGCGAGGTCATCCCCTTCGACTCCCACGAGGGCTCGGAGAAACGGCAGGGCTGGTTCACCCGCGAACCGCTGGGCATCATCGCCGCCATCACCCCCTTCAACGACCCCCTCAACCTCGTCGCCCACAAACTCGGCCCCGCCATCGCCGGCGGCAACGCCATCATCCTCAAACCCTCCGCGCTGACCCCGCTGTCCGCGCTGCGCCTGGTCGACACCCTCATCGAGGCCGGCCTGCCCGAAGAGATCGTCACCGTCGCCCACGGCGACGCCGACCTCGGCGCCGCGATCGTGGCCGCCCCCGACGTGCGCATGGTGTCCTTCACCGGAGGCTTCGCCACCGGCGAGGCCATCTCCCGCACCGCCGGCCTGAAGAAGCTCGCCATGGACCTGGGCGGCAACGCCCCGGTCATCGTCATGGACGACGCCGACCTCGACGAGGCCGTCGCCTCCTGCGTCTCCGGCGCCTTCTGGGCCGCCGGCCAGAACTGCATCGGCACCCAGCGCATCCTCATCGCCGGCGAGGTCTACAAGCGCTTCCGCGACACCTTCGTCGCCCGCACCAAGCTGCTGCGCACCGGCGACCCCCGCGACGAACACACCGACGTCGGCCCCATGATCACCCCGGACGCGGCGGCCGCCATCCGTGCCAAGGTCGACGCGGCGGTGGCCCAGGGCGCGGTCCTGCTGTGCGGCAACACCGTCACCGGCGCCCTGTACACACCGGCCGTCCTGGAAGACGTCCCCCCGACCTGCTCGATCTGGCACGAAGAGGTGTTCGCCCCGGTCGTCGTGCTCCAGCCGTTCACCTCCTTCGAGGACGCCGTCGAGCAGGCCAACGCCCTCGACTACAGCCTCCACGCCGGCATCTTCACCTCCCGCCTGGACCGCGCCCTGACCGCGGCCCGGCTGCTGGAAGCCGGCGGAGTCATGATCAACGACTCCTCCGACTACCGCCTCGACGCCATGCCGTTCGGCGGGTTCAAATACGGCAGCATGGGCCGCGAAGGCGTGCGCTTCGCCTTCGAGGAGATGACCCAGCCCAAGGTCGTCTGCATCAACCACATAACCGACGTGGTGTGATGACCGCCTTCCGCGCCGAGCGCGCCTGTCCGCAGCATCAGCCTCACGAATCCAGCCGGAACGATCGCTTGAGGTTCTGACAGCAGAAGGGTGCCTCCCACCCGCGGTGATCTGGACTGTCCAGATCAAGAGGATCGCGAGGAAGAGGCACCCGACGGGCAGGCTGTTCGTCGCACCGAGCACGATCGCGCGGGCCGGCTGGACCAGCGCCGTGCCCCGGTCCCGCCAGCCCGGCCCGGTGCCGGCGGCACAAATCTGACCGGCCACGCGGGCGTGATCCCGCTGCGGACGGTCGCCGACCGCGTCGGCCTGGCCACTGCGCTGGATGTGGTGTTGCCGAGGAGGCCCAAGCATCTCCAGTACCACTGGCGGGCGGCATTCGGCTGACCGGTCCCGGACGCACATCGCGCCGTGCTCTGGCGGCGATCACCGCCCCGTCGCGGGCCCGGATCGAGCGCCCCGCGCCGCGATACGCCGCGGGGTGTGGACGCTGCTCGCCCTGCGACCCGGCGGCTTCCCCCTGGATGTCGGTGTGCGGCCGCGAACCGGCCATCTGGTACGTCTCTCGACCTGGACGCGGCCATCGTCACCCGCACCCGCCGCAAGGAAGGCGCAGCGGGCGCCTCAAGGGCCTTTCGGTCAGATGCCGTTGGTGCGTGGGCGGCCCATACCCCTGAGTGAGTCGCCATGCCGCTCCCGGTACCGCCCAACGGCCGCTGTGGTCGAAGTGTTGGAGATGATCGAGCAGGCCATCGCGCTGCTGCCAGAAGGTGTGGACGGCCGCGCTGCGGCAGGACGGCAAGGTCCACGAGGTCAAGGGGCCGGCGGCGACATGTTTACCTACCAGGTCGCCGAGTCGACCGGCCTGCGCGACCTGACCGGCCGGCCGACGGGGATGCGGCTGATCGTGCGCCGGCTCAAGCCCTCACAGCGGCTGCGCCCCGGGCTTTCCGAGGTCGCCGGCGCCGGGCAGGGTGTGGTTCCTGGACGCCCTCTCCCGTGATCAGGCCGAGGTCGAGGACCGAGAAAAGGATCAAACCGGTCGGCCTCGGGCTGCTGCCCTCGACGTCCTTGCCCGGCAGCAAGCCCACCAGCCCCGGACCCGCACCGCACTACCTCGGGCCCGGGGCACCCGACGCCACCGCAGCGCTACGCGACGGCCAAGGTCAGCTCGTGCCCGAGATACGGATCGGTCTCGACATTGCTGCCCGGCGCGGAACCCGGTGGTGGAGCTAAGGCTTCACACCGCTCTTCGCACCACGGCGGTGGCGACGTGGCGGGCGGGGACGGCGGACCCGGCGGGGCCGCTGGTGGAGGCCCGGGGTGGCCCGTGTTCTTTGGCCGGCTTCGCTCTTCCATGGTCGACCGCGGATATGGTCGAACGCTTCTCGAGCCTGCTCGGATGCGGTTCTGCTGCTGGTGGTGCGCACCGTTGCCCTCACCGTGCTGCGCGCGCCCGGCAGGACCGTTCCGTCGAGCCCACCCCCCACGTCCGCTACCGCCTGCGCGAGGTGCCGGAGAACTGGCGGTGCGCTTCGCCACCCACCGTCTGCGGGCCGCGGGCGCACGGACGGCCCCTTCGGTCCGGGCCTCTCCGTGCGCCCGCCTGCTTTGCACGCGGCGACGCCGATCGTGCCTGCGGCATCGGAGTTACGACACGGTCAGGTAGATCTTGCGCACGGTTTCGATCGTCTTCCAGACACCGACGTAGCCCGGCTTCATGACGAAGCTGTCGCCTGCCTTGTAGATCACCGGCTCACCGCCTTCCGGCGTGAGTTCGACGACGCCGGAAAGGATGTGGCAGAACTCGAAGGTCTCACCCTTGATCGAGCGCGTCTCGCCGGGCGTGGCTTCCCAGACGCCCGTGTTGATCGTTCCCTCACGAGCGGTGTCCTGGGCCCAGGTCTTGTACGTCGGGTCGCCGGAGATCAGGCGTTCCGGCAGCGGGCCGGACTCGCTGGGAGCGAAGGAGGGATCGGTGTCGATGGTCTTCAGGAGCGACATGCTTTTTCCTCTGTTGGTCGGGAACAACGCGAATCGAGAACGGGCACACCAAGCGTCACCGGGGCGAGTTCGCCCAGGCCTATCGCGCGTTCGGGGCCTGGGCCTGACGGCTGCCCTCCACGGTCACGGAGCGCAGCCGGTCGGCGAGCCTCCCGGCGGGCGACAGACACTGCTGCCGAGCAGGGGCCCCGCACGCTCGGCGGCGGGGACCTCCTTGACCTCCGGTGCTGCCCGGGCCGGCCTGTCGGCCGGTCAGCGGATGCGGTCCAGCGTCTTGTAGTAGGCGCCCGCGAAGGGCAGGAACCAGGCGGTGCCGTTGTAGAGGGGGATGCGGGGCGGGGCGATGTCGCGGACGGGGCTGACCTCGGGGTGGCCGTCCATCACCTCGGCCATGACGTGCCCCATGTGGGTGGCCATCTGGACGCCGTGGCCGGCGTATCCCATGGAGTAGTAGACGCCGTCGTCGGTCTGCCCGGCGTGCACGATGCGGTCCATGGCGAAGCCGACAGAGCCGCCCCACACGTATTCGATCTTGGTGCGGGAGAGCTGGGGGAAGATCTCGCACATCTCACGGAACAGGATCTGTCCGCTCTTCTTGTCCGAGGTGGGGTCGGACGGCGCGAAGCGGGCGCGGCCACCGAACAGCAGCCGGTTGTCCGGGGTGAGCCGGAAGTAGTGGCAGACCTTGTTGGAGTCGACGATGAGGCGGGCCTTGGGGATGATGTCGCGGGCGAGCTGCTCGCCGAGCGGCTCGGTGACGATGATGAAGCTGCCCACGCAGACCTGCTGGCGGCGCAGCCAGGGGAAGTTCTTGTCGGTGTAGGCGTCGGTGGCCATCATGACCTGCCCGGCACGGATGACACCGCGCTCGGTGCTGACCTCGAACCGGCCGGCGGCGGTGCGCCGCACGCCGATGGCCGCGTTGCGCTCGTGGATCTCGACGCCGGTGCGCTCGCACGCCTCGGCCATACCGCGCACGAAGCGGCCGACGTGCAGGGCGGCGCTGAACGGGTCGAGCAGGCCGCCGTGGTAGGCGTCCGAGCCGATCTCGGAACGCAGCTCGGCCTTGCCGATCAGAGTCGTCTCGTGTCCGAAGTACTTCGCCAGGTCGCGCTGCTGGGCCTTCTTGCTCTCGAAGTGCGAGGGGCGGGACGCGACGCCCAGCCGTCCGACGCGACGGAACTGGCAGTCGATGGACTCCTCGTTCACGAGCCGCTCGACGGTGTCCACGGCCTCACCGTAGGAGTTGTAGATCTCGCGGGCCCGTTCGAGGCCGTACCGGCGGATGGCCTGGCCCACACCGATGGTGAAGCCGAGGTTGGCCATGCCGCCGTTGCGGGCGGAGGCACCGGAGCCGATCTGGCCCTTCTCCACGAGGGTGACACGGGCGCCCTTGCGGGCGGAGTGCAGGGCGGTGGACAGACCCGTCAGGCCGGCGCCGACGACCACCAGGTCGGTGTCATCGGTCAGCGGCTTGCCGGACCGGTCGGGAAACGCCCCTGCGGTTTCTATCCAGTAGGGAATCGTCTTCATTTCGGGTCCTTAGCGGGGAAGTTTTCACGGGGTGCGGCCGAGCACCACCAGGAGCGCGGCCGACGGAGCTGCGGTCGCTGATCTGCGGGGGCGCACCTGGATCAGCGGTAGGTTGCGGACGCGGGCAAGGAGGCCGGTCCCGCCCGCGGTTGGCGCGACATCAGGTCGACGATCAGGCCGCCGCGGGCCACAGCCCCCGCGGGCCGCCGATGCGGCGCCTGCCGTCGGCGTCGTCGACGTACGGCCCCTCCCCTCGCCGGACGACGAGGGAGTCCTCGCCCTCGGGGCCGAACGAGCCGTTGGCGGTCATACGGCAGCCTCGCCTGTGGGATCGGCGACGCCTGCCGTGTTCTCGACCGAGAGCAGGGAGCCCTGCTTTCCGGAGCCGATCCAGCGCACCAAGGCCACCAGGCCGAGGGCGAGGACCGCGAAGGCGGTGAGCAGCGCGCTGACCGCGGTCACACTGGGGTCGATCTCGAAGGTGAGGGAGTTGTAGACCTGCACCGGCAGGGTGACGGTGTCGACGGAGGAGAGGAACTGGGAGATGTAGAACTCGTCGAAGCTGGTGATGAAGGAGAAGATCGCCGCCGCGATCATCCCCGGCGCGGCCAGCGGGAAGGTGATCCGCCGGGCGATGGTGAGGCGGCCGGCGCCCATGCTGGCTGCGGCGTCCTCCAGTCGTTCGTCGATGCCGCGCAGGGTCGCGATCAGGATCAGCACCGCGATCGGCGCGGCCAGCACCGTGTGCCCCAGCGCGATGGCGATCGGACTGCCCAGCATCGCGGCCGGCTCGAAGAACAGGAAGAGGCCCAGTGCGGTGACGATCTGCGGGATGACCAGCGGCCCGAGGACCAGGGCGAACACCGCCGAGCGCAGCGGCAGTTCACTGCGGACCAGAGCGGTCGCCGCGGTCACAGCGATGATCAGTGAGAACACGGTGCTCATAGCGGCGACCAGGGCGCTCAGGGAGAGCGCGGCCGGCCACTTGCTGCCGTCGGCGAACAGGGCCTTGTACCAATTCAGCGTCCACGCCTGGGGCGGGAACGACGCGACGGCGTTGTCGCTGAAGGAGGTGACGAGGATGACCACGATCGGCAGCGCCAGGAACAGGAGGATCACGGTCGAGATGGCCGTCAGGGCGATGCGCCCGGCCAGGCTGCTGCGCAGTTCCATCATGACGCACTCCTCTTCCTACGGCTGGCGCCCAGGGAGCTGACGGCCTTGAACAGCAGCAGTCCGGCCAGGGTCAGGGCCAGCAGGATGACGCCCTGCGCGGCCGCCCCGTTCCACTGGTTCTCCTTGGTGACCTGCTGGTTGATGAGCGTGGCGATCATCGTCTGGTTGGGTCCGCCCATCAGGGCCGGGGTGATGTAGTAGCCCAGCGAGAGGATGAAGCTCAGCAGCCCCGCACTGGCCAGGCCGGGGGCGACCAGGGGCAGATACACGCGGCGGAAGATCGTCACGCGGTGCGCGCCCATGCTCGCGGCCGCCGCGAGGAGGCGGCGGTCCACGCCCCGCATCACGCCGTACAGCAGCAGCACCGTGTAGGGGAGCATCATCGACGTGGTGCCGATGACGACGCCGAGCTCGTTGTAGAGCAGCTGGAACGGCGCGCCGGGGATCGACATGGCGGTCAGGGTCTCGTTCACCAGGCCCTTGTCGCCGAGCATGATGATCCAGCCGTAGGTACGCACCAGGGCACTGATGAAATGCGGCACGACCACGACCAGCATGGCGAGGCCCGCCAGGACGGGCTTGAGCCGGGTGATCGCCTGGGCCAGGACGAACCCGAACACCAGGCTCAGCACCGCGGTCTCGGCGGAGATCCGCAAGGTGGTGAACAGCACCGACAGGTTCACGCCGGTCAGGGCGTCGGCGTACCAGTGCAGGGTGAACGATCCGTCCGCGTCCTTCAGGCTCAACAGCAGGGTGCTGAAGATCGGGTAGACGAACAGCACCAGCAGATACACGACGACCGGCAGGGCGTACAGGATCCCGACCCGCGTCCGGCGCGAAGCAAGCAGCTTCCGCGGGCGGGCGGGGGCCCCCGCGGCGAGGGTGGCAGCCATGGCTCACCCTGCCTTTTCTTCGGGGAAGAGGTTGACGTCCTCGGGGTCGGCGGTGATCCCGACCCGCTCACCGGCGACGGGGCCGCGGCCGGCCGGGACCTCCAGGCGCACCAGCGGTCCCTGACCGCCGTCGATGCGCACGCCGGCGCGGACCAGGGTGCCGACGTAGGTGGCGGTCTCGACCGTGCCGGTACAGAACCCGTCGTCGGCGGCACTGGCCCGCAGCCGGCCCGGCTGCACGGCGACCTTCACCTGAGCGCCCGTCGCCAGGTCGTGGCGGCGTGCTTTGATCAGGCCGCCACTGCCGTCGAGGCGGACCAGGGTGTGTGCGCCGTCGTGCTTCTCGATGCGGCCGGGCAGGAAGTTGGCCGCGCCGAGGAAGTCCGCGACGAACGGCGTCCTCGGCCGCTCGAACAGCTCGCGCGGGGTGTCGAACTGCTCGATCAGACCGTTGCGCATCACCGCGATACGGTCCGACATGACCAGCGCCTCTTCCTGATCGTGCGTCACATATATGACAGTCAGGCCGAGTTCCTGCTGAATCGACTTGATCTCGATCTGGAGCTGGTCACGCAGCTTCTTGTCCAGCGCGCCCAGCGGCTCGTCCATGAGGATCACCGGCGGCCGGTAGACCAGCGCCCGGCACAACGCCACACGCTGCTGCTGACCACCGGACAGCTCACGCGGCTTACGCCCGGCGAACCGCGACAGGCCCGTGATCTCCAGCGTCTCCCCCACCCGGCGGCGGATCTCGTCCTTGCCCACCCCGCGCAGCGTGAGCGGGAAAGCGACGTTCTCCTGCACGGTCATGTGCGGGAAGAGCAGGTACTGCTGGAAGACGAAGCCCAGCCCCCGCTTCTGCGGCGCAAGCCGCGTCACATCCCGGCCGCCCACGGTGATGGTCCCGGAGTCCGGCTCGCAGAAACCGGCGATCATCATCAACGTCGTGGTCTTGCCCGATCCGGAGGAGCCGAGGAAGGTGACGAACTCCCCCGCCGCGATCTCCATCGACGCCTCGTCCACGGCGACGACATCGCCGTAGGTCTTGCGCACAGCCACCACCGACAGCGCCTTGCCGGTCGCCGTGGCCGGCTTGGCGCCGGCCACCTTCACCGATGGTGCGGCGACACCGAATTCAGCCACGAGCCCACTCCAACCAGCGCTTGGTGACGGCCGACTCGTTCTTCAGCCACCAGTCGATGTCCGCGTCGAAGCCCTTGTCGTAGTACTTCGGCGCACCGGCGAGCGCGTTGCGCTCGTCCTCGGTGAGCTTGGCGTAGGCCAGCGGCGAGGAGGGGTTAGACGGGAACGCCTTCGCCAGAGCGGCCTGGCTCTCCGCCCGCAGCGAGAAGTCCATCAGCTCGTAGGCGGCGTCCACGTTCGCCGCGCCCTTGGCGATGGCGTAGCCCGAGAACTGGCGGCGCATTCCGTTGAGCTGACGCTCCACCGGCACACCCTGCTTCTGCAGATCGGCGATCCGGCCGTCCCACACCGTGGACATCGTCACCTCCTGGCGGCTCAGCAGCACACCGGGCACCGGGCCGCTGTCCCAGAACTTCTTGATGTCGCCCCGCAGCCGGGTCAGCACCTTGAACGCGCGGTCCACGTCGAGCGGGTAGAGCTTGTCCAACGGGACGCCGTCGGCCAGCAGCGCGAACTCCAGCTCCGGCAGGTCGCCGTCGGGGCTGCACATCGCGCGGCCGCCCTTGAACCCCTTGGTGTCGAAGAAGTCCGCCCACGACTCGGGCCTGCGACCGCCGAAGCTGTCCGTGCGATACGCGATGCACTGGCCGTAGAAGCTGTGGCCGACCGCGTACTCGGTGATCTGGGCCTCGGGGATCTTCGCGCTCTTCACGCTCTTGATCCGGTCCAGGTCCAGCGACTCCAGGGCGTCCTCGGCCGCGTACTTGGCGAACGACATCATCGAGTCGTTGATGAGGTCGCACTGCGGGCGGCCCTGCTTGATCTGGGCGAGCAGCGGGGCGTTGTCCAGGTTGAGCACCTTGACCTGGATGCCGGTCTCCCGCGTGAACGGCGTGTAGATCGCCTTCTGCAGGGCCGCTCCGTAGGAACCGCCGCTGTCGCGGACGACCACCGTCCTGCCCTTGCCACCGCTGCCGGCGACGGTCCGGCTGGTACCGGTGCCGCAAGCGCTGAGAGTGGTCGCGGCGGCGACGCCCGCCGTAACCCCGCCTATGCCTCGCAGGAACAGTCTGCGGTCTATTCGGGCATCTTTCATGGTGTGCCTCCTGGTGGTGCCAGCCGCGAGAAGGGGAGCGGCTGGGGACGTGGGAAAGAGCGGCAGCCGGGTCCGGGGCGGCTATCCACCTCGTCGGAATCGACGCCTGGCCGGGGCGGAGGGTGTCGGGCCGTGTGGCCGTGTCGGTGTCCCACGGACGGCCATGGCGGCCCGTTTCTTGCCGCGGGCGGCGGTGAGGCCGTGCGTGCCGCAGGGGATCAGCCGCAGGCCCAGGTCGTTGACTGGGCTCGCCGCTGCCGGCCGGGGCGATGACGCGGCGGAGGACATCGCCCCGGCCCGGTACTGCCAGTTCTACGCGGTCGTCGCCGACGTGGACGGCGGGTCCTTCGGGGCTGTCGGTGCGGGACGGCCGGCGTCGTGCGTCAGATGCCCAGCATCTGGTTGAGCTCGTCCAAGGACTTGACGGTCACGTAGTCGTAGCCGTGGGTGACCGGGTCGCAGCCGCGGTCCAGGAGGACGAGGTTGCGGAAGCCCATGTCGTGCATCGGCAGCAGGTCGTAGCGGGTGTGCGAGGAGACGTGCACGAAGTCCTCGGGGGACGCGTCGAGCTGGTCGAGCATGTACTCGAACGCGGCGTAGCGGGGCTTGTAGCAGCCGGCCTGCTCCGCGGTGAAGACCGCGTGGAAGTCCGCGCCGAGCCGTGGCACGCTCTCGGCGAGGAAGGAGTTGTCGGCGTTGCTGAGGATCACCAGCTTGTAGTGCTCGCCCATCTTCTTCAGCGGTTCCGGCACATCGGCGCGCGGGCCCCAGCTGCGGACACCGTCGCCGAGCCGCTTGCCGGCGTCCGGGGCGGCCTTGATGCCCCACTTGCGGCAGACGCCCTCGAAGGCGTCCTGCAGAGTCTGCTCGTAGGGCTTGTACTCGCCGCAGACCGAGTCGTAGCGGTAGCCGCGGAACTCCTTGACGAACTGGTCCCAGTGCTCGGCCGGGATCTGGTCGCCGACGAGCTCACGCGTGATGGGGTTCATCGGCCACTCGATCAACGTGCCGTAGCAGTCGAACGAGACGTACTTCGGGCGCCACTGGAACGAGGGAATGGGCATGGGAGTGCTCACTTTCCTACTTGGGGGAACTGGTTGCCGACGACACCGCTTTCGGGCATGCCCATGACAGGGGTGTCGGGATGAGGGGTGATGACGTCGGTGTTCGCCGGGTATCAGGCGGCGCCGACTCCTGCCGGAGCGAGGAAGTCGACGGGGTGCTCCGTGGTGCCGTCGAGCGCCAGGTCGGCGGCGATCTCTCCCATCGCGGGCGAGAACTTGAAGCCGCTGCCGGAGAACCCGGCCATGACGATGATGTCGTCCTCGCCGGGGAGATGGCCGACGAGCGGGTTTCCGGACTTGGTGTAGCCCTCCATGTAGGCCGACATCCTGATCGGGTCGGGGTTCAGGTCGGGCATGAGTTCACCGATGAGCTCGCGGAAGACGCCGAGTTCCTCGGGGCGGACCGTACGCTCGAGCCGTTCGGGCTCGGGCACGGGCGCATGGTATTTGAAGGAGAGACCGAGCTTGACGGAGATGCCGTCGGGCGACGGAATTCCGAAGCAGTCGTGGGGTGTGGCGCGCACGAAGGAAGGGGCACCGCCCGCGAACCAGTCGTGGCGGGTGGGCAGGTGCCAGGAGCAGACCACCCGGCGGACGTCGATGGCCTGGGGGAGGTCCGGGAGCAGGGTGTTGATCCACGGGCCCACGGTCACCACGGCGGCGTCCACGTGGTCCGTGCCCTGGTCGGTGACCACCCGCACCCCGCCGCCGGCCTCGGGGACGACCTCGCGCACCGTGGTGTAGCGGTGGAGCCGGGCGCCCAGTTGCTCGGCACGGGTGGCGGCCGCCTGGATGGACGCCTCGGGTCTGATGACGGCGCCCAACCGGTCGAGGACGGCGATGTGTCCGTCCGGGAGCCGGTGCTGGGGGTAGCGGCGGGCGAGTTCCTCCCGGTCCAGTACCTCGTGGTCCAGCCCCTGGGCGGCGCTGGTGGAGAGGAGGAGTTGCATGGCCGGTGAGGCGGTCTCTCCCATCACGAGGCTGCCGCTGCGGCGTAGCAGTGACCGGCCCGTCTCCGCCTGGAGCTGCTCCCACATCCGGTTTGCCAGCCGCAGCAGCGGCACGTACCCGGGCTCGCCGAGGTGGGCGGCCCGGTAGATGCGGCTCTCGCCCCCGGCCGCGCCGCGGTCGTGACCCGGTGCGTACCTGTCGTAGCCGATGACCTCGGCTCCGCGGGCGGCCAGTCGCCACACGACCTGGCTGCCCATGCTGCCGGCGCCGATCACGGCGACGCGCTTCGGGATGCTCATGAAATCGCTCCTTTCTTCCGGTTTGGGCCCGCTGGAATGGCGTTCACTGTCAGCCATGGAACCCCGCAGGTCAACCCATACTTCGCTGTGCCTTGCGGCAGGTGAAACGACTCAGAGGAGGTCGATCAGCCGGTCGGTGAACTCGGCGGTGGTCGCCGTTCCGCCCAGATCAGGGGTGCGGACATCGGTCTTGGCCAGGACTGACGCGATCGCGTCCGTGATGTCCCTGGCCGCGGCGGGATGGCCGAGGTGGTCGAGCATCATGGCCGCGGACCAGATCGCGCCCAGCGGGTTGGCGATGCCCTGGCCCGCGATGTCGGGTGCGGAGCCGTGCACCGGCTCGAACATCGAGGGGAAGTCCCGCTCGGGGTTGAGGTTGGCCGCCGGGGCGATGCCGATGGATCCGGCGACGGCGGCCGCGAGGTCGCTGAGGATGTCGCCGAAGAGGTTGGAGGCGACGACGACGTCGAAACGGGCCGGCTCCAGGACGAACTTGGCCGCGAGCGCGTCGATGTGCTCCTGGTCCCAGGCGACCTGCGGGAACGCGGCGGCCCGCTCGGTGACGAGCTGGTCCCAGAACGGCATGGTGTGGACGATGCCGTTCGACTTGGTCGCGGAGGTGAGGCGGCCGCCGCGCCGGGAGGCGAGCGTGAAGGCGTAGTCCAGCAGGCGTGAGACGCCGGCCCGGGTGAACACGGCCTCCTGCACGGCGATCTCGTCCGGGAAGCCCCTGTGGAGCCGGCCGCCGACCTCGCTGTACTCGCCCTCCGTGTTCTCGCGTACGACGACGACGTCGACCTCGCCCGGCCGGGCTCCGCGCACCGGACTGTCGATGCCTTCGAAGACCCGGATGGGCCGGAGGTTGACGTACTGGCGGAAGCTGCGCCGGATAGGGATCAGCAGCCCCCACAGCGACACATGGTCGGGCACCCCCGGGTATCCCACCGCGCCCAGCAGGATCGCGTCCGCCTCGCGCAGCCGGTCGATCCCGTCGTCGGGCATCATGGCGCCCTCTCGCAGGTACCGCTCGCAGGACCAGTCGTACGACGTGTAGGACAGGCTGAAGCCGTGGCGGCGGCCGACGACATCGAGCACCTGCTGTGCCGGGGGCAGTACCTCGGTGCCGATGCCGTCGCCCGGGATCAGGGCGATGCGGTGGTTCGTTGTCATGCCGACGATTGCAGCAGGGCGGTCCGCAGGGCGTCCAAGACGCAAAGCGGATTTCCCTTATAAGCCGTACCTATCAGCTGTCGGCGGCCGAGGTCGCCGCCGCGACGAACGCCGAGGCCGCAGGCGACAGGATGCCGCGGCGGGCGACGAGGGCGATGTCCAAGGTGCTCTCCGGCTCGATGTCCAGGACGCGGGCGCCCAGCCCCCTGGCGAGGTCCCGCCAGGCGTCCGTGACCACCGCGAGCCCGACCCCGGCCAGTACCAGGGGCATCAGCGACACCCGGTGCTCGGTCTCGACCGCGACGGTGAACTCGATGCCCTCCTCTCCCAGCGCGTCGACGTACGCACGCATCCCGGTACCCGACTGCCCGACGATCAGTCGCTGTCCCGCGAGCTCCCGGTACTCGACCGCCGTCCGTCCGGCGAACGGGCCGTCCGCCGGCACCACCAGCACGAATCGCTGCCGCCCGAGAGAATGGGAGACGACCTCCTTGTCGGAAAGAGGACCGGCGGACGCCAGGAGCCCCAGCTCCACCGCGCCCGTGCGCACCATGTCGATCACATCCCGCGACGTGAACGCCGCATTGATCGCCACCGAAACGCCGGGATAACGGCGACTGAAGGCACGCACCAGACTCGTCAGCGGCTCCACCGCCTGCGACGGCATCGCTGCCACGTCCAGGCGCCCCTCACGCAGCTCGTGCACCGCCGCGACACTCGCCCGCGCCGTCTCCAGACTCCGCACGGCCTCCCGGGCCGGCTCGATCAGGGCCCTTCCCGCCTCCGTCAGCACAGCCCTGCGGCCGATGCGATGGAACAGCTCGGAGCCCAGATCACGTTCCAGCGCGCGCACGGCCTGCGACAGCGACGGCTGGGACACGTACAGGGCCGACGCCGCACGGTTGAACCCCCCACGGTCGACGATCGCGAGGAAGTACTCCAGCTGCCGAATGTCCATACGCACCCTCTGACCTGGAAGAAATCGACCGACGACTCGATCGGTCCCGACCATGGTGGGTGAAGGATCGCCTGGTGCCGTCACCGCCGGGGACCGCACCCGTCACGCTCCATACCGCACCGTCCGGATCACCGCGGTCCGTGGTGCGCATTCTCCTTCACCCGCGTCGGATGAGGGCCGGCCACGACAGACTGCGCGCATGCAACTTCCCGCCGAGACCGTCACCGCCACCGCGCTGATCGAGGTCGTCAGGATCTCCGCGCTTCCGGCGAGGAGGGACGACCCCTATCCCGGCCGTGTGGTCGCGCACTGGGCCGGGGACGAGGTCGCCGACGCCCTGGCGCTGATCGATGAACTGTCGGGGGGCGAACAGCACCGGTGCGGGTTCTCGCCCGGGTGGAGCGTCCGGGCCTACGGGGACGCCCTCGACACGGCCCTGTTCGAAGCCGCGTTCTGCTTCACATGCCAGGAGGTCCGAATGCACGGACCGGCCGTGCCACCCCCGCTGGCCAGGCAGTTCTTCGATCCGGCGGCCCCACCGGCCCGAGCCCTGCTGGCCCGCTTCCGCGCGGTGTCCGCGCAGGCGGAGAGCTGAGGGCCGGCACCGATGTCAGTGCCGTGACGACCGCCCGCATCGCGCCCTCCTGAGGAACGGGCCCGCGCTGAAGGTCCACGACCTGGCCGGGCTGGTGTGCTCCCGCTCGGTCACGGGACCTGGCCCGCCTACGACGACGTGACCGGCACGCCGGCCCGCTGGAGCGAAGCGGCGTCCTGAGCACGGGACCCGGCCGTCTCCGCGTCACGGCAGGCCGACGACGGCGTCCCCCCAGGTCACGGCAGGGCGAGAACCCTGTCGATCAAGGCCCGCATCTCCTCGTCGAACAGGATCGTCCGGTAGTCCCCGTGGGGCGCCAGCCGGCGGTCGGAGTCCCGCACCCGGCGGAGCAGCGCCCGCGTCCCCGTGGTGACCGTGCCGATGTCGACGAGGGCCCGCAGCGCGTCGACGAAGTAGCCGTAGGAGTCGTCGCCGTCGGCGAGGGGCTGGAGGTACTCCCCCAGCACCGACACGCTCGGCTCCGGCTCGCCCGTGATCGGCGCGAGTGCGATCGCGGACCGCAGCCGCATCCATCCGTCGCCGCTCTCCATGAGCTGCCGTACCCGGTCGGCGTAGGGCGCGGCGTCCGGGCCGAAACGAACGAGGAGGCTCACGGGACGGTGGACGGCCTCCTCTTCCGTCTGCACGGCGTCCCCGATGAGCCGCAGCGCCGTCGCGTGGTCACCGGCGACGACCGAGGCGGCCCAGGCCACCTTCTGGTGGTTGCCGGGGTAGTCGAGGACGGTGGCCCGGCGTATCGCGGGTGCGGCGGACGCGGCGGCCGGACCCATGGCCAGCAGCGCGTCGATCGCGCTCAGCGAGTACCGGGCGTCGTCCAGCAGGGCCGTCACCTCCGGCAGCGCGGGCGCCGACGCCTCACCCCACGCGGTGAGGACGCCGAGCAGGCAGCCGGTCAGCCCGCCGCCCTTGCCGTCCTTCCGGAGCACGTCGCGTATGCCCGGCAGCAGGGTCTCCGCGTGCGCCGCCAGCGGGGTCAGGACGTCCTCGACCTCCGGCAGGCGCGGGTCGCCCGAGCAGTAGGAGCGCGAGTACTGCCCCTCGTAGGGGGCGTACAGCCGCTCGACCAGGCCCGGCAGGGCTCGCGGGTCGCCGATGCGGGTCAGCGCCCAGCGGGCGTGGTCGCCGACGGTACCCTCCAGGAAGTCGTGCTCGTCCTCCCCCGTGTCGTCGAGGAGGGCGGCGAGTTCGTCGGCGTAGGGGGCGGCGAGGGGGCCCAGCACGGCGAGGAGGTGGACGGCCCGGTAGCGGACGCTGTCGTCCGGGTCGGCGAGCAGCGCGCCGGCGTACGGCAGCAACTCCCGCGCCACCGACGGGCGGCGGACCAGCAGGCGCCACGCCTCGTCGAGCCCGACGCGGCACAGCGGGGCGTCGCCGTTCCGGCGGCCCGCCTCGATCAGGTCGAGGACGAAGCCCAGCAGCGTCGGGGGTTCGGGGGCGAAGAGGCCGACCGTCCACGAGACGACGTCCTCGCGGGTGAAGGCGGCTTCCACGTCGGGGATGTACCAGGCCGCCTCGAACAGCGGTCGCACCGCCGGGTCGGTGAAGATCTCCATCAGCAGTTCGCGCTCCCGGAGCGGCACCCCGGGGTCGATCGCGGCCCAGGCGTGCACCGCCGCGACCCGCAGAACGGGGTCGTCCCCCCGCAGCACGTCGGTCAGCACCGCCCGTACGCGGTCCACCGCCTCCGGGCCGGCGGACCCGGCGGCAGTCCCGAGTTCCAGCAGGAGGGCCGGCCGCACCGTCGGGTCCGTCTCGGCCCGCCAGCGGTCCAGCAGCGGGTCGACGTCCTGGGCGAGGGGCAGGGCCTCCCGGCGCACCCGCGGGTCGGGGTCCGCCAGCAGCGCCCGGAACAGGGGCCGCTGCCGCGCCCATGCCTCGCGCCACTCCTCGTCCACCGGCCCCGGCAACACCTCGTCCACCGGCCCCGGCGCCCCCTCCTCCACCGGGTCCGGCCGGGCTTCGGCGGCCGCCCGGGCGAGGCTCACCAGGAGCTCGACGAGCGTCAGCCGGGCACCGCACGCCGGATCACCGGCCAGGGCGGCGATGTAGGGCAGGGCGGCGGTACTGACGGCGGGGAGGCGTCCGGTGCCGAGGGCGAGGCAGTCGTACAGCGGGTAGCAGTCCTCCTCGGTCGCCGCCTCACCCTTGATCGCGATGGCCCGGAGAGCCTTGCGTATCCCCGCCGAGGGCCTGTGTTCGAGCACCGGCTCCAGCCGCTCCCACGGCACCTCGTCCAGCGCCTCCAGCGCGAAATCCGCCACGCACGCCCCCCGTTACCCCGTCTCCATCGGTCCCCCGGGCGGCCATCCTGCCATCGAGAACGGCCACCGCCGAACGGATTTTCGACCACCGGATCAGCGGGCGAGGCGTTGTCAGACCCTCCTGCCACACTGCGGCGCATGGCTCTCACAGATCTCACCCTTGACACCTGGCGCTCCTTCGCGCCGGCCACCGCGCAGCAGGTCGCCCAGGACGCCGCCGACCAGGTGGGAGGCAGGGTGGTGAGGGTCGAGCGCGTCGAGCATCTCGGAGCTCCACAGCACCGCGCGCTGATCGAGCGGGACGGGCAGGAGTTCGCCCTGATACCGGGCGGCCGGGTGACGCTCGGCTTCGACGCCGCCGTCTGGCGGCCGACACCCGAGCAGTCGGCGGACTACGCCCGGAGCGCGGCCCAGGGGTACGGGTACGACGCCGACCTGCGGGGGCATCTCGCCCAGGTGCTCAGCCCGCGCCGTGACGTCGTGCTGGACACCGTGCTCATGGCGGTGGAAGGCGAGCACCTGACCGAACCGCCCGCCGGGACGCCGGCCGTCCTGGCGGCGCGCGGTCTGCGCATGCCCACGTCCGACGAGTGGGAGCACGCCTGCGGCGCCGGCGCCCGCACCCTGTTCCGCTGGGGCGACGACTGCCCCCTCGACCGTGTCCCGTACGACGACCCCACCGGCCCGCAGCACACGCCGAACGCCTTCGGCCTGCGCATCGCGTACGACACCTACACCACCGAGCTGACGAGCGACCCGTCGGTGGTGCGCGGCGGCGACGGCGGCGAGTCCGTGTGCGGCGGCTACGGTGCTCTGCTCGGCTGGCTGCCCCTGGCCACGGCGAGCGTCAACCCCGCGATGGCGGAGTTCGTGTACGGGGACGACGGCGAGTGCTTCTACGAGGACTTCACCGTACGGCCGGTGCTCGCGCTCTGAGGGCGGCCGCCACCGGGCCGGTGTCCCTAGGTGTCCCGGGGCTTCCCTGGGCGTCCCTAGGACTGTTCGGCCGCGCGCTCCGCGTTCCGCTTCTTGATGCGGGCGCCTTCCTTGCGCACCTCGGCCTGTGTGGCGCGCTCCCGCTGGAGCCACTCGGGGCTCTCGTCCTTCAGGGCCTCGATCTGCTCGGTGGTGAGGGGCTCGGTGACTCCGCCACGGGCCAGTCCCGCGATGGAGACGCCCAGCTTGGCGGCCACGACCGGGCGGGGGTGCGGGCCGTTGCGGCGCAGCTCCTGCAGCCAGGCCGGCGGGTCTGCCTGGAGCGCGTTCAGTTCGGCGCGCGAGACGACGCCCTCCCGGAACTCGGCGGGGGTGGCTTCGAGGTACACACCCAGCTTCTTCGCCGCGGTGGCGGGCTTCATGGTCTGGGGTGCGGTCTGGTGCGACGTCATGGTGTCCAGGGTATCGAGCATGTGCGCTACCGCTGACCACGCCCAGGAGAGGGACGGGGGTGGGCGGCGGTGACGGCGCCGCCCGATAGCCTGGTCGTGTGACAGGCTCGGAAGCATCGCCCTCGTTCCGGCTCGCGTACGTCCCGGGAGTGACGCCCACGAAGTGGGTGCGGATCTGGAACGAGCGGTTGCCCGACATCCCCCTCACCCTCGTCCAGGTCTCCGCCGCCGAGGCGCTCGGCGCGCTGCGGGGCGGCGAGGCGGACGCGGGCTTCGTCCGGCTGCCGGTGGACGGGACCGACCTCAGCGCGATCCCGCTCTACGCCGAGACCACAGTGGTCGTGGTCCCGAAGGACCATGTCGTCGCGGCCGTCGACGAGGTGTCCACCGAGGACCTCGCCGACGAGATCGTGCTGCACCCCCTCGACGACACCCTCGACTGGGAGCGCCCGCCGGGGCAGCCGGCGTTCGAGCGTCCCGCCACCACGGCGGACGCGATCGAGCTGGTGGCGGCCGGGATCGGACTCCTCGTCGTCCCCCAGTCGCTGGCCCGCCTCCACCACCGCAAGGACCTCACCTACCGCACGGTCACCGACGCCCCCGAGTCGCGGGTCGCCCTGTCCTGGCCGCAGGACGCGACCACGGACATGGTCGAGGACTTCATCGGCATCGTCCGGGGCCGCACGGTCAACAGTTCCCGGGGCCGCCCCAAGCCCTCGGAGGAGAAGCAGCAGGCAAAGCCGAAGCGCCAGCCCGCCGGCGGCACGCGCCGCCAGCCCACTACCGGAAAGCCAGCCGCCCGCAACCCCCGATCCGGCTCCGGCGGCACCAGAAACGCCAAGAGCGGCGGCAGGCCGGGAAAGCCCCGTCGCCGCTCATGAACGAGGGGCCACGGCCCCCTGCACCGGGCCGCGGGCCCGAAAAGGGGCGCGGTGAACTGCGCGGTCATCCCCCACTCGCCCGCAGTCGGCCCTCAACCCGGCGGCCGCCTTACCTCACCGCTTCTTGATCCGCAGGAACGTCACCGAGTTCGCCGGAAACGTAGAGCGGAACTCCCCCGCCACCCCGGCTCCGCCGGCTTGTCGTCGGTGAAACTGCCCCACTCCTGGCCGTCGAGCAGCAGCGTGACCTCGCGGCCCGGCACCTTGACCTCGATGTCGTACGCGCGGCCCGTATCGATCGTCCCCGGCTTGGAGATCAGCGACGACTTGCCGCCGTCGACGGCCTGCTCCACCGCGCTGGTCTTGAAGGCGTTGCCCCAGGAGGCGTACTCGCGTCATCGGGACCGGAGTTGGACACGACCTTGATGTCGGGGCTGTTCGAAGTGTCAGGCGATGATCAGCACATCGAACGGCAAGATAGGGAGGTGGTCCGAGGGCGTCAATGGGGCGTGCGGCCACCGTTGGGACGCAAGGGAGGCCCGGAATGGGTGAGTTCCGGCCGGTGCCGGACGCGCTCGGCTATCTGTCGGGAAGCTGGCAGGTCACCCGCTCGGTGCGGGACCTCGCGAGCGACGCGACGGGCGAGTTCTCCGGGACGACGACTT
Source organism: Streptomyces sp. NPDC030183 (assembly GCF_055573455.1). Classification (NCBI taxonomy): domain Bacteria; kingdom Bacillati; phylum Actinomycetota; class Actinomycetes; order Kitasatosporales; family Streptomycetaceae; genus Streptomyces; species Streptomyces sp. NPDC030183. Next base: position 121,133 of record NZ_JBVIBK010000013.1, read on the forward strand.
TCGGCCCGCTGCCCGACGGCGGCCTCCTCCACCGGGAGGCCGGGATCTTCGTCTGGCAGGGCGTCCCCCGCCCCGCCGAACGCACCCTGCGCTTCCTGCCGGGCCCGGCCCCCGGCACGGCCGACGTCCGCTTCGCCGACGGCCGCCCCTTCCACGACCTGGACCTGACCTCGGGCCACTGGCGCACGGACCACCCCTGCGCCGCCGACCTCTACCGGGGCGAGTTCGAGGTGTACGACGAGGACCACTGGCGCACGACCTGGAGTGTCGGCGGCCCCGCGAAGCACCTCCTCCTCATCACGCACTACACCCGGGACCCCGCACCGCACACGGGCCCGGCAGCCCGGGAGGCCGGCATGACGCACCGGGCCCCGACCCGAGTACGTCCAGGCCCGGCACGCCGAGAGCACGCACCTGACGCCGCGGGGCCGCCCTCCGGGCGACGGCGGGAATTTGACGACAGGGCCTAGGCGGCGCCCAGCCGCAGGTTCCAGCGGCCCGGCGCGCCCGCCACGGTGAGCGTCGACAAGGGACGGACGTCCATGTGCCAGTACGTCGAGGGCGGCGCCTTGAGCGCGTAGACCAGGGCGGCGCGGAGCACGGAGGGCTCGGCCACGGCGACGATACGGCCGCCGTCGTCCTTGGGCCGGGTGTCGAGCCAGTCCCCTATCCGGGCGATGAAGGCCATGAGGGACTCGCCGCCGTGCGGGGTGCAGCGCGGGTCGGCGAGCCAGGCGTCCACCGCCGAGGGCTCCCTCGCCATGGCCTCGCCGAGGGTGAAGCCGCGCCAGCGGCCCATGTCGCAGTCGCGCAGCGCGGGCTGGGCCAGCGGCGCGTACCCGAGGGCGTCGCCGGTGGCCCGGCTGCGGGGCGTCGGCGAGCAGTAGCGCAGCTCGGCCGCCGCCAACGGCACCAGTTGGTGGGCGGCGCGCTGCACCTCGTCCCAGCCGGCCTGGTCCAGCGGCCGGTCGTCCTCGAAACGCTCAGCGAGCAGCGAGGAGCAGCGCGCCGCGGCGACGAACGTGACCCGAAGATGCATGCGGCGATCGTGGTGGCCGAAACTGAGCAGGTCAAGAGGTGTTACCCAGAGGTTACGAGAGGCCCGCGGGCCCTCGTGCCGCACGCTCGAAGACGAGTGCCATCCACCGGTCCGGGTCGGTGAGCGGCTGGAAGCCGAGCTGCTCGTAGACACCGTGCGCGTCCTGGGTGGCGAGCAGGACGCGGCGCAGCCCGAGCGGTTCCGGACGGGCGCGCACGGCTCCCACGAGCGCCTTGCCGATCCCCTCGCCGCGCAGCGCCGGATCCACGTACACGTCGCAGAGCCAGGCGAACGTCGCCCCCTCGGTCACCACCCGCGCGTACGCCACCTGCTCACCCGTAGCCGCCTCGTAGACGCCGAAGTTGAGCGACCCGGCGATCGCGCGTTCCTGCTTCTCGCGGGGCCGGCCGAGGGCCCGGTACACGTCGGCGGACAGCCAGCGGTGGACGCGCCCGACGTCGAGACGGGCCGGGTCGGTGGACACCTCGTAGCCCTCGGGCAGGGTGAATGCGCCGTTCCTGGCTGGACGTTCGCAGGTCACAGGCCCGCTGTCGAACCGTTTACCGCCGCCCGCAGCCGCCGTACGCCCTCGACGATCTCCCCCGCCCCGCTGACCCCGGCGAAACTCAACCGCAGGTGCGCTGCGGGAGGTTCGGCGCTGAAGTAGGGGCGGCCGGGGGTGACGGCGACACCCGCGCGGAGGGCGGCGGCGACCAGCGCGGCCTCTCCCCCGGAGCCGAACGCCCGGTCCCCGCCCGTGCTTCCGGCGCCGTCGGGCAGGCGGAGCCACAGGTGGTAGCCGCCGGAGGGGATGTGGGGCAGGGCGAACTCGGGCAGACGCAGTCGCAGCGCGGAGGTCATCGCGTCCCGGCGGTTCTTCAACTCCCGGGACACCGCGCGCAGATGGCGGGGCCAGGCGGGCGAGCCGACGAGTTCCAGGGCGGCCTCCTGGAGGGGGCGCGGCACGAAGAAGGTGTCGACGACCTGGATGGCGCGCAGCCGTTCCAGGACAGGTCCGCGGGCGGCCAGCGCGCCCACCCGGAAGCTGGGCGAGGTCGCCTTGGTCAGTGAGGACACATGGACGACGACGCCGTCCGGGTCGTCGGCGGCCAGCGGCGGCGGCAGCGGCCCCGCGTCCTCGTGCGCGAGCCGGCGCACGAAGTCGTCCTCGATCACGAAGGCGCCCGCCTCGCGTGCGATCCGCAGCACCTCGCCGCGGCGCTCGGCGGACAGGGCGGCCCCGGTGGGGTTCTGGAAGAGCGGCTGGCAGACGAAGACCCGCGCGCCGGACGCCTTGAACGCGTCGGCGAGGAGCGCGGGCCGCACCCCGTCCGGGTCCACCGGCACCGGGACGGGCCGCAGACCGGCGGCGCGGGCGATGGCCAGCATCCCGGGGTATGTGGGCGACTCGACCAGCACGGGGGCGCCGGGCGACGCCAGCGCCCGCAGGGCCGTCGTCAGCGCGGACTGGCCGCCCGCCGCCACGATCACCTCGGCGGCCGTGATCGCCCCGCCGATGCTCCGCGCGAACCACTCGCGCAGCTCCGGGACGCCCTCGACGGGGGGCCGCGCCCAGACGCCGGGGCGCCGTCCGGCCCTCGACAGGGCGGCGCCCATGGCCTGTTCCGGTTGCAGCGCGGGGTGCAGATAGCCGCCGTTGAACTCGATCACGCCGGGCGGCGGGGAGGCGAGCGAGACCAGGACGCCCGACGCGTCGACCGTGCGCGGTGTCGGCTCGGCGGTGCCGTCGGCGCTCAGCGCGACCTCCTGCCAGGAGGTGTCGCCCACGGCCGCCGTCCCCGTGTCGCGGGGCCGCGCCCGGAACGCGCCGGCGCCGGGGCGGGTCACCACCAGGCCCTCGGCGGCCAGTTGGGCCAGGGCCCGCGAGACGGTGACCGGGCTGACCCGGAAGCGGTCCACAAGGGCCCGACTCGACGGCAGCTTTCCTCCCGGTGAGTAGCGGTCCAGCTCCTTCCTGAGCTGTTCCGCCAGTTCCGCGACACTGCTACGCTCGTGCATGAGAGCACAGAGTAGCGCTATCGACCAGAGGACAGTAGCGGTCGGCACCGGCCCAGCCGGGCCCCGGCGTTCCGGAAGCGGTGGCGGCACCCTTCAGGCGGCCCTCGGTGTGGTCGCCTTCTCCCTCACCTTCCCGGCCACCGCCTGGGGCCTGGAGGGCTTCGGCCCCTGGTCCCTCGTCGCCGTGCGCAGTGTCCTCGCGGCCGTCATCGCGGGCGGCTGTCTGCTGGCCCTGCGGGTGCCGCTGCCCGGCCGCCGACACTGGGCGGGGCTGGCCGTGGTCGCCGCCGGGGTGGTCGTCGGCTTCCCGCTCCTCACCACGCTCGCCCTGGAGACCTCGACCACCGCGCACGCCGCCGTGGTCGTCGGGCTGCTCCCGCTGACCACCGCCCTGCTCTCGGCGCTGCGCATGGGCTCGCGGCCCTCCCGCACCTTCTGGTGCGCGGCGCTCGCCGGGGCCGCCGCCGTCCTCGCGTTCACGGTGACGCAGAGCGGCGGCGCCCTCGGGACCGCCGACCTCTACCTCTTCGCCGCGCTCCTGGTGTGCGCGGCCGGCTACACCGAAGGCGGCAGGCTGGCCCGGGTGATGCCCGGCTGGCAGGTCATCGGCTGGGCCCTGGTGCTCTGCCTGCCGCTCGGCGTGCCGGGGGCGCTGCTGGCCCTGTCGTACGAGCCGGTCCACTTGACGGCGCACAGCGTGACGGGGCTGCTGTGGGTGGCCGCCGGGTCCCAGTTCCTCGGTCTGGTCGTCTGGTACCGGGGCATGGCGGCCATCGGCATACCCAGGGCCAGCCAGTTGCAGCTGGCCCAGCCCCTGCTCACACTGGTGTGGTCGGTGCTGCTGCTGGGCGAGCACCTGACCGTGGCCGCCCCGCTGACGGCCGCGGCGGTGCTCGTGTGCATCGCCGTCACCCAACGGGCGCGGGGCTGACCTCCGGACCCGATCCGGTCGAGCCCGCCCGCCGTAGACTCAGGCCACGGACCGATGCTCCCGCGCCTGGTGAGGAGGCCCAGAGATGCGTGCAACCGTGGGCGACCAGCTTGTCCAGCACGGCAGGGTGGTCGGGCAACACGACAAGGTCGGCGAGATCGTCGAAGTCATGGGCCAGGAGGGGAACCCCCCGTACCGCGTCCGTTTCGAGGACGGGCACGAGGGTGTGTGCTCGCCCGGCCCGGACACGGAGATCCGGCACAGGGAAGCGCGGCAGTAGACCGCCGGAGCAGAGCCGGCGGTGGTCAGCGCGGTGGCTCCGCGGGCCGCTCGTAGTGGTCGGCGACCACGCGCGCCATCGCCCCGCTCCTGTCCTCGGTCACCTCCTTGGCCGAGAAGAACACGTGCCCGCGCACCTCCGGGACGTCACGGGCCAGTGACAGGTGCCGGGACAGCTCGGCGGGGTCCTGCCAGGCCGCGGGCTGCGCCGGGTCGCCGGCCTTGTAGAGGGCCTCCCCGATGTAGAGGCGCGTTCCGGTGCCGCGAGCGGTCTGCGCCCACCAGGCCAGCAGCTTGGCGTAGTCGGCGGCGGCGAAGCCGATGTTCCAGTACAGCTGGGGGACGATGTAGTCGATCCAGTTCCTCCGGACCCACTTACGGGTGTCGGCGTACAGGTCGTCGTACGTCTGGACACCGGCGCGGGTGTCCGAGCCGCGCGTGTCGGTGGCGGCGTTGCGCCACACCCCGAAGGGGCTGATGCCGAACCGGGTGCCGGGCCGGACCGCCTTGATCTGCGCCGCCATCTCCTTCACCAGCTTGTCGATGTTGTCGCGCCGCCAGTCGGCCCGGTTGGGGAAGTTCCCGCCGTGGGTGTCGTACGCCGCGTCGTCGTCGAAGACCTGCCCGGCGACCGGGTACGGGTAGAAGTAGTCGTCGAAGTGGACCGCGTCGACCGGATACTTCCGTACGGCGTCGAGCATGGCCTTCTGGACGAAGGCGCGCACGGCGGGGATGCCCGGGTTGTAGTAGAGCTTGCCGCCGTAGGGGACGACCCAGCCGGGGTTCTCGCGGGCCGGGTGCCCGGCCGCCAGACGGCTCGGGTCGGTGTGGTTGGCGACCCGGTACGGGTTGAACCAGGCGTGCAGCTCCAGCCCCCGGGCGTGGGCCTCCTCGACCGCCGTGCCCAGCGGGTCCCAGCCGGGGTCCCTGCCCTGGGTGCCGGACAGGTACTGCGACCACGGCTCGTACGGGGAGGGCCAGAGCGCGTCGGCCGTGGGGCGCACCTGGAGGATCACCGTGTTGAGGCGGCGCTCCACGGCGGTGTCGAGGTGGGCGAGCAGCTCGGCGCGCTGCTCGGCGGCGGTGAGGCCGGCCTTCGAGGGCCAGTCCCGGTTGACGACCGTGGCCAGCCACATACCGCGCAGCTCACCGGAGTGCCGCCTGCGGCGGGCGGGTTCCTGACCGGCGATGGCGGTGCCCGCCGCCACTCCGCCCGCCGCCACGAGCGTCGTCACCGCGGTCGTCCAGAACGCCCGTCGTGACATCCGCGGCTTCCGATGCATCCTCGTACCTCCAGGTACCGCTTCGTGCCCGCCTCGTCGCGGACCGTTCGCGAGCCAGCCTTCCATGTGGTACCCGCGATACTGATCGGTAGCGGCCGGAGGTAACGTGCAGGTTTGGCGCAGGCCCGTACCCGGGGTATCTGCCAGCCACGTAGACCAGTGAAAGGGACGATGTGACGGACTTCCCAACGGGAGATCTCGCGCGAGTCGGAGTCGTGGGCTGCGGCCAGATGGGAGCGGGCATCGCCGAGGTGTGCGCCCGCGCCGGTCTGGACGTCAAGGTCGCCGAGACCACCGGCGAAGCCCTGGAGATCGGCCGTACCCGGCTGTTCAACTCCCTGTCCAAGGCGGCCGAGCGCGGCAAGATCAGCGCGGAGGAGCGGGACGCCACCCAGGCACGCCTGAGCTTCACCACGGACCTCGGGGAGTTCGCCGACCGCGATCTCGTCATCGAGGCGGTCGTGGAGAACGAGCAGGTGAAGACCGAGATCTTCCAGGTGCTCGACCAGGTGCTGACCCGCCCCGACGCCATCCTCGCGTCGAACACCTCCTCCATCCCGCTGGTGAAGCTCGCGGTCGCCACCTCGCGTCCGGACCAGGTCATCGGCATCCACTTCTTCAACCCGGCCCCGGTGCAGAAGCTCGTCGAGCTGATCCCGGCCCTCACCACCTCCGAGGGCACGCTCAGCCGGGCGCAGCTGTTCGCCGAGAAGGTGCTGGGCAAGCACGCGGTCCGCGCGCAGGACCGCTCGGGCTTCGTGGTCAACGCGCTGCTCGTGCCCTATCTGCTCTCCGCCATCCGCATGTTCGAGTCGGGCATCGCCGGCCGCGAGGACATCGACAACGGCATGGAGCTGGGCTGCGCCCACCCGATGGGCCCGCTGAAGCTGTCCGACCTGATCGGCCTGGACACGATCGTCTCCATCGCCAATTCGATGTACGAGGAGTACAAGGAGCCGCTGTACGCCGCTCCCCCGCTGCTCCAGCGCATGGTCGACGCGGGCCGCCTCGGCCGCAAGACGGGCTCGGGGTTCTACACCTACGACTGATCCCCGCTTCACCGCTACGGACCGTGAGACACGGTTCCTCGTACGGGCCCGGCACCGGGAAGGTGCCGGGCCCGTCGCATTCACACACCGTGTGCGCGGCGGACACGCATATGCCGCTCGCACACGCTCCCCACGCGCCCACCAGGCGAGTTGACTTGCCGTGCGCATGCAAGGGATGTGACGACTACCGAGACGATTACAGAAAGGAGCGGACTCGTGGCCATCGACCCCGAGCATCCCGTGGCCCACGGTGAACTCGCAGAGTTACGCCGCCGCCTGGACGTGGCGCACGCACGCGTCGAGGGAGGGCTGACGCTGCTGAGTCACCGTGCAGAACAGACCGCCAAGGAGCTGGACGACCTGAGCACACGGGTCGTCACCCTGGAGCACTCCCGCTGGCCGCTGCCCGCGGTCGCGGCCCTCACCGCCGTGGGAGCCCTGGTGGTGGCCATCTGGCAGGCCGTGGGCCGCTGACCGGTACGGGCGGGACGCCCGACGGGATCAGCGCCCCGCGTCCTGTCCGAGCCTCAGGTGGTGCAGGAGCAGCAGTGCGGCCGCCATGTTGGCGGCCGGGACCTCGCCGCGGGCGACCATGTCGGGCACGAGCTTGAGGGGAACCCATTCCCTGCGGTCCGACTCGAAGTCGTCCACCGGGTGACCGACATACGCGCCCTCGTCGGCCCAGTAGATGTGGTGCCGGGCGTCGGTGAGCCCGTTGGAGGGCTCGACGCTCATCAGGTGGCGCAGCGGTCCCGGCCGCCATCCGGTCTCCTCCTCCAGTTCCCGGGCGGCCGCGTCGGCGATGCCCTCGCCGTCCTCGACGACGCCGGCCGCCAGCTCCCACCCCCAGCTGTCGGTGATGAAGCGGTGCCGCCACAGGAGCAGCACCTCATTGGCCTCGTTGACCACGGTGGCCACGGCGACGGGCCGCAGCCGTATCAGGAAGTGATCGAGATGCCGCCCGTCCGGTAACGCGACGTCCGCCAGATTGACGCTGAACCAGCGGTTCGAATACACAGTTTGTTCGCTCTGTTTCGTCCACTGCACGGTTCTGCCACCTTCCGCCGAGTAAGTGGCAATATCGCAGCAGGAGCGTGGCGACAGCAGGCGCACAGGCGGTGCACGGTCCGGCGGGGAGCGCGCTGTCAGAGCGGTACGCGCAAGGCCCCGTCGATGAGTTCGGCGGCCTCGGCGGTCCCCGCGCAGCCGTTTCGCACCAGGTGCTCGCGTACCGCCCGCAGTCTGTCGCGCAGGCGCATGGACTCCACACCGCGCGCCCGTTCGGCCATTTCCACGGCGGTCCGCACCGCCTTGTCGGCGTTGCCCTGCCGTAGTTCGATCTGGCTGAGCATGGCGAGCCGGTGCACCCGGCCCCGGTCGTGCGCCGGGGTGTCGACGGCAGCCGCCGCGTGCTCCGCCGCGGCCGTCAGATCGCCGAGGCTGAGCAGTGCCTCCGCCACCTGCACATTGACCAGGCCGGGTTGGACATAGCCGGTCTCGTCGGGTTCGTGGCCGCGCCGGATGCGCTCGGCGGCCTGTTCCGCCCGCCTGATGCAGGACAGCGCGCTCGTGCCGTCGCCGAGGTGCGCGTACGCCTTGGCCTGCATCGCGTAGAGGTCCGCGGCGAGGGCCGGGGTGATGTGCTTGCCTGCGGCGCGCAGCGCGGCCTCGGCGAAGGCGACGGCCTGGCGGTACTCCCGCATGAACAGCGACTGGTTGACGAGCAGCGCGATCACATACGCGCCGAGCCCCCGGTCCCCGCTGGCCTTGGCTAGCCGCAGCGCCTGGTGGAAGTAGCGCTGGGCGAGCCCGTGCGCGTCGGAGTCGTACGCGCAGATGCCGGCGATGGCGACCAGTCCGCCGGTGGCCCGGTGGAGCTGGCGTCCGGTGGCGTCGGTGTAGCTGCCGCGCAGCAGGGGCGCCGCCTCGGCGTTGAGGAATCCGACGATGCGGGCCCGGGTCGCGACGCCGCCCGCCTTGCGGTACAGCTGCTCGTAGTGCGAACGGGCCGCGCGGAGCATCTCGATGTCGGCCATGCTGACCTGATGCCGTCCGCCGCGGGACACGTCGACGTCCTCCGGCGGGTTCTCCCACTCCCACACGGGCATCACGGCGGGTGTCCCGGTGACGGCGGGGGCGCCGAGGACATGGGGGCGCTGTTGTTCGTCGGAGCGCCACAGGGCGGTGGCGCGCTCCACGAACCCGGAGAGGCCGGCGCCGTGCTGGGAGGTCGCCTCGCCCGGTACGCCGAGACCGATGTCGTCGAGGGTGACCGGCCGGTGCAGTCGCCCGGCGAGCACCTCGCAGATCAGGTCGGGCACCTGGCCGCGCGGGCGCTGCCCCTTCAACCACCGGGCCACGGCGGTGTGTTCGTATCTCAGCGCCAGACCGCGTGCCCGCCCTGCCTGGTTGACGTGCGCGGCGAGTCCGGCGTGCGAGATACCGGCTTCGTCGAGGATCGCGTCGAGCAGGGTGTTGGGCTGCATGGAGGCCCTCCGGTGGCTCGGTGCCGGCGAGGGGCAGCGTAGCGCCTCCCTCTTCACACGGGGTGTGAAGGGAATGCCCGGATTCGGGCTGTGCGCGCGCTGTCGCGGAGAGTTTCGGACCGCTTGACTGGAATGCCTCGCAAGAGGCCGACTGGGCCACCGGCTCCCCCTCGTACAGCGCGGTGGCCCTGTCGGGACGGGCGGGCGCTCGGGCCCGGACGAGGGGCATCGGACGCCCAAAGGTTCGGTGGTGTCGGCGGCTACGGCCCGGGGACGACGGGCGGGGTCTCGGCGGCGGGGCCATGGGGGCCGAGGGCGCGGTTCCCGGCGCCGGTGCACGCGGCGGCGGCCCTGATGAGCCGGTCGTTGCGGATGATCAGTATGGCGATGTCGTCCTTGGGCCGTCCCCCGGTGTGGCGCAGGAGCTGGCTGAAGACGGCGCGCAGGACGGAGTGGGGCGAGATGGGGCGGCCCCGCACGGCCTCGGCGAGGGCGGCCGGCAGCGGGAAGAAGCGGCCGTGGCCGTCCCTGGCGTCCTCGACCCCGTCGGTGTGGAGGAACAGGGCCTCTCCGGGGAGGAGCCGGCCGCAGGGGGTGGCCGGCAGTTCCGCCGGCAGCGGGAACACGCCCAGCGGGGGCAGCGGGTCGGCGCGAGCCATCGGTTCCGCCCGGCCGGTGCTGAGCAGATACGGCCAGGGGTGCCCGCAGTTGAGGGCGTGGACCTCGCCGTCCGGGGCGATCTCCAGCAGGAGCACGGTCACGAACTCCTCGGTGTCCTCGGTCCGTGCGCGGCTGCGCAGATGCCGGGCGAGGGCGCGGTCGAGGCGGGTGAGGACGCCGGCGAGTTCGGCCTCGTCGTGGACGGCCTCGCGGAAGCTGCCGAGTACGGCGGCGACGGTGCCGATGGCGGAGAGGCCGTGGCCGCGCACATCACCCATCACGACCCGTACGCCGTGTTCGGTGGCGATCACCTCGTAGAGGTCGCCGCCGACGCTCGTGCCCCGGTCGGCGGAGAGCTGGGCGGCGGCGGTGGCCAGTCCGTCGATCCGGGCGGGCAGCGGCCGCAGCAGGACGCTCTGCGCGGCACCGGCGACCCGGCGCGCCTGGCGCACCTCCCGCAGCAGCACCTGTCTGACCTGCAGCACCAGCCCGGCGCCGACCGCGAAGAACACGGCACTGCTGGCGAGCCGGGCCCCGAGCCCGTTGTTCTGCGCCATCGGGCAGGCCCATTTGTAGGTGATCGCTGTCGCGCCCCACGCCGCGGGCAGTCCCAGTGCCAGCGCCCGTCGGACAGACCGCCGGTCGGACGGGCGGCGCCTTCGGACCCATGCCCGAGGAGGTGCCCCAGTCCTGATTCGAATCATGCCGTTGGCCCCCCATCAGGCCCTGACAGCGGTACGGCCCAGAGAGGCCGGTCCGATTCTGTCGACCGGATGCCCCGTTAGGACCAGATCGCCCGGAGTTCTCACTCGAATGAGTGAGAAGAGAGAAGGGGGCGGGGGCCGGGCCCCGGCACCGGCACCGGCACCGGGGCGAAGCCCCGAAAGGGGCGCGGGGAACTGCGCGACCAGCCACGGACAACCCGCAGCCGCCGTGAACCCGCAGCTCCCCGCCCCTTCAGCGCACTCAGCGCCCTCGGCGCACTCGGCGCACTCGGCGCCCTAGCTCCGCAGAACCGCCCCCGTACGCTCGCCCGCGAGGGCGACCGCCGCGTCGCGGGCCGCGGACGCCTCGTCCACGGTCAGCGTCCGGTCCCCGGCCCGGAAGCGGAGCGCGTACGCCAGGGACTTGCGCCCCTCGCCGAGCTGCTCCGCGTTCTCGTAGACGTCGAACAGGCGGATGCCCTCCAGCAGTTCACCGGCGCCCTCGCGCAGCGCGGCCTCGACCTCGGCGTGCGGCACGAACTCGTCGACGACCAGCGCGACGTCCTGCGTGGCGACCGGGAACGAGGAGATGCTCGGCGCCTGCGGGGTGTCGTCCCCGACCCGCTCCAGCACATCCAGGTCCAGCTCGGCCGCGCAGGTACGCGCGGGCAGCCCCAGCGCCTTCACGACGCGCGGGTGCAGTTCACCGGCGTGGCCCACGACCCGCTCGGCGCCGTCGACGACGACCACGAACTCGGCGCAGCGGCCCGGGTGCCAGGGCCCGTACTGGCCCTTGCGGACGATCAGCTCCGCGCCGGCCTCACGGGCGACGGTGCGCCCGGCCTCGACCGCGTCGGCCCAGTCGGCCGGACGGCCCTTGCCCCACCAGCCGGCCTGCTCGCGGGCCCCGGCGAGGACGACGGCGACATGGCGCGGCTGCTCGGGCAGCGCGGCGTTCAGCGTCGCGATCTCCTCGGCGGTGGGCCGGCGGTCGACCGGCAGCGCGACGGCGACGCCCTGCTCGGCGCGCGGCTGGAAGACCAGCCCCGTCTCGAAGAGGGCCAGGTCGTGCGAGCCCCGGCCGTCGTTGCGCCGCAGCGCGCCGAGCAGGCCCGGGAGCAGCGACGTGCGGAGCGCGGGCTCCTCGTCGCTCAGCGGGTTGGTGAGCCGGACGACGCGGCGGGCCGGGTCGTCGGCGTCCAGCCCGAGCTGGTCGAAGACCTGCTCGCTGATGAACGGGTAGTTCGGCGCCTCGACGTACCCGGCGCCGGCGAGCACCCGGCCGACCCGGCGGTGCAGCCGCTGCCGGTGGGTGAGGCCGCGGCCCGACGGGGGCTTGGGCAGCGTGGAGGGCAGGTTCTCGTAGCCCTCCAGGCGGATGACCTCCTCCGCCAGGTCGTTGATGTCGGCGAGGTCGGGCCGCCACGACGGCACGGTGACGATCAGCTCGTCCTGACCGTAGACGTCGCAGCCGACCTCCTGGAGGCGGCGTACGACGGTCTCGCGGCCGTAGACGACACCCGCGACCTTGTCGGGGTGGTCCGCCGGCACCGCGATGGTGTGCGGCGCGGACGGGGCGATGACCTCGGTGACGCCCGCGTCGGCCGTGCCGCCCGCGAGGAGCACCAGCAGGTCGACGGTGCGCTGGGCGGCGGCGGACGCGGCCAGCGGGTCGACGCCGCGCTCGAAGCGGCGCGACGCCTCCGACGACAGCTTGTGCCGACGGGCGGTGCGCGCGATGGAGACCTGGTCGAAGTGGGCGGCCTCGATGACGACCTCGGTGGAGGCGTTCTCCAGATCGTCGTGGTCGGCGATCTCCGTGTCGGCGCCGCCCATGACGCCCGCCAGGCCGATGGGGCCGCGGTCGTCGGTGATGACGAGGTCCTCGGCGTGCAGCTTCCGGGTGACGCCGTCGAGGGTGACGATCTTCTCGCCCTCTGCGGCGCGGCGCACGCCGATGGTGCCCTGGACCAGGCTGCGGTCGTAGGCGTGCAGCGGCTGGCCGAGCTCCATCATCACGTAGTTGGTGATGTCGACGGCGAGGGAGATCGGGCGCATGCCGACCTTCTGGAGCCGGCGCTTGAGCCAGATCGGGGAGCGCGCCTCGGGGTCGAGCCCGGTGACGGTGCGGGCCGTGAAGCGGTCGCAGCCGAGCGGGTCGGAGACCTGGACGGGGTGGCCGAAGGCGTTCGGGCCGGGCACGTCGAGGAGCGCGGGGTCGCGCAGCGGCAGGCCGTAGGCGATGGCGGTCTCGCGGGCGACGCCGCGGATCGACAGGCAGTCGCCGCGGTTGGCGGTGACGGCGATGTCGAGGACCTCGTCGACCAGCTCCAGCAGTTCGATCGCGTCCTTGCCGACCTCGGTCTCCGGCGGCAGCACGATGATGCCCTTGGTGCCGTCGTCGCCCATGCCCAGCTCGTCGCTGGAGCAGATCATGCCGTGGGAGTTCCGGCCGTAGGTCTTGCGGGCGGAGATCGCGAAGCCGCCGGGCAGCACGGCGCCCGGGAGGACCACGACGACCTTGTCGCCGACGGCGAAGTTGCGGGCGCCGCAGACGATCTCCTGCGGCTCGCCGGTGCCGTTGGCGGTACCGACGTCGACGGTGCAGAAGCGGATCGGCTTCTTGAACTCCGTCAGCTCCTCGATGGTCAGCACCTGGCCCACGACGAGGGGGCCCTTGAGGTCGGCTCCGAGCTGCTCGACGGTCTCGACCTCCAGGCCGGCCGACACGAGCTTGGCCTGGACGTCACGGCCGGTTTCGGTCGCCGGCAGGTCGACGTACTCCCGCAGCCAGGAAAGCGGGACCCGCATCAGATCTCCATCCCGAACGGCCGGGTGAACCGGACGTCACCCTCGACCATGTCTCGCATGTCTTCGACGTTGTGGCGGAACATCAGCATCCGTTCGATGCCGAACCCGAAGGCGAAGCCGCTGTACTTCTCCGGGTCGACACCGCAGGCGGTGAGCACCTTGGGGTTGACCATGCCGCAGCCGCCGAGCTCGATCCAGCCCTCGCTGGAGCAGGTGCGGCAGGGCCGGTCGGGGTTGCCGACGGACTCGCCGCGGCAGACGTAGCACACCATGTCCATCTCGGCGGACGGCTCGGTGAAGGGGAAGAAGTTGGGCCGCAGCCGGGTCTTCATGCCCTCGCCGAACAGCGACTGGACCATGTGGTCGAGCGTGCCCTTGAGATCGGCCATGGTCAGGCCCTCGTCGACGGCGAGCAGCTCCACCTGGTGGAAGACCGGGGTGTGCGTGGCGTCCAGCTCGTCGGTGCGGTACACCCGGCCGGGGCAGATCACGTACACCGGCAGCTCGCGCTCCAGCAGGGAACGGATCTGGACGGGCGAGGTGTGGGTGCGCAGGACGACACCGGACTCGGTGCCGCCCTGGGGGCCCTCGACGAAGAAGGTGTCGGCCTCGCCGCGGGCCGGGTGGTCCGGGCCGATGTTGAGCGCGTCGAAGTTGAACCACTCGGCCTCGACCTGGGGGCCCTCGGCGACCTCGTAGCCCATGGCCACGAAGACGTCCTCGATGCGCTCCGAGAGCGTGGTGAGGGGGTGGCGGGCGCCGGCCGGTACGCGGTCGTAGGGCAGCGTGACGTCCACGGCCTCCTCGACCAGGACGCGGGCGTCGCGCTCGGCCTCCAGTTCGGCCTGGCGGGCGGCGAGGCCCTTGTTCACGGCGCCGCGGGCCTGGCCTACGAGCTTGCCGGCGGCGGCCTTGGCGTGCGGCGGCAGGGCGCCGATCTCGCGGTTGGCGAGCGCCAGCGGGGAGGTGCCGCCGGTGTGGGCGACCTTGGCCTCCTGGAGCGCGTCGAGGGAGTCCGCGGCGGCGAAGGCGGCGAGCGCCTCGTCCCGCATGCGCTCGATCTCTTCCGGTTTCAACGCCTCGACCTCTACAGGGTCGTACGACTTATTCGGTGCCGACATCTCTTCCCGTGCTTCCGGTTGGCTGGCTGAAGGTCCCCGTCACACCGACTCGTGGACGAATCGTCTCCGCTAGTGGGACGCAAAGGTGCCAAAGGCCGAGTCTAACGGGGTTGAGGTGTGCGAACGCGCCCGCGGGGCGGCTAGGCCAGATAGGCCGGGGCCCCCACGGGCAACGTAAATCGGAACTCGGCGCCGCCGCTCGGGGCGCGTCCGACGGTGATGGTGCCGCCGTGGGCTTCGACGATGCCCTTGACGATGTAGAGCCCGAGGCCGGTGCCACCGCGCTTGCTGCCCCGCCAGAAGCGGGTGAAGACGCGGTTCATGGACTCCTCCGGGATACCGGTGCCCTCGTCGCTCACCGTGACCGACGTACCGGTGTCCTCGCCCTCGCGGGGGGACGCCGTGGGCGTGACGTCAATCGTGACGGTTCCCTCGCCGTGCCGCACGGCATTTTCGAGCAGGTTGCTGAGCACCTGGTCGATCTTGTCGGGGTCGGCCCACAGGTCGGGCAGCGGCTGCTCGATCCGGAGCAGGAACCGGTCGGCGGGCTGCCCCGCGGCGACGTACGCCTGGATGTGCCTGCCGACGGCCGCGCCTATGTCGACGGGCTGCCTGCGCACCTCGAGCCGCCCGGAGTCGATGCGGGAGATGTCGAGCAGCTCGGCGATCAGCCGGGTGACCCGGTTGGCGTCGGCGTCGACGGTCTCCAGCATCAGCTTCTTCTGGTCGTCGGTGAAGCGCTCCCACTTGGCGAGGAGCGTCGCGGTGAACCCCTTGACCGAGGTGAGCGGCGAGCGCAGTTCGTGGGCGACCGTGGCGATCAGCTCGGCGTGGCTGCGCTCGGTGCGGCGCCGGGCCTCGGTGTCGCGGAGGGAGACGACGACACGGCGGACGGGCCCGGTGGGTTCGGTGCGGATGTAGCGGGCGGATACGAGGACTTCGCGGGCGCCGGGCAGCAGCAGGTTCCGCTCGGGCTGGCCGACGCGGATGGCGAGGCCCCCGTACGGGTCGGTGAGCTGCCACCAGCGGCGGCCTTCGAGGTCCTCCAGCGGCAGTGCCCGTTCCAGGGGCAGTCCGAGGGCGTCGGCCGCGGGGACGGCCGTGATCCGGGCGGCGGCGGCGTTGAAGCAGATCACCCGGCCCTGTTCGTCGGCGACGACGAGTCCGTCGGGGAGGTCGTCGGGGTCGATGCCGAGTCCGGCGACCGTCTCGGCGTGCGGCGTCGTGGGTGTGGCGCGCACGTCGCGTCCCCCCAGTGTGCTGCTCGTGCCGACCCTCATCCCCGTACCCCACCTCTTCCGTTGTGCAGTGGGCCCCCGAGCCCGTCACCCTACTAGCTGGGAGTGACGGTGCGGCACCCTCCGAAGGCGCGCTGTGCACGGGCGGACGCGTAGAGACATACGGCGGCGGCGGTCGCGAGGTTCAGGCTCTCCGCCTTTCCGTGGATGGGGACGCGTACGACGGCGTCGGCGAGCGCCCGGGTCTCCTCCGGGAGGCCCCACGCCTCGTTGCCGAAGACCCAGGCGGTGGGCCCGCCCATGGTGCCCTTGTCCAGTTCGTCGTCGAGGTCGTCCTGCCCGGCGCCGTCCGCGGCGAGGACGCGTACGCCGGCGTCCTTGAGCCCCGCGACGGCCTGCTCGACGGGCACGCCGACGGCGACGGGCAGGTGGAACAGCGAGCCGACGGAGGCGCGGACGGCCTTGGGGTTGTAGAGGTCGACGGACGCGTCGGTGAGGACGACCGCCTCGGCGCCGGCGGCGTCCGCGCACCGCAGGACGGTGCCGGCGTTGCCGGGGTCACGGACGTGGGCGAGAACGGCGACGAGCTGGGGGCGGGCGGCGAGGACCTCCTCGAAGGGCGTGTCGAGGAAGCGGCAGATCCCGACGAGGCCCTGCGGGGTGACCGTGGTGGAGATGTCGGCGATGACGGTCTCGTCGGCGAGGTGCACGCGGGCGCCCGCGGCGCGGGCCTCGCCCACGATGTCGGCGTAGCGCTCCGCGGCGTCGACCGTGGCGAACAGTTCGACGAGGGTGGGCGTGCCGTCGGCCGGCGCGCGGTGCGCCGCCGCCTCCCGCACCGCCTGGGGGCCCTCGGCGAGGAACAGGCGGTCCTTGCCCCGGAAGTTCCGCCTGGCGAGCCGCCGAGCGGCGGCGACCCGGGCGGAACGGGGGGAGATCAACTCGGGGGCGGCGGACATGGATCACCTTCGGGTGGGGCGGGGGTGGTGGAGGGGGCGCCTTTGAACTCGGGGGTACGGGTTCGTCGGCGGCTGCGGATGGTTCGTGGTCTCGCGCAGTTCCCCGCGCCCCTGAAAAGCGACCGGGGCTACGCCCCGTGCTTTTCCTGGGGAGGGCGGGCCGCAGGCCCGTCCCCCCAGGGGCGCGGGGAACTGCGCGAGAAACCACAACGAACCCGCAGCCGCCGACGAACCGCGCACCCCCGAACTGGCAGGCGCAACAAACACCCGGACCCGCAAGCCTCGAAAGGCCCACGGGTCCGGGGTTCACATCGACATCCGGCTCAAGGCCAGCGCAGCGTCACGCGGCCTTCGGCGCGTTGACGTCCGCCGGCAGCGCCTTCTGCGCGACCTCGACCAGCGCGGCGAACGCGGTGGCGTCGTTGACGGCCAGCTCGGCGAGGATCTTGCGGTCGACCTCGATGTTCGCGGCCTTCAGACCCTGGATGAGGCGGTTGTACGTCATGCCGTTCTGGCGGGCCGCAGCGTTGATGCGCTGGATCCACAGCTGACGGAAGTCGCCCTTGCGCTTCTTGCGGTCGTTGTAGTTGTAGACCAGCGAGTGGGTGACCTGCTCCTTGGCCTTGCGGTAAAGGCGCGAACGCTGACCGCGGTAGCCGGAGGCCTGCTCGAGGATCGCCCGGCGCTTCTTGTGGGCGTTGACTGCCCGCTTGACGCGTGCCACTTTTTAACTCCTTGTAGCGGGGCCGTGGTTGTCCTCACACGGCCCGGAATTCGATGGGGTCCCGGTCCTGACGTACGGCGCTGGGTGATCGACGGACGATCAGCGCCGCTTCGTCACTTGCCGAGAAGCTTCTTGATCTTCGCGGCGTCGCCCGGGGCCATCTCGGCGTTGCCGGTGAGGCGACGCGTCACGCGGGACGACTTGTGCTCGAGCAGGTGGCGCTTGCCGGCGCGCTCACGGAGCACCTTGCCGGAGCCGGTGACCTTGAAGCGCTTGCTGGCACCGCTGTGCGACTTGTTCTTCGGCATAGCGCCGTTCTCTCCTCGTCAGTGGCGCTCCGGTGCCCGGTCGTTAAACCGGGCACGACGGAACGTCATTTCTATCGGTTGACACCCCGGACTCGCGTCCAGGGCTTTCCCCCGGACTCTCGTCCCGGGGACTTACGCCTCGGCGGGCTCCTCGGCAGGCGCCTCGACCTCGACGGGCTCGGCGTCGGCGGCGTTCTGCGACTTGCCGGGGTTGGCCTTCGCTTCCGCCTTCCGCGCTTCCTGAGCCTGACGGGCCTCGGCCATCGCCTCGGTCTTCTTCTTGTGCGGACCGAGAACCATGATCATGTTGCGGCCGTCCTGCTTCGGGTTCGACTCGACGAACCCGAGGTCCTGGACGTCCTCCGCGAGACGCTGCAGCAGTCGGTAGCCCAGCTCGGGCCGGGACTGCTCGCGACCACGGAACATGATCGTGATCTTGACCTTGTCGCCCTGCTTGAGGAACCGGACGACGTGACCCTTCTTGGTGTCATAGTCGTGCGGGTCGATCTTCGGCCGGAGCTTCATCTCCTTGATGACCGTGTGCGCCTGGTTCTTGCGCGCCTCACGGGCCTTCATGGCCGACTCGTACTTGAACTTCCCGTAGTCCATGAGCTTGCAGACCGGCGGACGCGCGTTCGCGGCCACCTCGACCAGGTCGAGGTCGTACTCCTGCGCAAGCTCCAGGGCCTTGGCAAGCGGGACAATCCCGACCTGCTCGCCGCTGGGACCGACAAGTCGCACCTCGGGAACGCGAATCCGGTCGTTGATGCGGGGCTCGGCGCTGATGGATCCTCCTCGGTAGCACCCCACGACGGTCTGGCGGACCGCCGCGTCATGTCTGGTTGACATAAGAACCAACCATCGGGACCCATGAAAAATGCCCCGGACGGTACACAGGCGGGGCTCCAATGACTGCCGGAGCACCGCCGCGGTGGCCGCGGGGCGCGATTCGGACGACTCCACCGTCCGTACGGAACGGTGGGGGCCGCCTGACCGGTGACCTGCCGTCCCGGAGGATGGTCAGGTGGGAGTTCGGAGCCTCCACTTGCGGGCCGGGCACACAAGTGTCCAGCCGGTCGTAGACATAACCATAGCGGGTTCAAACCTGGGGTGCCAATCGGGGCGCAGCGGACTCCCGCAGGTGGGAGCGTGCGCGCCGGGGCCTATCGTGTGGGGCATGAGTGACACCCCTCCTGAGTCCCCCGAGTCCCCCGACTTCGACTCGATGACCCGTGACATCGCCGAGGTCCCCGCGGTCGAGGTGATCGTGACGGTCGCCGTCAATCTGATGAGCGCCGCCGCGGTGAAGCTGGGCCTGACCGAGGAGGGCGACAAGTACAAGGACCTGGACGAGGCCCGGAAGCTGGTGCACGCCCTCGCCGGTCTGCTCGACGCGTCCACGACGGAGATCAGCTCCTTCCACGCGGCGCCGCTGCGCGACGGTCTGAAGTCGCTGCAGCTGGCGTTCCGCGAGGCATCGGTCGTCCCGGACGACCCGGGCCAGGGCCCGGGCGAGAAGTACACCGGCCCGATCTACGGCTGAACCCGACCCTTCACGTACAGGGGCTCGCCCGGAGGCGTGGTTCCGGCCGGCAGGAGTGCCAGGTCGAGGCCGCGCACCAGGCGGGCCCTGAGTGTTTCGTCGGCGGCGAGCCGCGAGGCGACCGCTCGGGCGGCGTCGGCGGGGACGGCGGCGGGGTCGAGGACCAGGGCGAGGGTGCCGTCGGCCTGTCCCGGCCCGAGGTGGGCGCGGAGCACGGCGGGCTCGGCGGCCACGGCGGCGCGCACCGCGTCGACCACCGCGGGGTCGGCGAGCGGATCCGCCGTCGTCCGTCCCTCGGCGAGCGCGAGCAGTGCGGGCCCCGTCAGCTCGAACGGCACGGGTCCCGCGAGGTCCAGGACGAGCGTGTCGGCCTTCTCGTGCGCCGCGGCCTGGAGGGCCTGGTGCGTCGGTACGGCGACGGGGCGGGCGGCGGGGTCCCAGCGGGCGAGGGAGTCGGTGGAGGTGAAGGCGGGCAGGGCGGTGCGGCTGCCGGCCTTCAGGGTGGGCACGGCCATGTCGCTGGTCTTCTCGCGGCGCAGCCCGTTCTCGTCCTCCTCGACCTCACCGAGCACGGCGACGACGGGGACGAGCAGCCGGGCGCCCTTGAGTGCTTCGAGGACGGGGCCCACCGCGGTCCGGTCCTCGGCCCAGGCGGCGAGCGCGGCGCTCAGCCGGGGGTCGGCCGAGCCGTCGTCGTCGGAGTAGCCGGGGTCGGGAATGTTCTTGTTCGCCACGGTCGTCGACCCTATCGGTGCACGTCTCCCGGGCGTTCGCCGGGCCGGAAGCGCGGCGGTCGCCTCGGGGGTACGGCCGTATCGTCGACGGCGTCGTCGTCTGGATCGGAGGCCCGGTGGAATCTGTGGTGGCGCCGGAGGCGGACCACGACGCACTGCTCGCGCAGGCCCTGGCGGACGTGCCGGTCGAGGACGGGGCGGCGTTCTCGGTGGCCGTACTCGCTGCGGAGTTCGGGCGGAGCGCGGTGTACGGGGCCGGGCGGTTCGAGACCGCGAGCATCGTGAAGGTGGACATTCTGGCCGCGCTGCTGCTCCAGGCGCAGGACGCGGGCCGTGGACTCACCGCCCAGGAGGATGCGTACGCCGCCACGATGATCCGCGACAGCGACAACACGGCCGCGACGGCGCTGTGGCGGAGCATCGGCCGGGCGGCGGGGCTGGACGCGGCGAACGAGCGGTTCGGTCTGACGGACACGGTGGGCGGCGAGGACCCGTACTGGGGCTTGACCCGCACCACGGCCGCCGACCAGCTCGTCCTGCTGCGGCAGGTGTTCGGGGACGACGACGAGTCGCAGCTGAGCGCGGCCTCTCGGGCGTATGCGCGCCGGCTGATGGGGCGGGTCGCGGCGGGCCAGGACTGGGGGGTGTCGGCTGCCGTACGGGACGGCTCCGCCGGCTCCTCGGGCTCGGGGTTCGCGCTGAAGAACGGGTGGCTGCCGCGTACGGCCACGGGGCTGTGGGTGATCAACAGCGTCGGCCGGGTCACGGTGGAGGGGCGGGACCGCCTGGTCGCGGTGGTGTCGCACGGCAACACGACGAAGGAGAAGGGCATCGCGCTGGTCGAGGCGGCGGCCAGGGCGGGGGTGTCGGTGTTCGTCAGATGAGGAACTCGTCCGGCCGCCGTCGGTCGCCGCGCCAGATGACGACCGCGATGGCGAGCAGGACGACACCGAGGCCGCCGGCGGCCGGTGCCGCCCAGCCGGAGGCGGTGTCCTCCTCCTTCACCGGGTCGGGGCCGGGGCCGAAGTACTCGCGGCCGTACGCCGCGGACGTGAGGTCGTCGGGCTTGAGCCTCCCGCCCTCCCTGATGGCGGCGGCCGGGTCCACGAAGCCGAAGCCCCGGGAGTCGTCGCGGCCGCCGACGGGGGCGTCGCGGGCGGTGTCCTCCAGGAGCCGTTTCACCTGGGCCGGTGTCAGGCCGGGGTGGGCCGCCTTGACGAGGGCGGCGGCGCCGGAGACGAAGGCGGCGGCGGCGCTGGTGCCCCAGCCCTCGTAGTACTTGCGGTCGGGGTCGGCGATGACGACGTCGACGCCGGGCGCGCTGACGGTGGCGTACCAGCGGCGGGTGGAGAACGGGGCGCGGTTGCCGTCCTCGTCGACGGCGGTCACGGCGATCACGCCCGGGTAGGCGGCCGGGTAGGAGACGTGGTCGCCCTTCTTGCCGCCGTTGCCGGCGGAGGCGACGATCACGGAGCCCTTCTTCAGGGCGTACTGGACGGCGGCGTCCTCGGAGGGCTCGGGGTGGGCGGACTCCGAGTCGTCGCCGAGGGAGAGGTTGATGACGTCGGCGCCCTGGTCGGCGGCCCAGCGGATGCCTTCGGCGAGGGCGTTGCCGCGGGTGCTGCGGGCCTTGGTGCGCGCGGAGTCACCGTCTTCGAGGATGACGCGGACGGGCAGGATCCGCGCCTCGGGGGCGATGCCGAGGACGCCGTCGCCGTTGTTCACGCCGTGGCCGTGACCGGCGATGATGCCGGCCATGGCGGTACCGTGCCGGGCCCAGGAGCGGTCGCCCCGCGACGCCCCGAAGCCGACCAGGTCCCTGGTCGGGAGGACGTTCCCGACGAGGTCGGGGTGTTCGTCGTCGACGCCCGTGTCGAGTACGGCGACGGTGATGCCCTCTCCCTTGGTCGTACGCCACGCCTCCTCGGTGTGCATCGCGTCGAGCGCCCACTGCTGGTCCCGGATGCCGTCGGCGTGGGCGGCGGTGGAGGGCAGGAGGGCCAGGGAGAAGGCGAGGGGCACGGCCAGGAGGGCGGTGCGCCAGGGGCGGCGGGGCCCGGCCGGTACGGGTACGGACGCGACGGGCTGGGCGGGCGCGGGGTCCTCCGGCGTGGCGACGGTCGCGGCCGGCGCCGGGTCGTCGATGGCTCCGGTGGCGGCGACGCCGCCGTCCTCGACGGTGCGCCCGGTCTGCTCGGCGGTCATGAAGGCTGCTCCGTGGCGGACGCGGCCGTTCTGCGGAGGCCGCGTTCGATGCGGTCGGCGAGGCCCTGCGCCTCGTGGCCGAGGCCGGCCTGGGCGGGGGCGGTGGTGGCGTCGGACCGCATCGCGTCGTCGGCGGGCTGCGGTTCGGTGACGGTGCGGCCGTCGGCGAAGCCGGAGACCGCGTAGACGACGACGGGGACGTCGGTGAGGACGGAGATGGTCCAGGAGGCCCGCTGGCCGTCGCCGAAGCCGGCGGCGACGGTGTCCTCGGCCGCGTACGGGCGCGGCATCAGGTCGGTGCGCCGGTCGAGGCCGTCCCGCGCGAAGCGGGCCTTGAGGGTGGCCATGCCGGTGGCGTCGGCCTTGGTGAACATCAGGCCGACGGTGGTGACGTTGCTGCGGGTCGCGTCGGTGTAGGTGGCGCGCAGCAGCCGCAGGCAGCCGACGGGGGCGAGGGCCTCGCGCAGCAGCGGGTCGAAGGCGTCGGCGCAGCCGCTGTCGGGGGCGACGGCGACCCGCGTCCAGGTGCGGTCGGTGCCTCCGGGGCCGGCGCCCTCGCCCCGCACGGTCGGCGGGAACAGTTCGTCGACGGGTACGCCGTGCCAGAGGGCGCCGGCCGCGGCGAAGCCGACGCGGGCGCCGTCCGGGCCGGTGTCGCCGGTGAGCCAACTGCCCGCCGCGGCGCCGCCGATCAGTCCGACGCCGAGCACCACGCACACGGCCACGGCCGCGGCGCGGGCGCCGGTGGGGCGCGGCCTGCGCCGTACGTCGTCCGGCTCGGACGAGGTCCACGACGAGGTGTCGGGCTCGGCGAAGGTCACGAACGGGCGCCCGGAGGTGCCGCTCAGCGCCTCGTCGATGGCGTCGGCGGACCGCCGGGAGGAGGCAGCCGGCGGTTGCCACGCCCCCGGACGGCCGGAATCCGCTGTCCTAGACCGCTGGGCGGCCTCGCCCCTGCCTTGCTCCGACGAAGGCCCGCGGAAGTCCTCCCCCGCGCGGGACAGGGAGTCACCGGGCCCCGTGGACACGCTCCCGCGCACCGTATGGGCGGACGGCGCCCCGTCGGGCCGCGGCGGAACACCACCGGAGGACTGCCCGGAGAGAGGGGACGCGGCACCGCCGGAAGCCTGTGCGGCGCGGCGGGGAGACGTACCGGCCGACGGCGGGCCGGCGGGCCGGGACGGAGAGCCACCGGGCTGCTGTCCCGTGGGGCCGGGCGGGAAGCCGCCGGGGTGCTGTCCCGTGGGCCCGGACGGGGAGCCGCCCGCGGGGTGAGCGGACGACGTGCCGACGGAGTTGCCCGGGCGGCGGGGCGGTGTGCCGCCCGGGTGCTGTCCCGTGGGGCGGGGTGGCGCCGCGTCCGAGGGGCGGGGCGTCGGGGTCGTGGGTTTCGCCATGTGCCCGGCCGGGCGGGGGGCGGAGGCGGGCGGGATGTCGGGGAAGCGGGCCGAGGCCGCGGGGGGCGGTGGGGTCGCTCCGCTCGTCGCGGCGGTCCTGCGGAAGTCCGAGAAGCGCGGGTGTTCGGCACGGCGCCGCGCGGGGCCGCCGTCCGGCGCGGAGCCCGGCGAGGGCTGCCGGCCGGGCAGGGGGCCGGAGCCCTGCGTACGTGAGGGCGTCGCGCCGCCCCGTTCTCCTGAACTCCGGTGCTCCCGGGTCGTCTTCGCGGAGTCGGAGCCGTGCGGGGGCCGGTGTCCGCCGCCCGTGTTCCCCCGCTGGTCGTCCCGGGGCGCGCCCTGTGCCGCGGAGGGCGCCGAGGACGGGCGGGGCGGAGCGGTGGGCCGTGCCGGGACCCCCGTCATGGGCGGTCGCTGCGGGCGCCGGGGCACGGCCGGCGCCTCCCCGGTCGACGGCGCCCATTCCGGCCGCGGCGGCGGGGCCGCGGAGGAACCGCGCGAGGGCCTCGTCCCTGACGCGCTCCCGCGCGGGGGCGGAGGTACAGGGGCGTTCTGGACGGGCGGGCGTCCCCCGTTCGCAGGTGCGTCGGAGTCGCTGTCGCGCGTGGGGCGTGCGCCGGGACGGCTTTCGAAGAAAGAGCGTGCGCCCGGCGCGCCACCGGTGGGTGGGCGTGTGCCGGAGGCGCCCTCGCCAATCGGGCGTCCGCCTCGCGGGATGTCGGCGGTGGGGGCGGAGTCGCGGCTGGACGGCGGCGTGTCGGTGGGGGGCACTGTGCTCTGGGGTGGGGTGTGCGGCGGCGCGGGGACGGACGGCGGTGTCGAGGGGCGCTTCGGTGGGCGTGGGGGGATGGAGGCGCGACGCGCTTCCGTACTCATGCACCCCCCGTTTCCTCGTGCCCGGGCCGACCCGGAACCGTCCGGGTCCCGGTCACCCGTGGGGGGCGACCGGCACGCATGCGACGGGACCGCTCCCTGGGCATGCGCCGCACCACGGGCCGACCGCACCCGTGGTCACACCACACGCAAGCCATACCCGTGGCAGCGGATCGGCATCCCCGTCGAGGTCGTCCCCTGCGTTCGCGTCACTCTACGGGTTGCCCGGGGTCGAGCGGGAACCAGTCGGCGGCACCGGGGCTTTAGCCCGGAACGTCCCCCTACCCTGCGGTAATCATGTCTGGCAGGCTTCGTTCATGACTGCGCGCGCCGCCGACCGGGCCCGCTACGACCGGGCCACCGCTCATCTCGACGCACCTCTGGCGATCGTCGACCTCGACGCCTTCGACGCGAACGCCGACGACCTCGTCCGCAGGGCCGGCGGCAAGCCGATCCGCGTCGCGAGCAAGTCCGTTCGCTGCCGGGCGCTGCTGGAGAGGGTCCTGGCCCGTGAGGGCTTCCAGGGCATCATGTCGTTCACCCTCGCCGAGTCCCTGTGGCTGGCCCGTTCCGGGTTCGACGACATCCTGCTCGCCTATCCCTCCGCCGACCAGGACGCCTTCGCGGAACTGGCGGGCGACCCCAAGCTCGCCGCCGCCGTCACGGTGATGGTCGACGACCCCGCCCACCTTCAGTTGATCGAGAACTCGCGGCGCGGCGGCACCGAAGTCGTGCGGGTCTGCCTGGAGTTGGACACCTCCCTGAAGCTCCTGGGCGGACGGGTGCGGATAGGGGCGCGGCGTTCGCCGCTGCACTCCCCCGAGCAGGTCGCCGAGGTGGCGCGGGCCGTGGCCGAGCGGCCGGGGTTCAAGCTGGTCGGGATCATGGCGTACGAAGGTCATATCGCCGGTGTGGGCGACTCGGTCGCCGGGCGGCCCTTCCGTTCGCGTGCGATACGGCTGATGCAGGCCACCGCGAAGAAGGAGCTGGCCGCCCGCCGGGCCGAGGTCGTCCGTGCCGTACGGCGGGTGGCACCGGACCTGGAGTTCGTCAACGGCGGCGGCACGGGCAGCGTGCAGCACACGGCGGCGGAGGACGCGGTCACCGAGATCGGCGCGGGGTCCGGGCTGTACGTGCCCCGGCTCTTCGACAACTACACGTCGTTCAGCGGGCGTCCGGCCGCGCTGTTCGCCATGCCCGTCGTCCGGCGCCCCGGGGTCGGCGTCGTCACCGTGCTCGGCGGCGGGTACCCGGCCTCCGGTGCCGCGGGGCCGGACCGGCTGCCGGTGCCGTATCTGCCGGAGGGGCTGAAGTACGACCCGCAGGAGGGGCCGGGCGAGGTGCAGACCCCGCTGCTCGGCGCCCCCGCGGACGATCTGCTGCTCGGCGACAAGGTGTGGTTCCGGCACGCCAAGGCCGGGGAGCTGTGCGAGCGGTTCGAGGTGCTGCACCTGGTGGAGGGCGACGAGGTGACGGCGACGGTCCCGACGTACCGGGGCGAGGGCCACACCTTCCTGTAGGACCCGGTGGTGCGCCCGGGCCCGCGATGTCATCACGGGCCCAGGCTGCTGCCCACTCCCCCGCCGCTCTTCTCGTCGCCGACCGCCCGGATGCCCCGGACGATCCGGTCGATGTCGCCGACCGGCGGGCCGTCGTCGCCCGCGTCCACGGCGATCCGGACGAGGACCGGCGCCTCGGAGCCGACGCTGGACGGGAAGACGAGGGACTGGACGTATCCGCCGGGTCCGGCGTCGGTGGTGACCCGCCAGCGCACGAAGTACCCGGCGCGCCCCGCGACGGCGACCGAGCCGGAGGCGACGACCTCGTGGCCGGTGATGCCGTCGTACGGGCGCCGGTCCAGGTCGTCGCGGTCGTACGCGTCGTTCGCGGCGTCCTCGATGTCGTTCTCGGCGAGGACCTTGGGGGACGTCTCGTCGCTCTGGGTGACGGTGCGCGAGTAGACCCAGCCGCTGCGGCAGAGGCCGTCGTCGCCGGGGCAGTCGTAGGTGCCGTCGGTGACGAGGACGGCGTCCTCGTCGGCGTCCGCGCCGTCGGTCCAGCCGTCGAGGACGGGGAAGGTGATGCCGTTGAGGTCGTCCACGACGACGGACGCGGTAGCGCCGGCCCCGGAGGGGGACGGCGAGGCGGCGGTCGGGGACGGGCTCTCCGCGCCGCCCGACGACGGGGCGGTGGGGGCCGTTCGTGTCTCCTGGCCCCCGTCGCCGTCGTCGCCCAGGACGAGGATGCCGCCGGTGACCGCGCCGGCCACCAGCACGGCCCCCGTCACGGCCAGCGCGACCGCCTTGGTGCGCCCGGGGCCCTTGGGCGGCCCGGGCCGGACCGGCGGCGGGACGGGCTGCTCCGGCTGGCGCCGGTGGTCGGTCCACGCGGACCCGTCCCACCAGCGTTCGGTGAGCGGGTAGGACGGGTCGCGGTACCAGCCGGGCGGCGGCGAACTGCTCATCCCGGCACTTTAATCACACCGGGCGCGATGGGTGTTCCCGGCGCGGGGTTCCTGAGGGCCTACAACGGGGTGACGTAGGCGCCCGAGATGCCACCGTCGACCAGGAAGTCGGTGGCGTTCACGAAGGACGAGTCGTCGCTTGCGAGGAAGGCCACCGCGGCGGCGATCTCCTCGGCCTCCGCGAACCTGCCGAGCGGGATGTGCACGAGACGGCGCGCGGCCCGCTCCGGGTCCTTGGCGAACAGCTCCTGCAGCAGCGGGGTGTTGACCGGGCCGGGGCACAGGGCGTTGACGCGGATGCCCTCCCGGGCGAACTGCACGCCCAGCTCGCGGGACATCGCCAGCACACCGCCCTTGGAGGCCGTGTAGGAGATCTGGGAGGTCGCCGCGCCCATCCGGGCCACGAAGGAGGCCGTGTTGATGATGGAGCCCCTGCCCTGGCGCCGCATGTAGGGGATGGCCGCCTTGCAGCACAGGTACACGGACGTCAGGTTGACCTCCTGGACCCGCTTCCACGCCTCCAGGCCGGTCTCCAGGATGGAGTCGTCGTCGGGCGGGGAGATCCCCGCGTTGTTGAACGCGATGTCGACGCTGCCGTAGGTGTCGTACGCGGTCTTGAACAGCGCCTCCACCTGCTCGGCGTCGGTGACGTCGACCTTCACGAAGATCCCGCCGACCTCCTCGGCGGCGGCCTTGCCGCGCGCCTCGTCGACGTCGCCGCAGACGACGTGGGCGCCCTCGGAGGCGAGGCGGCGGGCGGTGGCGAGGCCGATGCCGCTGCCGGCGCCGGTGATGACGGCGGTGCGGCCGACGAGTCGGCGGCAGATGGTGTCCTGGGGCTGGGTCACTGTGCGGGGCCCTCCGTGCTGATGAAGACGTTCTTGGTTTCGGTGAAGGCGGTCAGGGCGTCCGGGCCGAGCTCGCGGCCGATGCCGGACTGCTTGAAGCCGCCGAAGGGCGTCCAGTAGCGGACGCTGGAGTGGGAGTTGACGGACAGGTTGCCCGCGCGGACGGCCTGGGAGACGCGCAGGGCGCGGCCGACGTCCCGGGTCCAGATGGAGCCGGACAGGCCGTACGGGGTGTCGTTGGCGAGGCGGATCGCGTCGGCCTCGTCGTCGAAGGGGAGGACGACGGCGACCGGGCCGAAGACCTCCTCGGCGGCCACGCGCGCGTGCGGTTCGACACCGGTGAGGACGGTCGGCGGGAACCAGAAGCCGGGGCCCTCGGGCGCCTTGCCGCGGATGCCGGGGGCGTCCGGGTCGACGTAGGAGCGGACGCGGTCGAGTTGGACGGCGGAGATCAGCGGGCCCATCTGGGTGGTCTCGTCGGCCGGGTCGCCGACGCGGACCGACTCGATGCCGGGGGCGAGGAGGTCGAGGAAGCGGTCGTGGACGGAGCGTTGGACGAGGATGCGGGTGCGGGCGCAGCAGTCCTGGCCGGAGTTGTCGAGGAACGACATGGGGGCGGCGGCCGCCGCGGCTTCGAGGTCGGAGTCGGCGAAGACGATGTTGGGGCTCTTGCCGCCGAGTTCGAGGGTGACGCGCTTGAGGAGCGCCGAGCCCTTGGCCAGTACCTGTTTGCCGACGGTCGTGGAGCCGGTGAAGACGATCTTCGCGACGCCGGGGTGCTCGACGAGGGCGTTGCCCGTGACGGCGCCGTGTCCGGGCAGCACCTGGAAGAGGCCCTCGGGAAGTCCCGCCTCGCGCGCCAGCTCCGCGAGGCGCAGGGCGGTGAGCGGGGTGGTCTCGGCGGGCTTGAGGAGTACCGCGTTGCCGGCGGCGAGCGCGGGGGCGAGGCCCCATGCCGCGATGGGCATCGGGAAGTTCCAGGGGGCGATCACGCCGACCACGCCGAGGGGTTCGAGGATGGTGACGTCGAGGCCGCCGGGGACCGGGATCTGACGGCCGGTGAGCCGTTCGACGCCGCCGGCCGCGTAGTCGAGCAGGTCCCGGACGTTGCCGGCCTCCCAGCGGGCGTTGCCGAGGGTGTGCCCGGCCTCGCGGACCTCCAGGAGGGCCAGCTCCTCCAGGTGCTCGTCCACGGTGACGGCGAACCGGCGCAGCAGCCGGGCGCGGTCGGCGGGGGCCAGCGCGGCCCAGGCCCGCTGGGCCCTGGTCGCCAGGGAGACGGCCGCGTCGACGTCCGCCGGGGTGGCGGCGGGGACGGTGGCGACGACCTCTTCGGTGGCGGGGTTCAGAACCTGGAGCTGCTGCTCGTACTGCGGGGGCTGTCCGGACACGTGAGGGCCTTTCCGCGGGGCGTGGTTCACAGGCGTTCGAAGGAGCGGCGCAGCTCCCAGTCGGTGACGGCGGCGTCGAAGGCGGCCAGTTCGACCCGCGCCATGTTGAGGTAGTGGGCGACGACCTCGTCGCCGAAGGCTGCCTGGGCGATGGGGCTGTTGCCCCACAGCTCGGCGGCCTCGCGCAGGGTGGTCGGCACATGGGCGTAGTCGCCGGTGTAGGCGTTGCCCTCGCACACGTCCGGCAGTTCCAGCTTCTGTTCGATGCCGTACAGCCCGGCCGCTACGAGTCCGGCGACGGCGAGGTGCGGGTTGACGTCGCCGCCGGGGAGCCGGTTCTCGAACCGCATGGAGCGGCCGTGGCCGACGACCCGCAGGGCGCAGGTCCGGTTGTCGTGGCCCCAGGCGACGGCGGTGGGGGCGAAGGAGCCCGGCTGGAACCGCTTGTAGGAGTTGATGTTGGGCGCGTAGAGCAGCGAGAAGTCGCGGAGCGCGGCGAGCTGCCCGGCGAGGAAGTACCGCATGACCTGGGACATCCCCTGGCCGTCGGCCATCACGTTGGTGCCGTCGGCGTCCGCGAGGGACAGGTGGATGTGGCAGGAGTTGCCCTCGCGCTCGTTGTACTTGGCCATGAAGGTGAGGGAGACGCCCTCCTGGGAGGCGATCTCCTTGGCGCCGGTCTTGTAGACGGCGTGCTGGTCGCAGGTGACCAGGGCGTCGTCGTACTTGAAGGCGATCTCGTGCTGGCCGGGGTTGCACTCGCCCTTGGCGGACTCGACGGTCAGCCCGGCTGCCGCCATCTCGTTGCGGATCCTCCTGAGGAGGGGCTCGATACGGCCGGTGCCGAGGACCGAGTAGTCGATGTTGTACTGGTTGGCCGGGGTGAGGCCCTTGTACCCGGCGTCCCACGCCTGTTCGTAGGTGTCCTTGAAGACGATGAACTCGAGCTCCGTGCCGACCTTGGCGGTGTAGCCCAGTTCGGCGAGGCGCTCGAGCTGGCGGCGGAGGATCTGGCGGGGGGCGGCGACGACGGGTGAGCCGTCGTTCCAGGCGAGGTCGGCGATCAGCATGGCCGTGCCCTCGTTCCAGGGCACCCGGCGCAGGGTGGACAGGTCCGGGTGCATGGCGAAGTCGCCGTAGCCCCGGTCCCAGGAGGACATGGCGTAGCCGTCGACGGTGTTCATCTCGGTGTCGACGGCGAGGAGGTAGTTGCAGCCCTCGGTGCCGTGGGAGAGGACCTCGTCGAGGAAGAAGCGGGCGGCGAACCGCTTGCCCTGGAGTCGCCCTTGCATGTCGGGGAAGGCCAGGACGACAGTGTCGATCTCGCCGCCGGCGACGAGGGCGTGCAGTTCCTCGACGGAGAGCGGGGGTGTGCGGTCTGCCACGGGGATGCCTCCTTGGGCTTTCTTCGGTCGCTGCGCACTTCTGCTCGTACTGCTTCGTACCGCGCGCTTCATCCGCCGGACCGGGAGTCATAAGGTATTGCCGAGAACCATTGCTTGGGAAGGGGGCACGGCCATATGTCGGTGGAACCTGACGGCGGGCCGGAGGACCGGCTGACCCCGGTGCTGCGGCCGGTGCGGGCGGGCAACGGCTTCGAGGAGGCGCTGGAGCAGATCCTCCAGGTCGTCCGGCTGGGCCTGGTGCCCGGCGGGGAGCGGCTGCCCGCGGAGCGCGAGCTGGCGGAACGGCTCGGCATCAGCCGGGTGACGCTGCGCGAGGTGCTGAAGGTCCTCCAGGACCAGGGTCTGGTGGAGGCGCGGCGCGGGCGGTACGGCGGAACGTTCGTGCTGCCGCGCGCCGACGCGGGCGGCGAGGACGAGCTGCGCCGCCGGATCGCCGAGGTCGACATCGAGGACGTGCTGCGGTTCCGGGAGGTGCTGGAGGTGGGCGCGGCGGGCCTGTGCGCGGCACACGGCCTGGACGACGAGCAGGCGGCCCGGCTGCGGGAGGCGCTGTCGCGCACGCACGAGGCGCCACTGGCCGAGTACCGGCGCCAGGACACCCTGTTCCACCTCACCCTGGCGGAGCTGTGCGGTTCCCCCTCGCTCACCGCCCAGTACGCGGCCGTACGGGCTTCCGTCAACGATCTCCTCGACTGCATCCCGCTGCTCGTGCGCAATCTGGAGCACTCACAGCGCCAGCATGTCGCGCTCGTCGACGCGGTACTCGACGGAGATGCGGACGGAGCCCGCGAGATCATGCGGGAGCACTGCTCGGGCACGGCGGCGCTGCTGCGGGGGTTCCTGACGTGAGGGCGGCGGTGCGGACTACGGTGACGGCCGTACGGTCGCGGTGGACCTTGCCGTCACCGGCCCTGTAAAGGTATGAACGTGCTCCATTGAGCACCAGGGAGTACGAGGGAGCGCGCGTGACCAGGCCGCTGATCGGTGTGAGTACGTATCTGGAGTCGGGGGCGCGCTGGGGCGTGTGGGAGATGGAGGCGGCGCTGCTGCCGGTCGGGTACCCCCGGCTCGTGCAGGCGGCGGGCGGACTCGCCGCGATGCTCCCGCCGGACGACCCGGCGCACGCGGCGGCCACCGTGGCGCGCCTCGACGCCCTGGTGATCGCGGGCGGCCCGGACGTCGACCCCGCCCACTACGGTGCCGAGCGCTCGCCGCGCACCGGGCCCCCCGCGCCGGCGCGGGACGCCTGGGAGCTGGCGCTGATCCGTGCGGCGCTGGAGGCGGGGACGCCGCTGCTCGGCATCTGCCGGGGGATGCAGCTGCTGAACGTGGCGCTCGGCGGCACGCTCGTCCAGCACATCGACGGGCATGTGGCCGAGGTGGGGGTCTTCGGCCGTCACTCGGTCAAGCCGGTGCCGGGGACCCGTTACGCGGAGATCGCGCCCGAGGAGGCCGACGTGCCGACGTACCACCACCAGGCGGTGGACCGCCTCGGGCCGGGCCTCGTGGCGTCCGCCTTCGCCACGGACGACGGCACGGTGGAGGCGATCGAACTACCCGCCCCCGCATGGGTCCTGGGCGTCCAGTGGCACCCCGAGATGGGCGAGGACCTGGGAGTGATGCGAGCGCTCGTAGGAGCGGCCTCCTGACGGCGAGCGGCCTCTTCACGGCGAGCGGCCGCCGAGGGGGTGGGGCGCCGAGGGGCCGGGGCGCCGGAGGGGCCGGGGCGCCGGAGGGGCCGGGCGCCTGAGGGGCTGGATGTCCCAGGGCGAAGCCCGGGGCGTCCAGGGGCGCGGGGAACTCCTCGCGCCCCTGAAATGCCGGGCTGCGCCCCGGCATTTCAGCCGTCAGTCGGCGGCCGCCGGGCCGCCGCGGGTCAGACCCAACAGGTCCCGCGCCGGGCCCGCCGGCCGGTGTCCCGTCGGCCAGACCGCTCGCAGCGCGCGACGCAGGCGGACCCCGTCGACGGGGATCCGGACGAGCCGGCGGGCGGACAGCTCCTCCCCCAGTGCCAGCTCGCTGAGCACGGCCGGCCCGGCCCCGCTGAGCGCGGACGACTTGACGGCCGTGGTCGAGGACAGCTCGATCAGCGGCCGGGCGAGCCCACCCAGCGCCGACTCCAGCACCTGCCGCGTCCCGGACCCCTTCTCCCGCAGGATCAGCGGCGTCGACGCCAGCTCCGCCGCGTCCAGCGGCCGGCGCCGACGCGCCCACGGATGCCCCGGCGCCGTCACGACGATCAGATGGTCGTGCGCTATCACGACCGCGTCGAGCCCGGCCGGCACCGTCGGCCCCTCCACGAACCCCAGGTCCGCCTCGTCGGCCAGCAACCGCTCCGCGACGATCGTGGAGTTCCCCGCGAGCAGGGACACCGCCGTGTCCGGACGCTCGGCGCGCAGGGCGATCAGCCATCCCGGCAGCAGATACTCCGCGATGGTCATGCTCGCGGCGACCCGGAGCCGCGAATCCCGGCGGTCCCGCAGGGCCTGCGCGCCCACGTCGAAGGCCTCGGCCGCCTCCACGATCCGCCGGGCCCAGTCCGTGACCAGTGCCCCCGCGTCGGTGAGCCGGGAGCCGCGCGGCGAGCGGTCGACCAGGGCCACGCCGAGCTGCCGCTCCATCGACCGGATCCGGCTGCTCGCGGCGGGCTGGGTGATCCCCAGCTCGCGCGCCGCCCGCCCGAGCGAGCCCAGCCGTGCGACGGCCAGCAGCAGTTCGAGGGCCCCCAGATCCGGCACCCGATGGGCCAGCCCGCCCCGCGGCTCCTCCAGCTCACTCATAACGCCAGCTTATGTCCCCATACACACGGACTCCCTGGTGGCCCCGGCAGGGCGGCGAGACGCTCGCCTCATGGTCACCCCAGTCCGCCGCGTCCTTCCGTCCCCGCCGGCCACCCCGGCTCGCCCCACGGACGCCCCCTCCTCCACCACCGGCCCCGCAGGCCCACCCCTCACCGCCACCGGCCCCACCGCCACCGACCCCGCCTCCTCCGCGCCCCGCTCCCCCGCCGTCCGGGCCGACCCCCTCCGCCACCTCGGCCCCCAGTGGTACGCCCCGGTCATGGGCACCGCGATCGTCGCCACCGCGGGTGCCGGGCTCCCCGGCGATCCGCCGGGCGTACGGACGGTCTGCGCGGCGGTCTGGGCCCTCGCGCTGCTCGCCCTCGTCGCCGTGCTCGGCGCCCGCGCCCTGCACCGGCGCCGTCACGCCGACCAGGTCCGGGCCCATCTGCTCGACCCCGACGTGGCCCCCTTCTACGGCTGCCTCTCCATGGCCCTGCTCGCCGTGGGCGGCGGCGCCCTGGTCGTCGGCCGGGACTGGATCGGCGTACGGGCGGCCGTCGCGCTGGACGCCGTGCTCTTCGGGACCGGCACGCTCGTCGGGGTCGGCGCGGCGGTCGTCGTGCCGTATCTCCTGATCGTCCGGCACCGGGTGGAGCCCGGCCGGGTCACCCCCGTGCTGCTGCTCCCCCTCGTCGCGCCGATGGTGTCCGCAGCGCTCGGCCCGCTGCTCGTCCCCCACCTGCCGCCCGGTCAGCCCCGGCAGACCCTGCTCGCCGGCTGTCTCGCGCTGTTCGGGCTGAGCCTGCTGGCCACGCTGCTCGTGCTGCCGCCGGTCGTCGCACGGCTGGTCACGGCTGGTCCGTTGCCGCTCACCCCGACCCCGAGTCTGTTCCTGGTGCTGGGGCCGCTCGGCCAGTCGACCACCGCGGCCGGCCATCTCGCCGACGCGGCGCCCACCGCCCTGTCGGCGCCGACGCCGTACGCGCCCGCCCTCGCGGTCCTGTACGGGGTGCCGGTGATGGGCTTCGCGCTGCTCTGGCTCGCCCTGGCCGGGGCGCTGGCCGTGCGGGCGCGGCGCCGGGGCATGGCGTTCTCGATGGCGTGGTGGGCGTTCACCTTCCCCGTGGGCACGTGTGTGACGGGCGCGGAGGGCCTGGCCCGGCACACGGGGCTCGTCGCCTTCGACGTCCTCGCCGTCACGCTGTACGGGCTGCTGCTGGCGGCCTGGGCGACGGCCGCCGTCGGCACCGTGCGGGGGCTGGTCAGCGGAGAGCTGCTCGCAGGGCCGCGCCGAGCACCCGCGGAGCCTCGGCCAGCGACGGCCCGTACCAGGTGAGATGGCGGCCGCTCAGCAGCGCGCAGGGCAGTCCGGGGAACGCCTCTGGGCCGTCGTCGGCGGTGAAGCGGTACGGCTCGTCGGGGAGGACCACGACATCGGGGGCGGCGGCGCGCAGCTCCTCGACGGGCACCTTCGGATAGCGCTCGGGATGTCCGTCGTACAGGTGGTCCACGCCGAGCCGGGCGAGGACGTCACCGGCGAAGGTGTCCCGGCCGAGCACCATCCAGGGCCGTCGCCAGATGGGCACCACCGCGGTCGTCCGGCGGCCGGGGTCCGGCAGCCGGTCCCATGCCGACTCGGCCGCGTCGAGCCAGCCGGGACGGGACCGGGCGCCGCAGGCGGACAGGACGCGGTCCAGTTCGGTGAAGGCCCCGGGGACGTCCCGCACCTCGGTGACGAGGACCTCGGCGCCCGCCTCCCGCAGGGCGGTCAGGTCGACGGCGCGGTTCTCCTCCTCGTTGGCGACGACCAGGTCGGGGGTGAGCCGCAGGATCGCCTCGATCCTCGGGTTCTTGGTGCCTCCGATCCGTACGACGTCGAGATCACCCGGGTGGTCGCACCAGTCGGTCGCGCCGACCAGCGCGCCGGGGAGCGTGACCGCGACGGCCTCGGTCAGGGACGGGACGAGGGAGACGACACGCCGCACGGCGTCACGTCCCCCGCCGGTGCCGGTCCTCGAGGGCCTCGATGTGGTCGGCGACGGCCACCACGACGACCCGGGTGTCGGGGACGGTGGCCCGCCAGCGGTGCCGTACGCCACCGGACATGTACAACGTGTCGCCGCGTCCCAGCCGGTGGGCGCGGCCCTCGGCCTCGACCTCGACGGCGCCCTCGACGACGTACATCAGCTCGTCGTTGCGGTGCTGGACCTCGCGGCCCTCGTCGTGGTCGCCGGTGAACTCCATCGCGTGCAACTGGTGGTGCCCACGCACCAGGGAGCGCGAGCGGGAGACGGGGGGCGTGAGGGAGTCGTCCTCGGCGCGTACGACATCAACGCTGCACGCCGGGTCGGCCGCGGCGAGCAGCTCGACGGCCGTGGTGCCGAGGGCGTCGGCGATGCGCTCCAGGGAGGGCTTGCTGGGGCGGGCCCGCTCGTTCTCGACCTGGCTGAGGAAGGGAACCGACAGGCCGCTGCGTTCGGCCACGGCCGAGAGCGTGAGCTCCAGTGCCCGGCGCCGCCGCCGGACGGCCGCGCCCACCCGCAGGGGCTGCTCTTTGTGGTCGCCCATAGCTCCGGCTCCCTCCTTCGCTCGTCGCTCTTGTCCGGGGTCTTCGTTCGAAGGCCGGATCGAGGGCGCCTACGGCTCCGAGTACGGATGGTCGACGGCCCGGCACTCATCCGGTGCGGTTCTCCTGATGAGTTCTCTGCACCCTACGCATGTTCGGCAAACCGTTTCACGCGCCCGTCACAACCCCGTAAACCCGGCGGGGTGCCATGCTCACAGTTCACGCCAGTGCGGGAGGCCCTCCGAGCGCCCCGCCGGGCGCCCGGCGTGATCCCTTCGGCACACCCGGTCACCGGTCCGGGTGGTTCGTCGGACCGCGGTGGACGCTGGTTCGCGCCCGAGTGCCGCTATCGGCCGGGGAGTTGGGGCCCGGCCCGGCGGCGCACCGTGCAGCGGTTGTCCGGATCTTTCCCGTACGCCAGTACGTGACCGCCCCACCCGTTCGGCACGGGTGCGGGGCGATCACGTCCGGTGGCCATCGGCTACGGGTCCCGGCGACCGGGGCGAGCCTGTCGGCGATCCCCGGCTTCTTCTTCAGCCAGGTCCTGACGCCCTCCTCCTGGCGCCCCCTGCCGGGGTCCTCGACGGCGCCCTCCAGGGCGGTGAGCTGCGCCTCGGTGAGCTTGAAGTCCTTGAGCCTTCTTCGCTTACGCGCGGTCCAACTGGGCCGGGATCATGGAGGTGTTGGACTTGACCAGCCGGTACTCGCCCTTGACCCGGAGCGCGGCGGGACCGGCCGGCCCGGGCCGGTCCGCCCGGGCCGGTCCGCGGACTCGACCGGCGCTGCTCCGGGGCCGCGCCTGCCCTGGCCGCCCGTGCGAAACGAACCCGGCTGGCACTGGCAGTGGTCCGCTTCACAGACGGTTCACCGCTGGTCAGAGGTGGTCACGGAACGCGTTCACCCCCTCCCGCGTACGGGCCACGGCGGCTGCGCCAGGGGCCCGCTGTCGGCGGGGTACGGCATGATGCGGGACGTGACTGGACGCCTGATGCTTCTCGACACCGCCTCCCTCTACTTCCGCGCCTATTTCGGTGTGCCGGAGTCCGTGAAGGCCCCGGACGGCACCCCGGTGAACGCGGTGCGCGGGCTGCTGGACTTCATCGACCGCCTGGTGAAGGACCACCGGCCGACGGACCTGGTGGCGTGCATGGACGCGGACTGGCGGCCCCGGTGGCGGGTCGACCTGATCCCCTCCTACAAGGCGCACCGCGTGGCCGAGGAGCACGAGGCGGGGCCGGACGAGGAGGAGGTGCCGGACACCCTGTCGCCGCAGGTGCCGGTGATCGAGGAGGTGCTGGACGCGCTGGGCATCGCGCGCGTCGGCGTCGCCGGGTACGAGGCGGACGACGTGATCGGCACGTTCACGGCCCTCGCGAAGGACCCGGTGGACATCGTCACCGGCGACCGCGACCTGTACCAGCTGGTCGACGACGAGCGCGGCATCCGCGTGCTGTACCCGCTCAAGGGTGTGGGCACCCTCCAGCTCACCGACGAGGCGGTGCTGCGCGAGAAGTATGGGGTGGTCGGCCGGGGGTACGCGGATCTGGCGCTGCTGCGCGGCGATCCGAGCGACGGTCTGCCGGGCGTGCCCGGCATCGGTGAGAAGACCGCCGCGAAGTTGCTCGCGCAGTTCGGCGACCTGGCCGGGATCATGGCCGCGGTCGACGATCCGGCGGCCGGGCTCACGCCGGCGCAGCGCAAGCGGCTCGACGGGGCGCGGGCGTACGTGGCGGTCGCGCCCCAGGTGGTGCGGGTGGCCTCGGACGTACCGCTGCCGGACGTCGACACCGTCCTGCCGAAGGCGCCACGGGACCCGGCGGCACTGGAGGCCCTGGCCGCCCGCTGGGGCCTCGGAGGGTCCTTGCAGCGACTCCTCACGACGCTGCGGGGGTAAGGGCCGCGCTGGGTGCGGGGGGGGCGGGGTGCGGGGTGCGGGTACGGGCCTCGCCGGGGCCCGTCTGGCAGGGCGCGGGGCGTATGGGTGGGGCGTACGCCGGGGGGTGGGGCGACACTTCGGTGGTGGGGGTTCTGAGGCGCGACTCACATCATGAAGGTGTCGTTCATTGATCGAGCATGGGGTGAATTCCGGGGGGAGATGATAACTTAGGTAAGCCTTACTAGGTCTTCGGGAGGCCGTCATGGCAGAGCGTCCGGTACGCAGGAGCCCCAAGCCCCACTCCGCGCGAGTCGTCCGCACCGAGCGGCTCACCCCGCACATGCAGCGCGTCGTGCTGGGCGGCGACGGCCTCGCCGAGTTCGCCACGCGCGGCAGCACCGACCATTACGTGAAGCTCCTGTTCGGCCCCGAGGGCGTGACGTACCCGGAGCCGTTCGACCTGGAGCGGATCCGCGCGGAGATGCCGCGGGACCAGTGGCCCGTGACCCGGACGTACACCGTGCGCGCGTGGGACGCCGAACTGCGCGAGCTGACCGTCGACTTCGTACTCCACGGCGACGAGGGTCTGGCCGGCCCCTGGGCGACCCGCGCCCAGCCGGGCGAAACCGTCCGACTGCTGGGGCCGGGCGGCGCGTACGCGCCCAACCCCGAGGCCGACTGGCATCTGCTCGTCGGGGACGAGAGTGCCCTGCCCGCGATCGGCGCCTCCCTGGAGGCCCTTCCCGACGGTGCCCGCGCCTACGCGTTCGTCGAGGTCGCCGGCCCCGAGGAGGAGCAGAAGATCGACTCCGACGTGGACGTGGTCTGGCTGCACCGCGGCGACCGCCCCGTCGGCTCGTTGCTCGTCGAGGCCGTACGCGCGCTGGAGTTCCCCGAGGGCCGGCTGCACGCCTTCGTGCACGGCGAGGCGGGCTTCGTGAAGGAGCTGCGTCGACTGCTCCGCGTCGAACGCCAGATCCCGCGCGAGGACCTGTCCGTCTCGGGCTACTGGCGGCTCGGCCACGACGAGGACGGCTGGCAGGCCACGAAGAAGGAGTGGAACGCACGGGTGGAGGCCGAACAGGACGGCGCGACGGCTTCGGCCTGAGCCGGAGGCGACCGGCGGGGGCGACCGGCGGGCGCGAGCGGTGGGCGCGAGCGCCGTGGCGAGGTCCGTGGCGTGCGCCGTCGCGACCACCGTCGCGACCACCGGGGCGACCACTGGGGCGACCGCCGGGGCGACCGCCTTGGTGATCACCCACGTGATCGCCGAGTCCGCGCGCGTGTGCGCCCGTACCGCAGCTCTCACGGCGGCGCTTGACGACCGCGCCGCCCGGCCGCCCCGGGGCCGACGCGTGAAGACTGCGACCGAGGACGGCCGGGTTCAGGCGTCGGTCGCCGCGTCGACCAACTGAGCAAGGGCGTCCGCGAGTTCCTCCAGGACGGGGCCGGCGGGGCCGCCCGGCTCGGTCATGTAGACGTCCCGGCGGATCTCGATCATCAGGGCGGTCACCCGTGGGTCCAACCCGTAGTGGTCCAGCGGCACGTAGGCGCCCCCGAACGGGCTGTTGACGCCCGTCCCGCCGAACCCCGCGAACGCCTCCTCGGCGAGGGCGAGAAGCTCGGGCGGGGTGTGGAAGGGGTCGCTCCCCAGGCAGATCGGCGGGCGGGGACCGTCACCGTGGAGCTCGTAAGGGAGGCGCTCGCTCGGGTACGAGTGGACGTCGACCACCACGGCCCGCCCGGCGGCCTCCAGGCGCTGTGCGACGGCGTCGGTCATCGCGGCGGCGTACGGCACGAAGTAGGTGTCCACGAGGACCTGTCCGTCGTGGCCGTCCGGGCGGAGGGCCTCCCGATGCGTGGTCCGCGTGTAGACGGCACCCATGCCCACGGCAAGCATCTCCTCCCGCTCGTCCGGAAACCGCTCGGGGTCGACGACCAGCCGCGAGAGCCGGTTGACGAACCTCCAGGGCGTCGACTCCGCCCGGGCGGCGGCACGTTCGGCGATCCGGTCCGTGTGCGCGTCGGTGATGTGGTCGAGCTCCCGCTCCAGCGCGGCGTCGTCGAGGAGGATCCCCTCCCGCACGGCCGCCGGTATCACCCGTGAACCGTGCGGCACGTGCAGGAGCACCGGGGACTCCGGCGCGCCCGGCAGGAGTAGACGGGCGGGCGACGCGTCGTTCATCAACGGCTCCTGGGTGGCGGGTGGTGCACGGAGCCGCTCAGCCTAGAGCGGCCGGGCCACGCGCACCCGGCTCCCCGCAGCCCGTACCCCGCACCCGGCACCCGGCACCCGGCACCCGGCACCCGGCACCCGGCACCCGGCACCCAACGTCCCCCGTCCCGCGCCCGCCTCCCCACCCTCCGGACCTCCTCCCCCTCCGGACCACCTCCCCCGGCGGCGATCACGACCCCCGTGAGGATTTGGGCGTCCTCCGGACACGGTCGCGTGACACGAACGACACAGGGCTCCCCTAGCTTCTGTCCCCTCATTTCTGTCACCCGACAGGAATTCGCGTCGCCGCCGCGCGAACGCTCGTGCCGCTTGTTGCGAAAGCAGGTTGCCGCCATGACGAGCACCTCCCCCGCCCACCTCCTCCCCGACCCGCCGCGCTCCCCCGAAGACACCTCCCTGACCGCGTTCGGCTACCGCCAGGAACTGCACCGCAGTCTGGGCCGGTACGCCTCCTTCGCGGCCGGATTCTCCTTCATCTCCGTCCTGACGACCGTCTTCCAGTTCTTCGCCTTCGGGTTCGCGTTCGGCGGTCCGGCCTTCTTCTGGACCTGGCCCGCCGTACTGCTCGGCCAGTTCCTGGTCGCCGCCTGCTTCGCGGAGCTGGCGGCGCGCTATCCGATCTCGGGCGCCATCTACCAGTGGTCCTCACGACTGTCGAACGCCACC
Organism: Streptomyces sp. NPDC030183; assembly: GCF_055573455.1. NCBI lineage: Bacteria > Bacillati > Actinomycetota > Actinomycetes > Kitasatosporales > Streptomycetaceae > Streptomyces > Streptomyces sp. NPDC030183. Next base: position 161,729 of record NZ_JBVIBK010000013.1, read on the forward strand.
TTCGGCTGGTTCGCCGGCTGGATCATGGTGATCGGACAGATCGTGGTGGTCGCGGCGGCAGCGCTCGCCCTGCAGATGGTGATGCCCGCGATCTGGTCCGGCTTCCAGATCGTCGGCGGCGACCCGGCGCCGACCAGCGCCACCGGAGCGGCGAACGCGGCCGTGCTCGGCGTGATCCTGCTGGCGCTCACCACGTTGGTGAACGTCCTGGACAACCGTGTGCTGTCCCTGGTGAACCGGGTCGGTGTGACCGCGGAGATCATCGGGGCGATCCTGATCGTCGTCCTCCTCCTGACACACGCCGAACGCTCCCCCGGTATCACCTTCCACGCAGCGGAGGGCGGCACGGGTCTGCTGGGGGCGCTGCTGGTGGGTTCGTTCATGGCGGCGTACGTGATGATCGGGTTCGACAGCGCGGGCGAGATGAGTGAGGAGACCCACCACCCGCGGCGCACGGCGCCGCGGACGATCCTCACCGCGCTCGGCGCGGCGGGACTGCTCGGCGGTCTCATCGTCCTCGGCGGACTGCTCGCCGCGCCCAGCCTCACCGACGGCCGGCTCGCCGTGGACGGCCTGAGTTACGTCCTGACGAGCAGCCTGGGCGACGGTGTGGGCCGGTTGCTGCTCGCGGATGTGGTGGTGGCGATCGCGGTGGCCACGCTGGCGATCCAGACGTCGGCCTGCCGCATGCTGTTCTCCATGGCCCGCGACGGCCAACTCCCCTTCTCCGCACGGCTCGCCCGGGTCAACCCGCGCACGGGCATGCCGAGCGCGCCGGCCGCCGTCGTGGGCGTCCTGGCCGCGGCCCTGCTGCTCCTCAACTTCGTCTCGCCGGACGCGTTCCTTGCCATCGGCACAACCTGCATCGTGATGCTGTACCTGGCGTACGCGATGGTCACCGGTCCACTGCTCGTCCGGCGCCTCAAGGGCACGTTCCCCACCGGGGGCACGGACGAGACCGGCAGGCCCCTGTTCTCCCTCGGCCGCTGGGGCATCCCCGTCACCGCCCTGGCCCTCGCCTACGGCCTCTTCATGACCGTCAACCTGGCCTGGCCCCGAGCGGAGGTGTACGACCCCTCGGGCAGCGGCTGGTGGTTCCAATGGTTCACCGTGCTGTTCCTGCTGGTCACGGTGGGGGTGGGGGTGGTGTATCGAGCGATGCGCAACCCGCGTCCGCGCCAGGTCGACGGCCTCGCGAACGACTGAACGGAGCAGTCCGGTCCGCCTTTCACGCACCCGCACGGCGACCAACCACGATCAACACCGGACATCGCCAGTCCCTCCGAACACCACCCGTGACAATTTTTCGGTCAAATGCGCCCCTTGTTTGCCGCTGTACGCTCGCCGTACGCTCTTCAACGGAAATCGGCGTCGCGCGCACGCTGAGATTTGCAGCCAGAAGTGGGAACTTCTTGCGGAGGCTCGGGCTATGACATCAAGTGGCGTTGAGAGCGCGACGGTAACCCCGGACATGCTCGCCTGGAAGGGAACGGCGCACGAGGCACTGGAACGGCTGTCAGGCACCCGCGGAATTCAGGAAATGCTGCACCTCGCGCATGACTTTTGGTGCGGTTCGGACTGTGCACGCGACACGACATGCACCTTCCTTCATTACCCGCGAAACGGGGTGGACACCACCGCTCCGCAGACCACCCGGTCGCGCTACAACAAGCAGACCGCACACCTGTACGGCGTGATGGGAGAGGGAGGCTACGCCGGACCCATACCCCAATACCACGAGGTGAACGTCTGGCCACTCCTGGACGAGGTGCTGGAGCGGTGGGACACAGCCGGAGAGCTGCGGGGCAGGATTCCGGCGCACTACACCGACTGGACGAAGAAGCATGACGCCGAGGCCGCCGACACGGTGTCCCGCGCATGCCGTGACACCGTCCAGTGGATGGCTTGCTGGTGCGGCGAGGACTATGACGCGGACCCGCTGGGTCTGCACTACATAGCCTTCGCCACCATCATCGACGACATCTGCATCCCCCCGCTCGACCTGGTCAGGGGCCGCTTCCGCATGTACGGCAGGTCAGTGGGCGACCTGATGCGGGAGATGGACGCGGCCGGCTGGGGGCGCGACGGCGTGCACGCGCTGCTGTCGCTGGTCCGGCAGGCCATCGTCCAGTACGCGGAGAAGATGGACTTCCGTCCGGGCGAGGCACACGTCGGGCTCCACGAAGCACTGAACAACTCTCCGAACATGTGGGACGGTGTCATATTCCGGGGGAATACCGGAAATGCATATGGCACCGCCATCATGGTGGTCCGGAACAGCGGGAGCGGCGCGGTCACCTTCCCGTGGCTCATGGACAGCGCCATCTGCGACTGTCTCTCCATGGATCTGAGCAAGTCCGCGCTCGGTGTCTACTCGGTGGACAATCACCAGCCGACTTCGAATGACCGCCGGTCGGAGTCGAGGAAGGCGAGCTACCGGTCGATCTACCTGGATCTCATCGACGACCTGGTCTTCACAGGGGCACCGGAATCCCTCGTTCACTTCGGCCGCAGTGGATTCCTCTTCGTACAGCTGCAGGACCGTTACCAGGAGCGGCGGCGGGGGCAACGATTCCCGCTCGCCCCGCCCATGCTGCGGGAACTCACCCGGCTCTTCGGCGAGAAACCGACGGACGAATGGCTCGACGAGGCGTTCGCCGCCGCGAATCGCATGCGCCTCACGGAGTCGTCCGGTGTCGGCGACCCGCAGGACGTGGAGCGTCTCCACCATCTCCACCCGAGCGTACGGCAGGAGTCGGCGCAGGCCGCGAGGCTGCCCGCCTGACCACCGGCGGCGGGTCCGTCGCAGGCGACGCGGTGGGGCCCGGTGGCTCAGAACGGTTCGACCGGGCCCCACCGGGCCGCTCGTATGCTTGACGGTGATGAGACGCCGTGCCCCGTCCCCGCCTTCACCCCTGCCGCAGCGCGACGGGGTGGATCCGGTGCGGGTGCGCTTGCCCGTCGGCGATTCGTGGGCGACGGTGCGCGACCACCTCGTGGCACGGCTCGCGGCCGGACCCGGGGTGATCGACGGCATGCTCGACGCGGGACTGATCGTCGATGCCGCCGGGCACCCGGTGCGCCGCGACAGGGAGTACGTGCCGGGCATGTTCGTGTGGTTCCACCGGGAGCTGCCCGCCGAGGAGCGGGTGCCGTTCGAGGTGGACGTGCTGTACCGCGACGAGCACGTGGTGGTGGCCGACAAGCCTCATTTCCTGGCCACCACCCCGCGCGGCAGCCATGTGGCCGAGACCGCCCTGGCCCGGCTGCGGCGGCGGCTCGGCGTTCCGACGCTCACCGCCGCGCACCGGCTGGACCGCCTGACCGCCGGGGTGGTGCTCTTCACCGTGCGCCCCGAGGAACGCGGCGCCTACCAGTCGCTGTTCCGGGACAGACGGGTGGCGAAGGAGTACGAGGCGGTGGCGCCGTACGTCCCGGGGCTGGCGCTGCCCCGGACCGTGCGCAGCCGGATCGTCAAGGAGCGCGGGGTCCTCACCGCCCGTGAGGTCGAGGGCGAGCCGAATGCCGTCAGCCGGATCGAACTGCTGGAGCATCGCGAGGGGCTCGCCCGGTACCGGTTGACGCCGCGTACCGGACAGACGCACCAACTGCGGGTGCACATGAACGCCCTGGGGCTGCCGATTCTCGGCGATCCCCTCTATCCGGTGGTGACCGGCCCCGTGCCGGCCGGTGACTTCCGGCGTCCGCTCCAACTTCTGGCACGGAGCCTTGAGTTCACCGACCCGGTCACGGGGCGCGAGCACCGGTTCGTCAGCCCGCGGCCTCTGCGGGCCTGGTCGTCGTACGACGCGTGGGCGGAGTAGGCGCGTACGACGGCGAGGTCAGCCGATCCGCCACCAGCGCAGGACGCGCCGGAACAGGCCGGGTCGGCGGGCCGGGCCGGGGGTGGTCGTGGGCTCGGCAGGGGCGGTGGGTTCCGTGGCGGCGGGCTGGGGCTGTGGTGCGGCGGTCCGCGCGCCCGGACGCTGCGTCGGCAACGACTTGGCGGCTGGGCGCAGGATGACGTCCTGAGGGGGCTTCGGTGCGAACCGTACCGGCAGCTCCACCAGATGCCGGTTGGAGATGGACTCGTGCCAGCGCAGTTCGTGCTCCTCGCAGGCGAGCTGGATGTCCGGAACCCGCGTCAGCAGTGCGTCGACGCCCACGTCGGCGATGGCACGGCCGATGTCCTGGCCGGGGCATTCGTGGGGGCCGCCGCTGAAGGCCAGGTGGGCGCGGTTGCCCTGCATGTTGGCCTTGAGGTCGGGACGGACGCGCGGGTCGACGTTGCCCGGCGCGATGCCGAGGAGGAGCCCGTCGCCCTTGCGGATGCGCTGGCCACCCAACTCGGTGTCCTGCTTGGCGAAGTAGGCGAAGACGGTGCTGAACGGCGGCTCGTCCCACAGGGACTGCTCGACCGCCTCGGGCACGGTCATCTGACCGCCCTTGAGCTGGGCGCGGAAGCCCGGGTCGGTGAGGACCAGGCGCAGCACGTTGGCGAGGAGGTTGGTGGTGGCCTCGTAGGCGGCGAGGAGCACCACGCGCAGGTGTTCCCTGACCTCCTCGTCGGTGAGCGCGGCCGGGTGAGTGATGAGGTGACTGGTGAAGTCCTCCTCGGGCTGGGCCCGTCGGCGGACGGCGAGCCGGCCGAGGACGTCCATGACGTAGGCGTGGCTGGTGAGCGCGGTCTCGCTGCCCTTGAGGCAGTCGCGGGCGGCCTGCACGAGCTTGTCGCCGTATTCCTCGGGCATGCCGAGGATCTCGCACAGCACCGCCATGGGCAGGTGTTCCGCGAACTGGCTGACGAGATCGACCTTGCCGTCCTCGCAGAACTTGTTGACGAGGTGCTGGGTGGCGCGGTTGATGTAGCGGCGGATACCCCGGGGGTCGATGGTCGACATGGCGCCGGTGACCGCCCCGCGCAGCCGCTGGTGCTCTTCGCCCTCGGCATGGGCGCAGATGGGCTGCCAGGCGAAGTGCGGCATGAGGGGATGGTCCGGCCTGATCTCGCCCTCGCGCATGGGCCGCCACAGCCGGTTGTCCTTGCAGTACTGCGAGGGAGTGCTCACCATGTGCATGTTCTCGCTGTGGCCGAGCACCACCCAGATCGGCACGTCGTCGTGGAGGAGCGCGGGCGCCACCGTGCCGTGCTCGGCGCGCAGTTTCTCGTACACGGCTCCCAGGTCCTCCGCCTCCGGGCCGTAGAGCCGGCGCAGTCCGCCGGGACCCAGGCCGTGGGCGGGGCAGCCGGGGGGCGGCCCGAGTTCGGGGTCGTCCGTACCGGTCGGGGAGTGTGCTTCAGGCGTCACGATGATCGCTCCGAATTGAAGGGGATCCGAGTCTGGGGAGTTTCTGGGGCGACCGGGAGGGGACACCGCGCGGGACGACACGGCTCCCGGTCCGGGGACGCGTACGGGGTCTACGCCGAGGCACCCGTCGCCGTCAGGGAGTGCAGGAACCGCATGAGGGTCATCAGGACGTCCCGGCTGGAGGCCCGGCGCCGTGCGTCGCAGCGGATGATGGGGATCTCCACGGCCAGGTCGAGTGCCTGGCGCAGCTCCTCGATGGGGTAACGGGGAGCGTCCGGGAAGTCGTTGACGGCGACGACGAAGGGGACACCGCGTTCCTCAAGGCGGCCCATGACGTCGAAGCTGACCTCCAGGCGGCGGGTGTCGACCAGGACGACCGCGCCGAGAGCACCCTCGAACAGGCCGTTCCACAGGAACCAGAAGCGCTCCTGGCCGGGGGTGCCGAACAGGTAGAGCACCAGCTGGTCCGTGATGCTGATGCGGCCGAAGTCCATGGCCACGGTGGTGGCGGTCTTGGACTTGGAGCCGTAGTTGTCGTCGACCCCGATGCCGGCCTGGGTCATGGTCTCCTCGGTCGTCAGCGGCCTGATCTCGCTGACGGAGCCCACCATCGTCGTCTTGCCGACACCGAAACCGCCCACGATCACGATCTTCGCCGCGGCCTGCGCGGTGTGTGGCAGGTGGTCCTCGGTCCGTGGACCCGTGATGGTGTCAGAGCTTTTGAAGTCCATGCATCACCGCTTCGAGGAGGGAACGGTCGGCCCGCGCCTGCCGGACGACGGGTGCGCGCGCCTGAACCAGTTCAGCCGTCAGCAGCTCGGTGAGCAGGACGGTCACCACGCTGATCGGCAATTTGAGATAGGCCGAGATCTCGGCCACGGACAGGGGGGCCTGACAGATCCGGAGCAGCGCTGACTGCTCCGGCGCGGCGGACGGCGGTGGATCGGCGCGCGCCACGATTAACGTGACGAGGTCGATCGGCGCTCGTTCGCCGTCCTCTCCGGTGAGGATGTAGAGCCGCTCGGGCGGGCGGTCACCCTCGCTTCCCGTGGGCGCTTCCACGGGAGGCGGTGGGGGCGGCTGCGGTGTGGGATGGCGGCGCTGGCGTTGCGGAGGCGTCATACGGTCTGCCCGTTCCGCCGGGGCGGACTGGTGAGATGGGCGCCGATCCGGTCGACCAGGTCGCGCATGCGGTTGCTCATCAGACCGGGTTCGGCGATCTCATTGGCGAGCACGGCCAGGTAGGCGTTGGAGCCGGCGGCCATGAGGTAGAAGTAGCCGCCGTTGATCTCGATGATGACCATGCGCATCTCGCCGTCGCTCTGCGGGATCTCGCCGGCCACGGCCCCGGCCAGGCTCTGCAGTCCGGCGCAGGCGGCGGCGACACGGTCGGCGGCGTCGGGATCACCGCCGTGGCGGGCGATCCGCAGGCCGTCGGCGGAGAGCACGACGATCTGCTGGATGCCCGGTACGCCGTCGGCCAGATCCTTGAGCATCCAGTCGAAATTGGCTCGCTGCTGGATCACTTGAGGTCCCCCTCGTCGTCGGCCTCGTTACGGGCCGGCTCGGTGTTCGCGGTGGAAGCGGTGAACCCTGGGTCAGCCGGGTCGTCCGGATTCCTGGAGAAGGCGCTTGGGTCCGGGTCGCGCTTGAGCCCTGCCATGAACGCCTCGACCCACATGCCGGGTGGCGGCAGTTCCTTCTTCGGTTCGGGCTCGGGTTCCCAGACGGGCGCGGCGGCCATGGCGGCCTCGGCGGCGGCCTCGGCCGCGGCGGCCTCGGCGTAGCGCTGACTCAGTGGGATTGTCATGCGGCTGCGGCGCTGCGGGAGGCCGTTGGCCGTCCACTCGGTGACGACGGGTACGTCGTCGTCCATGCCCTGGCCCATCTCCTCCGCGGAACTCGGGATTCGCGGTCCGGTGGTCGGGCGGCGACGCTTGGGCTTGCGGTTGGGACCCTCGACGCCGCCGGTATCCATGGTCGGTACGGCGGCCGCGCCGATGCCGTGGGCGAGTCCCGGGGCGGGCTCGTCGGTGAGCATGTCACGGGGGACGACCACGACGGCGCGAACGCCGCCGTACGCGGACTGCCGTAGTGAGATCTGCATGTTGTACATCGTGGAGAGACGGCCGACGACGGCGAGGCCGAGACGTGGGCTGCTGCCGAGTTCCTGCAGGTCGATGCCCTGCTGGGCCTTCGCCAGCATGTCCTCCACCTTGGCCCGCGCCTCCTCGCTGAGGCTGATGCCGCCGTCCTCGATCTCGATGGCGACACCGGTCTGCACCTCGACCGCGGTGACGTGCACCTTGGTGTGCGGTGGGGAGTAGCGGGTCGCGTTGTCGAGGAGTTCGGCGCAGGCGTGGATGACGGGTTCGACGGAGACGCCGTTGACGTTGACCTTGGCGATGGAGTGCAGCTCGATGCGGCGGTACTCCAGGATGCGGGACATCGCGCCGCGCAGACAGCTGTACAGCGGGACCGGCTTGGGCCAGACACGGCCCGGACGGCTGCCGCCGAGGACGGCGATGGAGTCGGCGAGGCGGCCGATCAGCGCGGTGCCGTGGTCGATGCGCAGCAGGTCGTCGAAGACCTCGGGGTTGCGCCCGTGGTCCTCCTCCATCTCCCGGAGTTCCTTGTTCTGCTGGTGGACGATCGCCTGCACGCGGCGGGCGATGTTGACGAAGGAGCGCTGCGAGGAGTCCCGCATCGCTTCCTCGCGGTCCACGATGTCGAGCACCGCGCGCAGCAAGTCTCGCTGGGACTTGGGAAGTTCGCGCCACTCGGCGTCACCGTCGATGACGTGACGAATCACCTCTGAGGGGGATTCTCCACCGCGCAGCCGGTACAGCACGGCGGGCAGGATCTCCTTGCCCAGCCGGGTGAACTCCTGGTCGTGGGCGGCGATCCGCTGCTCCAGGGAGAGCGTCCGCCGTTCCTGTTCGGCACGCAGTTCACGCAGGGAGCGGCGGGTGCCGCGTACGGCGGCGACCGCGACCGCGATCAGCAGCAGCGTCGCGACGGCTCCGGACAAGCCGACGGCGAGCCGGACGGGCCCCGTCACCAGGGAGACGGTGACCCCGGTCGCCGCGGCCATCAGTATCGCCGGCAGCAGTAGTACGCGCCCGTGGGGGAGGTCACGGCCACCGGGAGGCGATTGAACACTCACCATGTATGCCCTCTAACGACAAATCGGCTGGAGGTCGGGGGACTTGCTGGGACTTCTGGGACTTGCTGGGGGTTCATCCGGGAATCAAACTGGATCTTCGGTATTTTTTGGAACAAGCGCACGAATACACATCAACTCGGTGCGCTGCGGGCGAGCTTAGTCCGACCGGATCATCGCTGTGTCATATTCAGCAACCGTCTGAAATCACCCTCGCGACTGGAGTACGCTCTGGTCGTTTACACGCTCAGGCGCGACTCGAACGCACAGTGTGACGAGGAACGTGTGTGCGAAGGCACTGGAAGGCTCACGCCCGGCAGGCTCAGGCCCGGAGAGTCACGCCCACAAGGTTCAGGTGCCGACGATCGTCAGGCGCCGACGATACGGAGGGCGGCGTCCGCCGTCGCCTCGGCGAACGCGGGCACCCGGCGGTCCGGGTCCGAGCGGTGCACGAGGATGACCCCCTCGATCAGCCCGAACACGAGGTCGGTCCGCAGCTCCAGCTCACTCTTGGCGAGCGCCCCACCCACGGCCGTCGCCGCGATCAACTGGCGGTAGGCGTCCTTGAGTTCGGCCCGTACGGCATGGAAGCCGGCGAAGCGCTCGGCGCGGACCTCGGGCAGGAGGTACAACCCACCGAGGTTGTACGGGCCGCCGCAGAGCAGCTCCACGTCCGCGCGGCACAGCTCCCACAGCCGCCCCTCGGCCGGACCGGCGTCCCGGGCGAGCAGTTCACGGGCGTACGCCAGGGACGGTGTCACCGTCGACTCCAGGAGCGCGGCGAGCAACTCCTCCTTGCCGGAGACGTAGTGGTACATGGACGCCTGACGCATCCCGGCCCGCTCGGCCACCGCCCGCGTTGTCGTGGCGGCGTAGCCGCGCGTGGTGAACAACTCGGCCGCCGCCGCGAGGAGTTCGTCGCGCGGCGACAGCCCGCTCTCCGGCCGCTGCGCGGCCCTGGGCCTGCCGACCCGCCGCCCGCCCGTACCGCCGCCCGCGCTTCCCATGCGTTCGATCCTCGCACACGCACCGCGACACCCCCTCGGGCGCCGACGACGCCCCGGTCACCCACGCCGCGCATCCGTTCCCCGTACACACGCCAGGTGCGTCGCCCATCCCCGGACACACGCCCCCCGCATGGGCCGTCACCGGCACACACCGCACGAGCACCGTGAGGTGTCGGTAACCACCCCGCAACGCCCGGGACACGGCGCCGACCCGACCCCCGCCTAATTTCTGTCGCACGACAGAAACAAGCGCCGCACCCGGAGGTCCGCCATGGCGACAGCGACCACGTACGGAGCACGCGATCATGCCCGCGCCCAGGAGGGCACCCGTGCCGAGGCGATGCCGGTGGTCCCGGCGAGCGACTGGCCCGCACCGCCCGACGACGTCGGCCCCCTGGTGTGGGCCGAGACGGTCGCGGGCGGCAACTACACGCACAAGGTGCTGGCCCGCGGCACGGAACTGCGTCTGACGGACCCGCACGGCGACGCCTGCGCCCACGTCCTGCTGTACGCCGCCGACCGCCCGTGGGAGCGGCTGAACGTCGCCGACACGGTCAAGGTCCAGTGGAACGCCTACCTCGGCGAGGGCGTCCTGCTCCTGTCCGACCAGGGCCGTGTCCTCGCCTCCCTGGTCGCCGACACCTCCGGCCGGCACGACGCGCTGTGCGGCACCTCCACCCTCGCGCGCAACACCGCCCGCTACGGCGACGGCAGCCCGCAGTCCCCCTCCCCCGCCGGACGCGAACTGTTCAAGCTCGCCGCCGCGAAGAACGGCCTCGGCCCCCGCGACCTGCCGCCCTCCCTCTCGTTCTTCCAGGGCGTCGAGGTACGCGACGACGGCACCCTCGACTTCACCGGCTCCGCCGGCCCCGGCGCCGGCGTCACCCTGCGCACCGAGCAGGACGTGACCGTGCTCATCGCCAACGTCCCGCATCCGGCCGATCCGCGCACCGAGTACGTGAGCACCGCTCTGGAGGTGCTCGCCTGGCGGGCCCGGGCGACCGAGCCGGACGACCCGTTGTGGAACGCCACCCCGGAGGGCCGGCGGGCCTTCCTCAACACCGCCGAGTTCCGCACCGCGAGGGGGATCGCATGACGACCGTGGTCGTTCCGGCCCGCGCCGCCTGGTCCGCCGTCGTGCCGGCCGGCGAGACTCTCACCATCACCGACCTGCACGGCAACCAGGCCGTCGACTTCCTCGTGTACGACGCCCATGACACGGCCGTCCGCTACAGCGCCCCCGACACCATCCATGCGCAGGGCGGCATCTTCCTCACCACCGGCAGCGTGCTGATGTCCAACGAGCACACCCCGCTGATGACGGTGGTCGCCGACGACGTCGGTCGCCACGACACCGTGGGCGGCGCCTGCTCGAAGGAGTCGAACACCCTGAGGTACGGGCACCACACCTGGTCGCAGCACGCGTGCGTGGACAACTTCCTCGCGGAGGGCGCGAAGCACGGCCTCGGCAAACGCGACCTCGTGTCGAACATCAACTGGTACATGAACGTGCCGGTCGAGAAGGACGGCACCCTCGGCATCGTCGACGGCATCTCCGCGCCGGGACTGTCCCTGACCCTGCGCGCCGAGCGCGACGTGCTCGTCCTGGTCTCCAACTGCCCCCAGATCAACAACCCCTGCAACGGCTTCGAGCCGACGGCCGTCGAGATGACCCTCGGCCCACCCTCCCCCGAAGCCACCGCCGCCCCGCCCACGGAAGGCACCGCCACCCCGCCCCCGGACTCCACCGCCCCCGAACCCACCCCGGGAAGGGGCCCGGCATGACCTTCGACACCCTGCTGATCGCCAACCGGGGCGAGATCGCCGTGCGAGTCATCCGTACCGCCCGCGAACTGGGGCTGCGCACGGTCGCCGTGTACTCCGACGCCGACCGCGCCGCGCCCCACGTCCGCCTCGCCGACACGGCGGTACGGCTCGGCCCGGCGCCGGCGCAGCAGTCGTACCTCGACGCCGACCTGGTACTGAGAGCGGGCAAGGACGCGGGCGCGGGCGCCGTCCACCCCGGCTACGGCTTCCTCTCCGAGGACGCCGCCTTCGCCCGCCGCTGCGCGGACGCCGGGATCGTGTTCGTGGGACCCACCCCCGATCAGCTGGAGCTGTTCGGGGCGAAGCACACCGCGCGGGCCGCCGCCGAGGCCGCGGGCGTCCCGCTGCTGCCCGGCACCGGGCTGCTCGCCTCCCTCGACGAGGCCCTCGACCGCGCCGAGGCGATCGGCTACCCGGTGATGCTGAAGGCCACCGGCGGCGGGGGCGGCATCGGTATGTCGGCCTGCCGCTCCGCCGCCGAACTGTCGCAGGCGTGGGAGCGGGTGCAGCGGGTCGCCGCCGCCTCCTTCTCCTCCGCCGGCGTCTTCCTCGAACGCCTCGTCGAGCACGCCCGCCATGTCGAGGTGCAGGTGTTCGGAGACGGCGAGGGCCGTGTCGTCACCTTCGGCGACCGCGACTGCTCCCTCCAGCGCCGCAACCAGAAGGTCGTCGAGGAGGCCCCGGCCCCCGGTCTGCCCGCCGCCGTCCGCGAACGGCTCACCGCCTCGGCGCGCGACCTGTGCGCGAGCGTCCGCTACCGCTCCGCCGGAACCGTCGAGTTCGTGTACGACCCGGAACGCGGGGAGGCCTACTTCCTGGAGGTCAACACCCGCCTCCAGGTGGAACACCCGGTCACCGAGGAGATCTACGGCGTCGACCTCGTCGCCTGGATGCTGCGCCTGGCGCGCGGCGAGGCGGACGCCGTCCAGGAGCCGGGCGCACCCCGCGGTCACGCCGTCGAGGCGCGGATCTACGCCGAGGACCCCTCCCGCGGGCACCGGCCGAGCGCGGGCCTGCTGACCCGGGTGGAGTTCCCTGGCGGCGTCCGCGTGGACGGCTGGGTGGAGACCGGCACCGAGGTGACCACGTCGTACGACCCGATGCTCGCCAAGGTCGTCGCCCACGGCCCCGACCGCGCCCACGCCCTGCGCCGGCTCGACGAGGCGCTGTCCCGGACCCGGATCGACGGCATCGAGACCAACCTGGGCCTGCTCAGGGCCGCGCTGCGGGACCCGGACCTGCGGCGGGCCACCCACTCCACGGCCACGCTCGCGACCGTGAGCGACCCGACGCCCCGTATCGAGGTGATCTCCGGCGGCACCCTCACCACGGTGCAGGACTGGCCCGGCCGCACCGGCTACTGGCAGGTCGGCGTACCGCCCTGCGGGCCCATGGACGACCTGTCCTTCCGCCTGGGCAACACGGCGCTCGGCAACCCCGAGGGCGCTCCGGGCCTCGAATGCACCTTGCGGGGGCCGTCGTTGCGCTTCACCCACGCCACCACGGTGTGTGTGACGGGCGCTCCGGCCCCGGTGACCGTGGACGGCTCACCCGTCCCGCAGTGGGAGCCGGTGACGGTGCCCGCCGGAGCCGTCCTCGCGGTCGGCGCCCCCACCGAACACGGGCTGCGCACCTACGTGCTGTTCGCCGGGGGCCTCGACGTGCCGGCGTTCCTCGGCAGCGCGGCGACCTTCACCCTCGGTCGCTTCGGCGGCCACGGCGGCCGGGAGCTGCGGACGGGCGACGTGCTGCACGGCGGAGGGGTCGTCGAGGGCCGCCCCGTACCGGCCGGGGCCCGCCCGGCGTTCGGCTCGGTCTGGCAGGTGGCCGCTCTCGAAGGCCCGCACGCGGCACCGGAGTTCTTCACCGAGGAGGACATCCACGAGTTCTACGCCGCCGACTGGGAGGTCCACTTCAACTCGGCCCGCACCGGTGTGCGGCTGGTCGGTCCGAAGCCCCGCTGGGCGCGGACGGACGGCGGCGAGGCGGGTCTGCACCCGTCCAACATCCACGACACCCCGTACTCCGTCGGCGCCGTCGACTACACCGGCGACATGCCGGTGCTGCTCGGCCCCGACGGCCCCTCGCTGGGCGGTTTCGTCTGCCCGGCGACGGTGATCTCCGCGGAACGCTGGAAGCTGGGCCAGCTCCGCCCGGGCGACACGGTCCGCTTCCTGCCCGCCGCCGACGACGCCTCGCCCCGCCCCGCGATCGTCGACGGCGGCGTACTGGCCCGGGACGGCGAGGTGACGTACCGCCGCAGCGGTGACGACAACCTGCTGGTCGAGTTCGGCCCCATGCAGCTGGACCTGGGCCTGCGGATGCGGGTACACGCCCTGATGGAGGCGGTTGCCGAGGCGGGCCTCGACGGCGTCGGTGACCTCACCCCCGGCATCCGCTCCCTCCAGATCCGCACGGACCCCGCGCGGCTGCCCGCACCCCGACTCCTCGCCGCCGTACGGGAGATCGTCTCCTCGCTGCCCCCGGCGGACGAGCTGGTCGTCCCCTCCCGCACGGTCCACCTCCCGCTGTCCTGGGACGATCCCGCGACCCGCGAGGCCATCGCCCGCTACATGGCCGGGGTCCGTGACGACGCTCCCTGGTGCCCGTGGAACATCGAGTTCATCCGCCGCGTCAACGGCCTGGAGTCGGTGGCGGACGTGTACGACACGGTGTTCGCCGCCGAATACCTGGTGCTGGGCCTGGGCGACGTGTATCTGGGCGCGCCGGTGGCGACCCCGCTCGACCCCCGCCACCGTCTGGTGACGACGAAGTACAACCCGGCGCGCACCTGGACCGCCGAGAACTCGGTGGGGATCGGCGGCGCGTACCTGTGCGTCTACGGCATGGAGGGCCCCGGCGGCTACCAGTTCGTGGGCCGCACGACGCAGGTGTGGTCCGCGTGGCAGCAGCGCGGCGCCTTCGAGACGGGCTCCCCCTGGCTGCTGCGCTTCTTCGACCGCGTGAAGTGGTATCCGGTCGACGCGGACGAACTCCTCGAGCTGCGGGCCGACATCGTCTCCGGCCGCTTCGTCCCGCGGATCGAGGAGGGCGTGTTCTCCCTCGCCGAGTACGAGCGGTTCCTGGCCGACCACGCCGACTCCATAGCCGAGTTCAGGTCCCGGCAGCAGTCGGCCTTCGCCGCGGAGCGAGCCGCCTGGGAGGCCGCCGGCGAGTTCGCCCGGGCGGAGGCCGCGACCGCCGCGCCGGCACCTCCGGCGGAGATCGACGTCCCGGAGGGCGGCCGGGTGATCGAGGCGGAGTTCGCCGCGTCGGTGTGGCAGCTCCACGTCCGGCCCGGCGACCGGGTGACCACCGGCCGGCCACTGCTGACCCTGGAGGCCATGAAGATGGAGTCCCGCGTCCACTCCCCGGTGAACGGCGTGGTCCACGAGACACTGACCGCCCCGGGCGCCCAGGTCCAGGCGGGCACCCCCCTCCTGGTCCTGACCCCCGACACCGCCTGACCCGGCCCCGCCCCCGCACACCACCCCGCCCCCCGTGACCGTGCACCACCCGACCGGCCTCGCCCCGTACACCACCCCGCCCCCGTGACCGTGCACCGCCCGACCCGTCTCGCCCCGCACACCACCCGACCCGCCTCCGCCCCGCACGCCGACGGATCGTCCCAGCCCAGGAGCACAGATGCCGCACCCGTCACCGACCCTGACCCGGGTCCGCCTCGCCTACGCGCGGATCGACGCCGTGAACCGCCCCGAGGTGTGGATCGACCTGCGGCCCCGCCCGGAGGTCGAGGCGGAGGCGAGGGCCGTGGACGCCCGTCTCGCCGCGGGTGAGCGCCTGCCCCTCGCCGGCCGCCTCCTCGCCGTCAAGGGCAACATCGACGTCCACGGCCTGCCCACGACCGCCGGTTGCCCGGCCTACGCGTACACACCGGACGCTGACGCGCCGGTGGTCGCCCGCCTCCGCGAGGCCGGCGCGATCGTGCTGGGCACCACCAACCTCGACCAGTTCGCCACCGGCCTCGTCGGCACCCGTTCCCCTTACGGCGCCGTCCGCAACGCCCACGACCCGTCCAGGATCAGCGGCGGTTCCAGCTCCGGTTCTGCCGTGGCCGTGGCCCTCGGCATCGTCGACCTCGCCCTCGGCACGGACACGGCGGGCTCCGGCCGCGTCCCCGCCGCCCTCAACGGCATCGTCGGCCTGAAGCCCACCCGGGGCCTGGTCCCCACCGCCGGCGTGGTCCCGGCCTGCGCCTCCATCGACTGTGTGACGGTGTTCGCCCGCACCCTCCCGGAGGCCGAGCAGGCCCTGGCCCACATGTCCTCGCCGCCGCCCCGCACTCTCCCGGCACTCCCCCAGCGCACCCCGGGGCCCTGGCGGGTCGCCGTCCCGGCCCGCGAGCAGCTCGGCGAACTGGACGAGGGCTGGGCCCAGGCGTACGAGGCGGCGGTGGCGCGCCTGTGCGCCGCGGGGGCGGAGATCCGCGCCCTCGATCTCACCCCGTTCACCGAGGCGGCCGCCATGCTGTACCAGGGCGCGTTCGTGGCGGAGCGCTACACGGCAGTCGGCGGTTTCGTCGACAAAGCGCTCGCCGATGGTGTGGAGTCCCTCGATCCCACCGTGGCCGGCATCATCAACCGTGCCCGTGACGTCCCGGCCCACCAGCTCTTCGCCGACCAGGAACGGCTGGCCGTCCTGCGCGCCCACGCCCTCGCGGAACTGGCCGACGCGGACGCCCTGTTGCTGCCGACGGTCCCTGGCCACCCGACCCTCGCCGACATCGCCGCGGACCCGCTGGGCGCCAACGCCCGTCTGGGGCGCTTCACCAACTCCACGAACCTGTTCGACCTGGCGGCCGTCGCCGTCCCGGCGGGCGAAGTGAACGGCCTGCCCTTCGGTGTGATGCTGATCGGCCCGGCGTTCACGGACGAGCGTCTGGCCCGGATCGCCGCGCTCCTCCAGCCGGAGACCCGGCTGGCGGTGGTCGGCGCCCACCTCTCGGGCCAGCCGCTGAACCCCCAGCTCCTCGCCCTGGGCGCCCGCCTGGAGCGGACGACGACCACCGCCCCGGTCTTTCGTCTCCACGCCCTGCGCACGACCCCGCCGAAGCCGGGCCTGGTCCATGTCGGCGAGGGCGGCGCCCCCATCGAGACGGAGATCTGGCGCCTCCCGGCAGAGGGCCTCGGCCGCCTCCTGTCGGCACTCCCCCACCCGATGGCCCTGGGCAGCGTGCAGTTGGCCGACGGCACGAGAACCCCCGGCTTCCTCTGCGAGCCGACAGCCCTGCACGACGCCGAGGACATCACCCCGTACGGCGGCTGGAGGTCCTACCTGACACGCGGGGAACCCTAGGTCGCGTCCGCAAAGGGTCACCTGGAGCGCCTCACGCCCCCCGGAGCAGCCAGGGGCGCGGGGATCTACGCGACCATGCACCCAGCCCCCGCACCCGCCGAACCACCCGCACCCCACCCCCGCCAGGCGTCCCCGCCATCCCTCAGAGGGCGTCACCCCACGGAGGAGTAGGCCACAACCCCTCTCAGCAACCCGTCGACCGCCTTGCGCGCGCTCTTCCCCACGGTCGACCCCGGAGGGGAGGCCGCGGAGATCTGCCCCAGCACGTCGATCACCTGCTTGCACCACCGCACGAAGTCACCGGCCGGCATGTCCGCCTCGCGCAGCACCTCGTCGAGCCCCTTCCCGGAGGCCCACATGTACGCGGCCCAGGCGAAGCCGAGGTCCGGCTCACGCTGTCCGACGCCCTCGCTCTGGGTGATCCGGAACTCCTCCTCCAGCGCGTCCAGCCGCCCCCAGATCCGCACCATCTCGCCGAGCGCGGCCTTGGCGGCTCCGGAGGGCAGCTTCGGCGCCATCGCGTCGTCCCCGACCCGGGCCTCGTAGACCAGCGCGGAGGCACAGGCGGCGAGTTCAGCGGGGCCGAGCCCCTCCCACACGCTCGCCCGGAGGCACTCGCTGGCCAGCAGATCCAGCTCGCCGTAGAGCCGGGCGAGCCGCTTGCCGTGCTCGGTGACCTCGTTGCCCCGCAGATAGTCCAGCTCGGTCAGGAGCGCGACGATGCGGTCGAAGGTGCGCGCGATCGTGTTGGTGCGGCCCTCGATACGGCGCTCCAGCTGCGAGGTGTCCCGCTTGAGCCGGTAGTAGCGCTCGGCCCAGCGGGCGTGGTCCTCACGGTCGTTGCACCCGTGGCACGGGTGGGCGCGCAGCTCTGCGCGCAGCCGGGCGATCTCACGGTCGTCGGCGGCGGCGGACCGCCGCTTGCGGTGCCGGTCGGGCACCAGGTGCCCGGCCTTCGTGCGCAGCGCGGACGCCAGATCCCGGCGGGACTGCGGTGAGCGGGGGTTGAAGGACTTGGGGATCCGCATCCGCTCCAGCGCCTCGACCGGCACCGGGAAGTCCATGGACGCCAGCCGCTTGACCTGCCGCTCGGCGGTGAGCACCAGCGGGCGGGGCCCGTCGTGGTACTCGAAACCCCGGTGGCCGTTGGACCGCCCGGCGGGCAGGCCCGGGTCCAGCACCAGCGCGAGACCGGCGTACTTGCCGGTCGGGACATGGATGACGTCGCCCGGCTTGAGCCTCTCCAGGGCCACGGCAGCCTCGGCGCGCCGCTGGGCCGCGCCCTGCTTGGCCAACTCGGTCTCGCGGTCCTTCAGCTCGCGCCGGAGGCGGGCGTACTCCTCGAAGTCCCCGAGGTGGCAGGTCATGGACTCCTTGTAGCCCGCGAGCCCTTCCTCGTTGCGCTGCACCTGCCGGGAGATGCCGACGACGGACTTGTCGGCCTGGAACTGCGCGAAGGACGTCTCCAGCAGCTCCCGCGAGCGGTGCCGGCCGAACTGCTCGACCAGGTTGACCGCCATGTTGTACGACGGCTTGAAGCTGGAGCGCAGCGGATAGGTGCGGGTGCCCGCGAGGCCGGCCAGGTGGTCGGGGTTCATACCGCGCTGCCAGAGCACGACGGCGTGGCCCTCGACGTCGATGCCGCGGCGGCCGGCGCGGCCGGTCAACTGGGTGTACTCGCCGGGGGTGATGTCGGCGTGCTGCTCGCCGTTCCACTTGACGAGCTTCTCCAGCACCACCGAGCGGGCGGGCATGTTGATGCCGAGGGCGAGGGTCTCGGTGGCGAACACGGCCTTGACCAGGCCGCGTACGAAGAGTTCCTCGACGACTTCCTTGAACGTCGGCAGCATGCCCGCGTGGTGGGCCGCTATGCCGCGCTCCAGGCCCTCCAGCCACTCGTAGTAGCCGAGGACGTGCAGGTCCTCGGAGGGGATGGACGCCGTGCGCTCCTCGACGAGGGCGCGTACCCGCAGGCGTGCGTCGTCGTCGTTGAGGCGCAGGCCCGCGTGCAGGCACTGCTGGACGGCGGCCTCGCAGGCGGCACGGCTGAAGATGAAGGTGATGGCCGGCAACAGGCCCTCGGAGTCGAGCCGTTCGATGACTTCCGGCCGGCTCGGGATCCAGATCCGGGAGCGCTGGCGGCGCTCGCGCTCACGGTCGGCCTCGCGCATGGCACGGCCCCGTCTGCGGTCCTGGAAGGAGGGGCGGCTGGCCTCCAGGCGGGCCATGCGTGTGAGGTCGGGGTTGACGGCCTTCTTGTGGCCCTCGCCCTCCTCGAAGAGGTCGTACATCCGCCGGCCGGCGAGCACGTGCTGGAACAGCGGCACGGGCCGGTGCTCGGAGACGATCACCTCGGTGTCGCCGCGCACGGTGTCCAGCCAGTCGCCGAACTCCTCGGCGTTCGAGACGGTCGCCGAGAGGGAGACGAGGGTGACCGACTCGGGGAGGTGGATGATCACCTCTTCCCACACGGCGCCGCGGAAGCGGTCGGAGAGGTAGTGCACCTCGTCCATGACCACGTAGCCGAGGCCGCGGAGGGTCTGGGAGCCCGCGTACAGCATGTTCCGCAGGACTTCGGTGGTCATCACGACCACCGGGGCGTCGGAGTTGACGCTGTTGTCGCCGGTGAGGAGTCCGACCTGGTCGGCGCCGTAGCGGCGGCACAGGTCGGCGTACTTCTGGTTCGACAGGGCCTTGATGGGTGTCGTGTAGAAGCACTTCTTGCCCTGTTTCAGGGCGAGGTGGACGGCGAACTCGCCGACGATCGTCTTGCCCGAGCCGGTGGGGGCGGCCACCAGGACGCCCTTGCCCGCCTCGAGCGCCTGGCAGGCCTCGATCTGGAAGGGGTCGAGACCGAAGTCGTACATCTCGCGGAAGGAGGCGAGCGCGGTGGCCTGCTCGGCAGCGCGCCTACGTGCTGCCGCATACCGCTCGGCCGGTGAGAGATCCTCTGTCATCGTGCTTTCGAGCGTACCGGGCCCCACTGACAACGGGACGATCATTATCCGGATGACGGCCCGCGCACGGGAGCGGCCGGGTGCGCCTCGTGGGCGCCCCGGCCGCTCCCGGCCCTGCGATGCCTGGTGCGTGACGGTTCGTGTACGTCACGTCACGGACGCGCGGGTGGGTCAGGTGACGTCGTCGTAGCCGTTGATCCGGTCGCGTTCCGTCTCGGGGGACGGGGACGGGGACGGCAGCGCCTTGCTGACCGACACGGCCTCGACCTCTCCGATGTCCTCGGGGGTGAGATCCAGCTCGGACGCCTCGTCGTCGGCCGGCTTCATGGCCTCGACGCGGGCCCGGCGCTTGTCGTTGACCAGTGCGATGGCCGACGCGGCGAAGTACAGGATCCAGATGGGACCGGCCAGCGCCAGCATGGAGATGGGGTCGGTGCTGGGGGTGGCGATCGCCGCGAACAGGGTGATGCCGAGGATCATGCCCCGCCACCAGCCGGCCATCTTCTTGCCCGAGAGCACCCCGCCGAAGTTCAGCATCACCAGCAGCAGCGGCAGCTCGAAGGAGAGGCCGAAGACGACGATCATCCGCATGATCAGATTCAGCAGATCGTCGAGGGGGAGCTGGTTGTCGCTGCCGATGATGGAGAACTCCAGCATCACCGAGGCCATCTTGGGCAGCGACCAGTACGCGAAGTAGGCACCCATGACGAACAGCGGGAAGCCCGCCGCCACGAAACCGAGGCCGTACTTCTTCTCGTTCCGGTGCAGACCCGGAGCGACGAACGCCCAGAGCTGGTACAGCCACACCGGGGCGGCGAGCACCACGCCCGATGACAGGGAGACCGTCAGGGCGAGGGTGAACGGGCTCAGCAGACCGTTCTGCACGATGCGCGCGCACTGCGTTTCATTGGTGTTCTTCGCCAGTTCGGCGAAGGAGTATTCGCATCCCACCGCGCGGAGGATGGGATCTGTGAAGAACTGGATGATGTCCTTGTAGAAGAGGGCTGCGACGACGGTCGCCACGACGATCGCCAGCAGGCTCTTCACCAGACGGTTTCGCAGCTCGCGCAAGTGCTCCGCGAGGGGCATCCGCCCCTCGGGATCCTTCTCCGTCTTGCGGGCAGACTTGAGCAACCCACGTCCTCATCTCGTGCGGCAGGCCGGAAGCGTCGTCCGGCCCTGCGTCAGCGCTTGGTCGTGTCCGTCGGCTCGGCGACCGGGCGGGAGCTGGTCACGTCACCGGGCGCGGCCTGGATGGTGCGCTGAGCCGGGGCGTCGCCTGCGTGCGGAGGCGCGGCGGAGGTGGTGGTGTCCTCATGGCCTTCGCTCTTCATGGCCTTGGCCTCGCTCTTGAGGATGCGGGCGGACTTGCCGAGCGAGCGCGCCATGTCGGGGAGCTTCTTCGCGCCGAAGAGCAGGATGATGACGACGAGGATCAGAATGATCTCGGTGGGGCCGAGCCTACCCATAGCTGTCTACCTTCTTCACCGAGGCGGCGGGTGGGGGCTGTCCGACCGGTCGGACAAGTGTCCGAACGATCGTACTGGCAGCGATCGTAACGCTCAGGGGTGAATCGGAGGCAATCCCTGTGCGTATTCCCGATTCGCGCGACCAGGGCCTCGTTCACCGGGCCGCGACAGGCAGCGTACCTGCCGAAGGTATGAAGGTGACAGGGCGAAGTGGCGCAAACCGCACAGGCTCGCGTCTCACAGTGGACACGCCCTTACCTCACAGCAGACCCGCCGGTCCCCCACGGCTCGTCCACGACACGGGCAGACCGCTCACAGCGCCGCCCGCGGCACGGGCGGACGACTCACAGCGCGGACCCACGGGCACGGGCGGACGACTCACAGCGCGGACCCACGGCACGGGGCGGACGGCTCACAGCGCGTCCACGGAGCGGGCCGCGCTCGCCGCCGCCCGCTCCAGGTCCTCCGCCGCCCGGTTGATCCGTCGCGCCGACTCGGCGACCTGGCGGCCCAGCCGCTGGGCCTCGACGAAGACCCGGACGGCGAGCACCCCCAGCACGGCGAGCCCCACGAACCCCACAGCGACAGCGAACATCGGCCAGAACATAGCGACGACCCTAGCCCGGCGAATGCAGCCGCAGCGTCCGCACGCCGCCCCCGGTCAACAGCTCGACGATGCGCTCCCCGGCCGGCTTGCGGACGGCGACCCCGCACTCGGGGCAGGTGAAGGAGTAGAACGTGGTCTTGCTGCTGGCACCGATGGCCAGGCGCAGCGCGTTCGCGCCGAGTTCGACATTGGCCCGGCAGTCGGGGCACCCGGCCCGGAACACCACGTCGACGACCCGTTTCATGCCCGCGAAGGCGATCGCCGCGGACATCTCCTGCACGCCGTGAACACCCTGCGCGCCCTGCACACCAGACACAACACCAGACACAACCGGCCCGCCGTTCACAGCCCTTGCTCCTGCCTGTCGTACTGCCGCTCCTGCACTACCCGGCGCGCACCGAGCGGGGCGTCGAGCCCGTCGTACGCCGACGCGGCCTCGTCGTAGGCCGACGTGACCCCGTCGTAGGCCGCCAGGGCCTCACGGGCCGCCCGGCGGGCGCTGTCGGCCAGGTCCTGGGGCGAGACGATCCTGCCGTCCGGCCCGAGCCGCAGCGCGAGCCGCCGCAGCGAGGCGGGGTCCGGGGTGCGCAGGGTGATGCGCAGCCCGCCGTCGGGCAGTTCCTCGGCGCTGTCGTGGGGGTAGTACTCGGCGACCCACCGCCCGCCGGGGCCGACCTCGACGACGACCTCCGGGTCCTCCGCGGCGGGCTGCACCAGCGCCTCGGACAGGTCCCGCAGCTCGATCTCGGGCGGCGCGGACGGCTCGTCGAGGATCTTGATCTCGGCGACCCGGTCGAGCCGGAACGTACGGCGCGCCTCCGAGCGGCGGCACCACGCCTCGACATAGGTGTGACCGACGCTGACCAGGCGAATCGGGTCGATCTCCCGTTCGGTGACCTCGTCGCGGGCCGGCGAGTAGTAGCGGATCCACAGCCGGCGGCGCTCCGAGATCGCCCGGTCGACGTCGGCGAAGACACCGCCCTCCGACTCGAAGGTCACCGACAGCCGGGAGCTGGCCCCGGCCGCCTCGCCCGCGGCCGTCTCCACCTTGGCGGTGGCCCGCAGCAGCGCCTGCCGGTCGCTCTCGCGCAGCCCGGGCAGCGTGGCGACCGCGCGGGCGGCCACGAGCAGCGCGGTGGCCTCGTCGGCGGCCAGCCGCAGCGGCTCGGCGGCCTCCGCCCCGAGCGCGGCCGGGTTGTGCCACCAGATCCGCTCACCGTCGGTGTCGATGTCGAGCAGGTCACCGCCGCGGAAGCTGGTCCCGCACATGGGCAGCACATCGAGGTCCGACACCAGCTCGTCCTCGGTGATCCCGAAGGCGCGGGCCACGTCCTCGATCCGCGCGCCGGGACGCTCGCGCAGATACGTGACCAGGGAGAGCATCCGCCGGGTCTGGTCGATGGCGTTCGCCGGCCGGGCCGGTTTTCCCACCACTTTCTTACGTCCCCTCAGCCTTTGGCCACGGCACGCAGCCGGTCCACCACGTCGGCCCGCAGCTCGGCCGGCTCCAGGACCACCACGTCGGGCCCGAACTCGACCAGCCAGGCATCCAGACCGTGCCCGTACGGAATCTCCAACTCGTCCCAGCCGTCACCGAGTTCCCGCACGGCGGTGGCCTTCGCCCGCAGCGGGTAGCCGGCACCGGCGCGCAGCCGGATCAGCGCGGAGCGGTCGGCGGTCTCCCCCGCCCAGCTCGCGACCGTCTCCCGCACCGTGACGACGTCCGGGACCTCGGCGGTGAAGGCGCCGCCCCGGTTGCGCACCTTGCCGGTGATCCGCGACAGCCGGAAGACCCGCTCGGCGCCCCGGTCCCGGTCGAAACCGGCGAGGTACCAGTGCCCGCGCCAGCACTCCAGCGCCCACGGCTCCACATGGCGGGGCTCGGGGCGGGCGGCGGTGGCCTTGCGGTACTCGAACACCACCGGGCGACGGTCCCGGCAGGCCAGCATCAGCGGCTCGAAGGCGGCCTCGTGCACCGGGATGCGCGGCTCCAGCGCGCCGTGCGCCTCGTACGGGTCGACGTCCTCCGGCAGGCCGGCCGCGCGCAGCTTCTGCAGGGCGCCGCTGGCGGCTCCGGCGAGCCGGGCCTGCTGCCACACCTTGGCGGCGAGTCCGAGGGCGGCGGCCTCCTCGGCGTCGAGGGTGATGGGCGGCAGGCTGTTGCTGTCCCGGCGGGCCTGGTAGCCGACCTCGCCGTCCAGGTTCTCCACCGTCTCGATGACCAGGCCGAGTTCGCGCAGATCGTCCTTGTCGCGCTCGAACATGCGGTTGAAGGAGTCGTCGGACCCGGCTTCCAGGTATGCCTCGATGGACTCCCGCAGCTCGCGCTTGCTGAGCGGCCGGCGCGTCCCCAGCAGACACAGCGCCAGGTTCATCAACCGCTCGGCCTTGGCAATGGCCATCGACGCCCTTCCCTATGGGTGCTTCTGCGGCACGACCGTACCGCTACCGAGCGTCGCGGCAAAAGCCGAGGGCCCATGCCCGTACAGGCATGGACCCCAGGTGGTCGGCTCCGGTCACAGGACCGGGCCGCTCCGGTCGTACGGTGATCAGACCCCGAGCAGGTCGACCACGAAGATCAGCGTCTCGCCGGGCTTGATCGCCGGGGTCGGGCTCTGGTTGCCGTAGGCGAGGTGCGCCGGGATGGTCAGCTGACGGCGGCCACCGACCTTCATGCCCTGCACGCCCTGGTCCCAGCCCTTGATGACGCGGCCGGCACCGAGCGGGAAGCTGAACGGCGTACCGCGGTTCCAGCTGGCGTCGAACTCCTCGCCGGTGCTGAAGGCCACGCCCACGTAGTGCACGGTGACCTTCTGGCCCGCCTGCGCGACCGGGCCCTCGCCCTCCCAGATGTCCTTGATCTCAAGGTCCTTCGGGGGCTCGCCACCGGGGAAGTCGATCTCGGGCTTCTCAATGCTCACGTCTTCAGGCTCCTGCTCTTGTACGAAAAGACAACGCGGGACAGTCTCGCATCCCGCGCACTCACATCTTCGCGAGAATGTCCACGGTGAAGACCATCGTGGAGTCCTTCTTGATGTCGCTGCCACTCGGCGGCGTGTCGCCGTAACCCAGCTTCGGCGGAATCACGATCAGCAGGCGGCTGCCCACCTTCTTGCCCGCCATGCCCTGCTGCCAGCCCTTGACGACCTGCTGCATCCCGAACGAGCTCAGCGCGTCCCGGCTGTACGAGGAGTCGAACTCCTTGCCGGTGTCCCAGATGACGCCCTTGTACTGCACGAGCAGGCTGTCGTCGGCGGCGACCTCCGGGCCGTCGCCCTCGATGATGTACGTCGCGGACAGACCGGTCGGCGGGTCCACCTTCGGGATGTCGATCGTGGGGGCCTTGCCGTCGGTGTTCGTGCTCACCTTCGGCAGCTTCGCGTCGGTCTGCGGGACGTTCTTGCCCTTGGCGGAGCTCTTGGCGTTGAACGTGTTCTGGATGTCCACGACGAAGACCAGCGTGTCGTCGCCCTTGATGCCCGCCTGGGCGTTCCCCTGCGTGCCGTAGCCCCAGGTCGGCGGTACGGCCATCTGGACCCGGCTGCCCGCCTTCTTGCCGGTCAGCCCATAGCGCCAGCCGTCGATGATGCCCTGCGGGGTCAGCTGGATCACCAGCGGCGTCTTGCGGTCGTAGGAGTTGTCGAAGACCTTGGCCGTCTTCCAGATCTGCCCCAGGTAGTTCGCCTGGATGTAGTCGCCCTCGGCGACCGTCCGGCCGGTGCCCGCGATCACCGTCTTCACCGCCAGGTTCTTCGACGGCTCCCCGCTGCCCTTCGCGACGGTCGGCTTCTCGTCGAACTTGACCCCCGCCGTGATCGCCGGCAGCGGACCGTCCACGATCTTCGGCGGCTTCTTCGCCGCGCTCGCCGACGCGGAGGGGCTGCTGCTGGCCTTGGCCGAGTCGGACTTGTCGTCGCCACAGGCGGCGAGCGTGGCCAGTCCAGCGGGGACAGCGATGAGGAGTGAGCGTCGGCGCACGATGAGGGCCTCGTATCGGTCGATCTTGTCGGATGCGTGCGCGCAACTCTACGGCGTGAGAAGGGCGCCGTACGGCAAACGTACGGCGCCCCGCGTTGCGTTCCGACTCAGCCGCCTCCCGCCCCGGCGAATTGGGCGGCGGGAGACGCGCCCGGAACTTTACGGCTCACATTCCCGCGATCAGCTTCTCCACCCGGTCGTCCACCGAACGGAACGGGTCCTTGCACAACACCGTGCGCTGTGCCTGGTCGTTGAGCTTCAGATGCACCCAGTCGACCGTGAAATCCCTGCGCTGTTCCTGCGCCCGCCGGATGAAGTCACCGCGCAGCCGCGCCCGAGTCGTCTGCGGCGGCACCGACTTGCCCTCGAAGATCTTCAAGTCATTGCAGATCCGGGCGGCTTGGCCTTTCCTCTCCAGGAGGTAGTACAACCCACGACGAC
Source organism: Streptomyces sp. NPDC030183 (assembly GCF_055573455.1). Lineage (NCBI taxonomy): Bacteria > Bacillati > Actinomycetota > Actinomycetes > Kitasatosporales > Streptomycetaceae > Streptomyces > Streptomyces sp. NPDC030183. The sequence continues at coordinate 187,803 of NZ_JBVIBK010000013.1, forward strand.
GGTGAATGTCGTGATACGCGAGGTCTATCTGCGCGACCCGCGGATGCGACATGGTCATGTTGTGCTTGGCCCGGTACCGCTCGATGAGCTTGTACTTCATCACCCAGTCGATCTCGGTACCGATCCGGTCCAGGTCCTCGGCCTCGATCGCGTCCAGCGTGCGACCCCACAGCTCCAGGACCTGCTCCACGGTGCCCGTACGGATACCGCGCCGCTCGCAGAAGTCCACGGCCTTCTCGAAGTACTCGCGCTGCACCTCCAGCGCCGACGCCTCCCGGCCGCTGGCCAGCCGCACCTTGCGGCGGCCCGTGATGTCATGACTGACCTCGCGGATCGCCCGGATCGGGTTCTCCAGCGTCAGGTCCCGCATCACCGTGCCGGCCTCGATCATGCGCAGCACCAGGTCGGTGGCACCGACCTTCAGCAGCATGGTCGTCTCGGACATGTTCGAGTCGCCCACGATCACATGGAGCCGGCGGTACCGCTCCGCGTCCGCGTGCGGCTCGTCACGCGTGTTGATGATCGGCCGGGAACGCGTCGTCGCCGAGCTGACGCCCTCCCAGATGTGCTCCGCCCGCTGGCTCACGCAGTACACGGCACCGCGCGGAGTCTGCAGCACCTTGCCCGCGCCACACAGCAACTGCCGCGTGACCAGGAACGGAATCAGGATGTCCGCGAGCCGGGAGAACTCCCCGTGCCGCGCCACCAGATAGTTCTCATGGCAACCGTACGAGTTGCCCGCCGAGTCGGTGTTGTTCTTGAAGAGGTAGACGTCGCCCGCGATTCCCTCCTCGTGCAGGCGGCGTTCGGCGTCGACCAGCAGTCCTTCCAGAATGCGCTCGCCGGCCTTGTCGTGAGTGACCAGCTCGGTCACGTTGTCACATTCGGGTGTCGCGTATTCCGGATGCGAGCCCACGTCGAGATAGAGGCGGGCACCGTTCCGCAGAAACACATTGCTGCTGCGGCCCCATGACACGACACGGCGGAAGAGGTACCGCGCCACCTCGTCAGGAGACAGACGGCGCTGTCCCCTGAACGTGCACGTGACGCCGTACTCGTTCTCCAGCCCGAAAATGCGGCGGTCCATGACTGAACATTACGCCCGATCCACCGACCTGAAACGGGGTTCGACAGCACGGTTTGGATCATTTTCCGATGAGAGCGCTACCACCCCTCCCCCGGAAGGAACAGCCAGAACCCGTCCCGTCGCCAGCAGAACCAGCAGCGACACGGCCCCCGCGGCACCCGGCACCACGAAGCCCCACAGCGTCCCGCCCCACTCCACGACCGGTCCCGCCACCGCCGTACCCGCCGACTGGCCCACGGTGAACGTCGTCACGATCCACGAGAACGCCTCCGTCACCGTCCCCCGCGGCGCGTGCCGGTCCACCAGCACGAACCCGCAGGCGATCGCCGGCGCCAGGAACACACCCGCGAGCGCCGTCAGCCCCGTCATCCCGACCGGACCCGGAGTCAGCGTCAGCGGCACGTAGCAGACCGCCAGCAGCCCCACCAGCACCCGCAGCCGCCGCTCCGGCGGCCCGCTCCACCGCCGCGCCCCGTACGCCGTACCGCCGACGAGCGCGCCCAGCCCCACCCCGGCCATCAGCCAGCCGTACACCGCGTCCCCGCCGTGACCGTCCGCGTACGACACCGCCGCGACGGTGATCGAACCCAGCGCCATGCCCACGAACAGGAACGCGCCCAGCAGCACCAGCATCCCCGGCGAACGCAGCGCGCCCAGCCAGTGCGCCTCCCGCGGCGCCGACCGCCAGGCCCGCGACGGCGGCGAGACCACCACCCACAGCGCGCCGAGCACCCCGATGACACTGAGCACGACCAGCGCCGCCGCGGCGGACCACAGCGACACACACAGCGTCACCAGCAGCGGCCCCACCGTGAACATGATCTCCTGGGCCACCGCGTCCATCGCGTACGCCGTGTGCACCTGCTCCTCCCGCCGCAGGACCGACGACCACAGGGCCCGCAGCCCGCCCTCCAGCGGAGGCGTGAACAACCCCGCGACCGCCATCGCGAGATACGCCACCGGCAACGGATCCAGGCCCGAGAGGGCGAAGACGGTCATCCCGAGCGCCGACACCACCGCCGCGGGCAGCTGCACCCGCGGCTGCCCGCGCAGATCCACCAGCCGCCCCAGCAACGGCTGCCCCACCGCGTTCGCCACCCCGTACACGGCGGCCAGCGCTCCCGCCAGGCTGTACGTCCCGCCCTCCGCCCGCACGAACAGCACGATGGCGATCGCGGCCGTCGCGTTCGGCAACCGCCCCACCAGCGTGCCCGCCAGCAGACGCGCGGCATGCCGCGCCCTGAGGATCTCCAGGTATCCGGCAGCCATGTTCCGCCCCTCGTTCGACACTCGTCGGCTCGTCGGCTCCCGCCCGTCCGGATGGAGCCGACGGAGGAAGTGTTACGTATAACGTCCTCCGCCATACGTACCATGAGCGCTGACCACGAGTCCATACACACCCGCCCCACGAAGGAGCACGCTCACGGTGGCACGAGGTAGTACACGGCCCACGAGCCGTGACGTCGCCCAGGCCGCCGGAGTCTCCCAGGCCGCCGTCTCCCTCGTCCTCGGCGACAAATGGCGCGGACGCGTCTCCGAGACCACCGCCGAACGCGTACGCGAAGCCGCCCGCGAACTCGGCTACCGCCCCAACCTCGCCGCCCGCAACCTCCGCCTCGGCCGCACCCGCACCGTCCTCCTCGTCGTCCCCGCCCTCACCACCGAGTTCTTCGGCGGCGTCTACACCGGAGCCGCCAGAATCGCCGCCCAGCACGGCTTCGGCGTCGTCCTCTACCCCTCCCCCGAAGGCGTCGGCCCCGCCCGCGACCCCTTCGCCTCCGCCCAGGCCGCCCTCGACGGCGTCATCGCCTCCTCCATGGCCGCCGACGCCCTCAGCGCCATCCGCGGCGACCAGCTGCCCCTGGTGATGCTGGACAGCGACCCCCGAGGCAGCCACGGAGCCGCCACCGTCAACCTCGACATCCGCGACGGAGCCCGACAGGTCGCCGACCACCTGCTCGCCCTCGGCCACCGCCACTTCCTGCACCTCGCCGCCGACGTCCCCTCCTGGACCTTCGAGGTACGCGCACAGGAACTCACGGCACGCGTCGCCGCCGTCGCCGGCACCACCCTGCGCACCGCCGCCGCACCCATCTCCATCGAGGGCGCCCTCGCCGCCACCGAAGCCGCGCTGACCGGACCCGGACCCCGGCCCACCGCACTCGTCTGCGACGACGACAAACTCGCCGCCGGCGCGTACAAGGCGCTACGGCGCCTCGGCCTCAGGATCCCCGAGGACATCTCCGTCACCGGGGTCGACGACCTCGGCCTCGCCACCGCCCTCGACCCCGAACTCACCACCGTCCGCCTCGACGCGGAGACCTTCGGAGAACGCGGCATGGCGGCCCTCCTGGCCGTCCTGGAGGGCCGCACACCCGAGGAGGGGGACATTCCCGTCGAGCTCGTCGTACGGGGCTCCACGGCACCAGCACGGACCTGAGGGCGCCCTCCGTGACGAGCGGCCCCCTCCAACGCCGTGCGCCCCGGCCAGGGTGGGCCGGGGCGCACTACGGGCGGGCTACCGCTGAACTCCTGACCTACTCCTCCTCGGAGCTCTCGGCCTCCGTGGACGCGCCGTCCGTCTCCAGCAGACGGCCCAGCTGACGACCGACGATGCGCTTGAACTTGCGCTGCTGCGGACGCGTACGGTCGAGGACCGCCACCTCCAGCCGCTCGGCGGGGATCTCCCGCTGCGTGCCGTTGGTGTCCCGGGACAGCGCCTGGACCGCCAGCTTCAACGCCTCCGCCAGCGACATACCGTCCTGGTGACGCTGATCCAGATAGCTGCTGATCTGCTCCGCGTTACCCCCCACCGCGACCGAACCGTGCTCGTCGACGATCGAGCCGTCGTGCGGCAGCCGGTAGATCTGGTCGCCCTCGGGCGTCTCCCCCACCTCGGCCACGACCAGCTCCACCTCGTACGGCTTCTCGGCCGCCGAGGAGAAGATCGTGCCCAGCGTCTGGGCGTAGACGTTCGCGAGACCGCGAGCGGTCACATCGTCACGGTCATAGGTGTAACCCCGCAGATCCGCGTAGCGCACACCACCGATCCGCAGGTTCTCGTACTCGTTGTACTTGCCGGCGGCCGCGAAACCGATCCGGTCATAGATCTCGCTGAACTTGTGCAGCGCACGGGACGGGTTCTCGCCGACGAACACGATGCCGTCGGCATACTGCAGCACGACCAGGCTGCGACCACGGGCGATGCCCTTGCGGGCGTACTCCGCCCGATCGGCCATGGCCTGCTGGGGTGAGACATAGAACGGCGTCGACACCGGTTATCCGTCCCTTTCTGTCGAAGTCACTGGATCACCTTGATAAGAGGGCCGTCCGCGCCGGACCGGCTAGAGCAGCGCGGCCCGCGGACCGTCGGGCTGCTCCAGACGCCGCTCCAGGATCGAGCGGGCGATCCCGGAGGACTCCTCGTCGGTCAGCCGACGGAAGCCGTCCTCGGTGATCACGGTGACGATCGGGTAGATCCGGCGGGCGACATCGGGACCACCGGTCGCCGAGTCGTCGTCAGCCGCGTCGTACAGAGCCTGCACCACGAGCGTCGTGGCCTGCTCCTCGGTCAGGTCCTCGCGGAAGAGCTTCTTCATGGCACCGCGCGCGAAGATCGAACCCGATCCCGTGGCCGCGTAACCGCTCTCCTCGGAACGACCGCCCGTCACGTCGTAGGAGAAGATGCGGCCCTTCGCACGGTCCACGTCGTAGCCCGCGAAGAGCGGCACCACGGCCAGACCCTGCATGGCCATGCCGAGGTTGGAACGGATCATGGTCGACAGACGGTTCGCCTTGCCCTCCAGCGAGAGCTGCGCCCCCTCGACCTTCTCGAAGTGCTCCAGCTCCAGCTGGAACAGCTTGACCATCTCCACGGCCAGACCGGCCGTACCGGCGATTCCCACCGCCGAGTACTCGTCCGCGGGGAACACCTTCTCGATGTCCCGCTGCGCGATCATGTTCCCCATCGTGGCCCGTCGGTCACCGGCGAGCACCACACCGCCGGGGAACGTCACGGCCACGATCGTCGTGCCGTGCGGGGCCTCGATCACGCCCTGGGTCGGCGGCAGCTGCCGCTTGCCGGGCAGCAGCTCCGGCTGGTGCTCCGACAGGAAGTCCATGAAGGAGGACGACCCAGGCGTCAGGAAGGCAGCTGGTAGACGCCCGGTGCTACGAGTGTTGGCTTCCACGAGGATCCTTCCAAGTAGGCGGCAGCCCGACGAACAGCGTCGGGATCATCTCCCAACTTGCCGATGGCCGAATTGCAGTTGAAGCACAGTACGCCTCGGACCTTACCCGTCTTGTGGCAGTGATCCACATGAACGGCCGGGGCTTTCAAACAGATCACGCAGAGCCCCATCTGGGATGCGATCATCTCGTCACGTTCGGCTTCGGTGAGGCCGTAGTTGCGCTTCAGGTGACCTGCGCGCCCCTTGGCGGCCCGGCATGCCTTGCAACGTGTCGAGAGGCCATCGGATGCCGTTGCGTCTCGATGCCACTCACTGTGCGGCTTGACCTGGCCGCAGCACCGACAGAACTTGTGCCCCTCAGGCGTCTCCACGGGCCGACTTGTTACTGGCGAAGGCTGCCCGCGGCTTGGACTCCTTGCACCGCGGGCAACACTTCGCACTGTCTTCACTTGCCAATGTGAGCGGCCCCCATAGCCTTCGATTAGAAGGCTACTGGCCGCCTTTCTGAACGAAGCTTCGAACGAAGTCCTCGGCATTCTCCTCGAGGACGTCATCGATCTCGTCCAGAACCGAGTCCACGTCGTCGCTCAGCTTCTCCTGCCGTTCCTTGAGGTCGTCCGAAGCCTGCGCCTCGGGAGCCTCCTCGACCTCTTCGGTGGAACGGGTGGCCTTCTGCTGTCCGCCGCCGGTGTCCTTGGTCGCCATAACCCTCACCCCGCTCAGTTCGCCCGACATGGTCGGCAGGTCGGCTTTCCTGCCGATCGGTCATGATCAGACCCTACAAGCCCGGTCTGACATTGGCCCCGTTGTTTCCACAACGTCCGGGAACCACCTCGATGATTCCCGGACTGCGGTGTTTCCACCCTGCCCGGCCGATCACGATTGATGCCCGATTCAGTTGCCGGAGAGGACCCTGACCAGGTCTTCCGCCGTGCGGCAGCGGTCCAGGAGCTCCTTGACGTGATTTCGCGTTCCGCGAAGGGGTTCGAGGGTTGGAACCCGCTGGAGCGAGTCCCGGCCCGGAAGATCGAAGATCACGGAGTCCCAGGAGGCGGCCGCGACGTCGTCGGCGTACTGCTCCAGGCAGCGGCCGCGGAAGTACGCGCGGGTGTCCTCCGGCGGCTTCGTACGGGCCCGCTCGACCTCCGTCTCGTCCAGGAGCCGCTTCATCTTGCCGCGGGCCACCAGACGGTTGTAGAGGCCCTTCTCGGCCCGTACGTCGGCGTACTGGAGGTCGACCAGATGGAGTCGCGCGGCGTCCCAGTCGAGGCCGTCACGGCGGCGGTAGCCCTCCATGAGTTCCCGCTTGGCGACCCAGTCGAGCTCGCCGGAGAGGCTCATGGGGTCGTGCTCCAGGCGGTTGAGCGTGTCCTCCCAGCGGCTGAGGACGTCCTTGGTCTGGTCGTCGGCGTCCGCGCCGAACCGCTCCTCGATGTACTTGCGCGACAGCTCGTAGTACTCCATCTGGAGTTGCACGGCGGTCAGCGTGCGTCCGCTGCGGAGCGTGATGAGGCGCTGCAGGGACGGGTCGTGGGAGACCTGGTGGAGGGTGCGTACGGGCTGGTCGACGGCCAGGTCCACGGCGATGAAGCCGTCCTCGATCATGGAGAGGACGAGGGCGGTGGTGCCCAGCTTCAGGTAGGTGGAGATCTCCGAGAGGTTCGCGTCGCCGATGATCACGTGGAGGCGGCGGTACTTCTCGGCGTCCGCGTGCGGCTCGTCGCGGGTGTTGATGATGGGGCGCTTGAGGGTCGTCTCCAGGCCCACCTCGACCTCGAAGTAGTCCGCCCGCTGGCTGAGCTGGAAGCCGTGCTCGTGGCCGTCCTGGCCGATGCCGACGCGTCCGGCGCCGGCGAAGACCTGGCGGGAGACGAAGAAGGGCGTGAGGTGGCGCACGATGTCCGAGAAGGGGGTCTCCCGCTTCATCAGGTAGTTCTCGTGCGTGCCGTAGGAGGCGCCCTTGTTGTCGGTGTTGTTCTTGTAGAGGTGGATCGGCTGGGCGCCGGGGAGCTGGGCCGCCCGTTCGGCGGCTTCGGCCATGATCCGTTCGCCGGCCTTGTCCCAGAGGACGGCGTCCCGGGGGTTGGTGACCTCGGGGGCGCTGTATTCGGGGTGTGCGTGGTCGACGTAGAGGCGCGCGCCATTGGTGAGGATGACGTTGGCCAGGCCGATGTCCTCGTCGGTGAGCTGGCTGGAGTCGGCGGCCTCGCGGGCGAGGTCGAAGCCTCGCGCGTCCCTCAGCGGGTTCTCCTCCTCGAAGTCCCAGCGGGCCCGGCGGGCCCGGTGCATCGCCGCGGCGTAGGCGTTGACGATCTGGGACGAGGTGAGCATGGCATTGGCGTTGGGGTGACCGGGGACGGAGATCCCGTACTCCGTCTCGATGCCCATTACTCGCCGTACGGTCATGCGGCCCTCCTTGCCCGGCGGCGTCCTCGGTCGGGGACGCTGCTCAAGTACCGCTGGCGCTCCGGTGCGTGTGCGGTGCCCGTCCCCGCACTGCGCGACTCGGCGGTACGAACGAGCCTAGAACGGCTTCGCGCTGGTGGGGAGATCATTTGCGTCATTGACTGCTCCAGCCGTGACCCGAAAAACAGTCGGCTGCGGGTACCCACTGAGGGCACCCGCAGCCGCCCTGTCTTTTACAGGTACTGTCCGGTGTTCGCCACCGTGTCGATGGAGCGTCCGGTGTCGGCACCCTGCTTTCCGGTGATCAGGGTACGGATGTAGACGATCCGTTCGCCCTTCTTTCCGGAGATTCGGGCCCAGTCGTCCGGGTTGGTGGTGTTGGGCAGGTCCTCGTTCTCCTTGAACTCGTCCACGCATGCCTGGAGGAGGTGGGAGACGCGGAGGCCCTTCTGGTTCTTTTCGAGGAAGTCCTTGATCGCCATCTTCTTGGCGCGGCCGACGATGTTCTCGATCATGGCGCCGCTGTTGAAGTCCTTGAAGTAGAGGACTTCCTTGTCTCCGTTGGCGTAGGTGACTTCCAGGAAGCGGTTCTCCTCGGATTCGGCGTACATGTGTTCCACTGCCGTCTGGATCATGCTCTGGACGGTGGTGGCCTTGCTGCCGCCGTGCTCGCCGAGGTCGTCGGAGTGCAGCGGGAGGCGCTCGGTGAGGTACTTGCCGAAGATGTCCTTGGCGGCCTCGGCGTCGGGACGCTCGATCTTGATCTTCACGTCGAGTCGGCCGGGGCGCAGGATGGCGGGGTCGATCATGTCCTCGCGGTTGGAGGCGCCGATGACGACCACGTTCTGGAGGCCCTCCACGCCGTCGATCTCGGCGAGCAGCTGGGGGACGATGGTGTTCTCCACGTCCGAGCTGACACCGGATCCGCGGGTGCGGAAGAGGGATTCCATTTCGTCGAAGAAGACGATGACGGGGGTGCCCTCGCTGGCCTTCTCCCTGGCTCGCTGGAAGACGAGGCGGATCTGCCGCTCGGTCTCGCCGACGTACTTGTTGAGGAGCTCGGGTCCCTTGATGTTGAGGAAGAAGCTCTTGCCGGCGGCCTGGCCGGTCACTTCCGCGACCTTCTTGGCGAGGGAGTTCGCCACGGCCTTGGCGATGAGCGTCTTGCCGCATCCGGGGGGCCCGTAGAGGAGGACGCCCTTGGGCGGCCTCAGCTCGTGCTCCTTGAAGAGGTCGGGGTAGAGGTACGGGAGCTCGACCGCGTCGCGGATGGCCTCGATCTGGCCGCCGAGGCCACCGATCTGCTCGTAGCCGATGTCCGGGACCTCTTCGAGGACGAGTTCCTCGACCTCGCTCTTGGGGACGATCTCGTAGACGTAGCCGGAGCGGGGTTCGAGCAGCAGGGCGTCGCCGGGGCGGATGGTGACGTCCAGCAGCGGCTCGGCGAGCCGTACCACCCGTTCCTCGTCGGTGTGCCCGAGCACCAGGGCGCGCTCGCCGTCCTCGAGGATCTCCTTGAGGGTGACGATGTCCCCGACGCGCTCGAACTCCATGGCTTCGACCACGTTGAGCGCTTCGTTGAGCATGACTTCCTGGCCGCGCCTGAGCTCTTCCAGGTCCACGCTGGGGCTGACGTTCACGCGGAGCTTTCGGCCTCCGGTGAAGATGTCGGCCGTGCCGTCCTCGTTCGCCGTGAGGAAGACACCGAAGCCGGCCGGGGGCTGTGCGAGCCGGTCGACTTCTTCCTTGAGGGCCACGATCTGGTCGCGGGCCTCACGGAGCGTGTTGGCGAGCCGCTCGTTCTGCGCGGACACGCCGGCCAGGTTGGTCTGCAGCTCGACGATCCGCTCTTCGAGAATCCTCGTGTGTCGCGGAGAGTCGGCGAGCTTGCGTCGCAGGACGGCGATCTCCTGCTCAAGGTAGGCAATCTGCCCGGCCGGGTCGTCGGACCCTCGTCCCGGGCGGATGCCGCGGTTCATGTCGTCGTCGTGGGCTGCCACGGTCCTCACCTCCTCCAAGGGGAGCTGGACGCTTCCAGACCCTACCTGGGTGGGTGTCGATTGAAACCCCTAGATCACAAAGACGGTCGGGGTGTGTCCGATCTTCACCCTTGCGCTCTCCCTCACGCCAGGGGAATACCCACGGAACATGATTGGAAAGCCGGTCCGGGTAGGGTCGAAGTGTTCAACACCCGTCAGGGCCTGCATGGTTCCCGACCGGCGCGACGAGAGGAATGGCAGGAGAGATGACCGTGCGGCAGGAGTCCGGGACCGTGGGCGAGGCGCTCGAGGTCTGGATCGACCAGGACCTGTGCACCGGTGACGGTATTTGCGCGCAGTACGCGCCCGAGGTGTTCGAGCTGGACATCGACGGGCTGGCGTATGTGAAGAGCGTGGACGACGAGTTGCTGCAGGCCCCTGGGGCGACGACGCCGGTTCCGCTGCCGTTGCTGGCGGATGTGGTGGACTCGGCGAAGGAGTGTCCGGGTGAGTGCATCCACGTGCGTCGGGTTTCGGACAGCGTCGAGGTGTACGGCCCGGACGCGGAGTGACAGGGCGGCCACTCCACGTCATGCCGTGTCTGCTTTCTCACACGGGGTTTCCCGGGTGATCTCGTCCGGTTGGGCGGGGTGTCACACGCTTTGGCTGCCTGCGGGGGCCGAGCGTACGAACGCCCCGTCGCGCCAGTGCCATTCGATGTCGTCGGTGACGTCGGGGCAGCAATTGGGCACCTGGCGCGAGGAGTAGCCGTGCAGGGTGGCCGTGACGGCTCCGTCACGGACGGCGAAGTCGGAGACGGTGTTGCGGTCCTTGGGCGCCACGAGGGTGGCGACGACCCGGGGTCGTGCGGCGTCGGTGGAGCGGGTGAGGACGTAGACGGCGTCGGGTGGGGTGCCCATGGTGGCGTCGCAGTGGACGACGGCCACGGTCTCGGGTCGGCCGTCCCCGTCGAGGTCTCCGGATGCCTGCTTCTTGGTGACGACGCCGACGGGTCCGCAGTCGAGGGGCAGCTCGACGTCGGCGGGGTCGGGGGCGGCGACCACGGCCGGGGCTCTGCGGGGCTCCGGGCCGGGCTGGGCGGCTCTCGCCGCGTCGGGTTGGAGCGCCGACGACAGGGCCACGACTCCGGCGAGGGCGGTGGCCGTGGCGAGCCAGTGGATCGGGCGGGTGTGCGCGTGCGCCAGTTCCGGGACCGCGGGTTGCTGCACTAGGAGCGTCTCCTGAGAGGGCTGTGGCGGTTGGTGACCCGCATGGTGCCACACGTCACAGCGGGGCGGAACGGCGGGGTGCGGGGTTCGCTGGGCTTTCTGGTGGCGCGTCAACGCGAGAGCGCCGTGGCCGAGTTCCCGGGCGCTGCGGGGAACTCGGCCACGTCAAGGGTGGGTTCGCTGCGGGGTCAGCGGGCGGTGCCGCCGTCGGCGTTGGGGCCGGCGTAGTCCTCGCCGTAGGCGCCCTTGGCGGGGCGGCGGCGGCGCATGGGGGGCTCGACGCCGTCGGCGAGGCGGCGGGCGGTGAGCAGGAAGCCGGTGTGGCCGATCATGCGGTGGTCCGGGCGGACGGCGAGGCCCTCGATGTGCCAGTTGCGGATCATCGTCTCCCAGGCGGTCGGCTCGTTGAAGCAGCCGATCTCGCGGATGGACTCGACGGTCCGGGCGAGCTGGGTGGTGGTGGCGACGTAGCAGCAGAGGATGCCGCCGGGGACGAGTGCCTTGGAGACGGCCTCCAGGCATTCCCAGGGGGCGAGCATGTCGAGGATGACGCGGTCGACGTCGGTGTCGGACAGGTTGTCCTGGAGGTCGCCGACGGTGAGCTGCCAGGCGGGGTGGGGGCCGCCGAAGTAGCGCTCCACGTTCGCTTGCGCGATCTCGGCGAAGTCCGCGCGGCGCTCGTAGGAGTGGAGCATGCCCTGGTCGCCGATGGCGCGCAGCAGGAAGCTGCTGAGCGAGCCGGAGCCGACGCCGGCCTCCACGACGCGGGCGCCGGGGAAGATGTCGGCGAAGGCGAGGATCTGCCCCGCGTCCTTGGGGTAGACCACGGCGGCGCCGCGGGGCATGGACAGGACGTAGTCGGGGAGCAGGGGGCGCAGCGCCAGGTAGGCGACGTTCCCCGTGGTGCGGACAACACTGCCCTCGGGCGCACCGATCAGCTCGTCGTGGGGGAAGGAACCCTTGTGGGTGTGGAAGTTCTTTCCCTCTTCGAGCGTGAACGTGTAGTGGCGTCCCTTGGGGTCGGTGAGCTGGACCTGGTCCCCGACCTTGAAGGGCCCGCGACGGCGGGCGGCACCGGTCGGTTCGGACATGTGACCAGCCTACCGGTCCCGGCGGGGGCCGCGGACCACGGCTGGGCGCGACGGGTGGGGGCTGTCGGGGGTCAGGAGGGCCTGGCCATGGCCTTGACGAAGGCGCGTTCCACGTCGGCCGCGGAGAGGACGCCGTAGATCTCCCCGGTCTCCTCGACGACGAGGTACTCGGTGGCGGGGGTGGCGCGGAGGGCGTCGAGGAGTTCTTCTCCGGCGAGTTCGGCGGAGACGCGCATGCCGTCGGTGAGGTCCTGGGCGAGGCCGCTGACGGCGACCCAGGGACGGCGGTGTTCGGGGACGCCGACGATGGCGGCCTCACGGACGAGGGAGAGGGGTTCGCCGTCGGCGTCGACGACGACGAGGGCGCGGGCGCCGGCGTCGTTGGCGCGGCGGAGGGCTTCGGAGAGGGGGGTGTCGGCCTGGACGGGGACGGCGCGGCGGGTGAGGGCGCGGGCGCGCAGTTCGGGGAGGTGTTCGCGCAGGCGGGCCATGCGGAGGCTGTTGCCGGCGCCGGTCCAGATGATGGCGGCGAGGATGGCGGCGAGCAGGGCGTCGAGGACGGTGTCCATGCCGACGCTGTCGGTGGCGTCCGCGCCGAGGAGGCCGGACTGGGTGAGCCAGGGCAGTCCGATGAGGACGGACAGGGCGAGGGCGCGGCCGACCCAGGCGGCTGCGACGGTGCCGGTCATGGGTTTGCCGGTGATCTTCCAGACGACGGCGCGGAGCATGCGGCCGCCGTCGAGGGGCAGGCCCGGGAGGAGGTTGAAGGCGGCGACGATGAGGTTGGAGATCATCAGGCCGGCCAGCAGGACGCCGGGGACGGTGCCGGGTTCCACGGCGAGGAGGGCGAGGTAGAAGACGCCGGCCAGGAGCAGGGAGAGGAGGGGGCCGACGAAGGCGAGGACGAATTCGCGGCCGGGGGTCTCGGACTCCTTCTCGATCTCGGAGACGCCGCCGAAGAACTGGAGCTGGATGCGGCGTACGGGGAGTTTGAAGCGGAGGGCGGCGATGGTGTGGGCGAGTTCGTGGACGAGGACGGAGGCGTAGAAGGCGACCGCGAAGAAGAGGGAGACGAGGTAGCGGAGGGCGCCGAGTTCGGGCAGGACGCGGTCGAGTTGGCCGCCGAAGACCCAGGTGATGAGGGCGGCGACGAGGAACCAGCTGGGCGCCACGTACACGGGTACGCCGAAGGGCCGCCCCATGAGGATGCCGCCACCGGGCTCCTTGGGCCGCTCGGGAGGCTTGGGGCCGCCCGCGTGGGCATGGGGACGAGCGGTGCCGGCGGTGTCCTCGGCCCCGGCGGCGGACTCCTTGCGGAGCGACGCGGGGTCGCCCGGAGGCCGGGAGCCGGCGGGCCGCCGGGGGTCGTCGGCGGGGTGAGCGCCGGCGGGCCGCCGGGGGTCATCGGCGGGGTGAACGTCGGCGGGCCGCCGGGGGTCATCGGCGGGTTGCGCGTCCTCCGGGCGGTCGGCGGCCTCGACGGGTTCGGCGCCCTCGGGGCGGTCGGCATCCCCTCGGCGGTCGGCGCCCTCGACGGGGGCAGCGCCTCCCAGGCGGTCGGCGGCCTCGACAGGGGCGGCACCCTCAGGGCGGTCGGCATCCCCTCGACGGTCGGCGCCCTCGACGGGGGCCGCGCCTCCCAGGCGGTCGGCGGCCTCGACAGGGGCGGCACCCTCAGGGCGGTCGGCATCCCCAGAGCGGCTGGAGAACCCGGAGGGGTCGGCGCCCTCGGCGGAGTCGGCGTCACCTGAGCGGTCCGCGTCCGCTGAGCGGCTGGGGGACCCGAGGCCGTCGGTGGGCGCAGGCCGGTCGGAATCCTCCGGCGCGGCCGGCTGCCCGGGGGCTTCGTCGGTCTTCGGCGGCCCGGTGGGGTGTTCGTCGGTCTTCGGCGGCCCGGTGGGGTGTTCCGGGGTCTCCGAGGGCCGCGGGTCTCGACGGGGGGCGGGGGTGCCCTCGGTGGGGGTGGGGTCGGCGGTGTGGGTCACGTTGTCGTCCGTGTGTTCGGTCGCCTCGTCGTTGCCGGACCGCGGCTGCCCGCTCCCGCCGCTCGTCTCCACGATGTCCCCTCGTTCGAAGCGTCTTCCGCGCCCGTGTCCAGGGCCGGAAGGGTCTGTGGTCGATGCTATGCGGTCGCCGTCCTGGGTTCCGCCCCGGCACCCCCTCAGTTTTCCCCGCGTCGCAGCAGGCACACGGGCCTCTCGGCGGGACGGGGGCGGCCCGGGCGTGCGGCCCGGTGGGCGTCCGTCGCCGGCGGCCCCGTGGCGGTCACTGTCAGTGGTGGGCCGTATGGTCTGTCGTCATGGAAACCAGCACCGACGGCACCGGCGCCGACACCGCCCCCTCCGGCGCGGCGGACGGCACCGGCGAAGAGGGCGCGCGCCCCGCGCGGGAGGCGGCGCCCCCCGCCTCGTTGTCGCCCTCGCGGGCCAGTGACTTCATGCAGTGTCCGCTGCTGTACCGGTTCCGGGTGATCGACCGGCTGCCGGAGAAGCCGAGCGAGGCGGCGACACGGGGCACGCTGGTGCACGCGGTGCTGGAGCGGCTCTTCGACGCGCCGGCGGCGGAGCGTACGGCGCCAAGGGCCAAGTCGCTGGTGCCGGCGCAGTGGGACCGGCTGCGGGAGTCGCGGCCGGAGGTCGTGGAGCTGTTCGCGGACGACCCGGAGGGCGAGCGGCTCGCGGGGTGGCTGGCGGAGGCCGAGCGGCTGGTGGAGCGCTGGTTCACGCTGGAGGACCCGACCCGGTTGGAGCCGGTCGAGCGGGAGTTGTTCGTCGAGACGGAGTTGGACTCGGGGCTCAGGCTGCGCGGGATCATCGACCGGGTGGACGTGGCGCCGACGGGCGAGGTGCGGATCGTCGACTACAAGACGGGGAAGGCGCCGCGGCCCGAGTACGCGGAGGGCGCGTTGTTCCAGATGAAGTTCTACGCGCTGGTGGTGTGGCGGCTGAAGCGGGTGGTGCCGCGCCGGCTGCAACTGGTGTACCTGGGCAGTGGTGACGTGCTGACGTACGACCCGGTGATGGCGGATCTGGAGCGGGTGGAGCGCAAGCTGCTCGCGCTGTGGGAGGCGATCCGGCTGGCGACGGAGACCGGCGAGTGGCGGCCCCGGCCGACGAAGCTGTGCGGCTGGTGCGACCACCAGGCGGTGTGTCCGGAATTCGGGGGTACTCCCCCGCCCTATCCCTTGCAGGTGAGGTCGGCGGAGTCTCCCGCTGAGGCGCAGGGCAGAATGGGCCCGGACTAGCGAAGGAGACTTTCGTGGCCATCCGCGTCCTACTGGTCGACGACCAGCCGCTGCTGCGTACCGGCTTCCGGATGATTCTGGAGGCGGAGCAGGATCTCGCGGTCGTCGGGGAGGCCGGAGACGGCCTGCAGGCGCTCGACCAGGTGCGGGCGTTGCAGCCCGATGTGGTTCTGATGGACATTCGCATGCCCCGGATGGACGGGGTGGAGGCGACCCGTCAGATCACCGGTCCCGGGCGGGACGGTCCGGCGAAGGTGCTGGTGCTGACCACGTTCGATCTGGACGAGTACGTGGTGGAGGCGTTGCGGGCGGGGGCCAGCGGGTTCCTGTTGAAGGACGCGCCCGCCCATGAGCTGGTGCAGGCGATCCGGGTGGTCGCGGGCGGTGAGGCGATGCTGGCGCCGAGCATCACGCGTCGGCTCCTCGACAAGTACGCGGAGCATCTGCCGTCGGGGGACGAGCCGGTGCCGGACACGCTGCACACGCTGACGGACCGTGAGGTCGAGGTGCTGAAGCTGGTGGCGCGGGGTCTGTCGAACGCGGAGATCGCCGCCGATCTGTTCGTCAGCGAGACCACGGTCAAGACGCATGTGGGGCATGTGCTCACGAAGTTGGGGCTGCGGGACCGGGTGCAGGCGGCGGTGTACGCGTACGAGAGCGGGCTGGTGCGTCCCGGGGCCCAGTAGCCCGCGCCGGGTCAACGACGCGCCGAGGGCGCCCTCTTCCTCGTGAAGAGGGCGCCCTCGGGTGTTCGCGAGGTCGTTCGGGGTCGCTCGGCGGGGCCGGCCGTCAGCCCTTGCTGATCTCCCAGAAGCGGAACACGGTGGACGCGTCGAGGCAGTACTCGAGGCCGTAGACGTTGTCGCGGATGACGGCGTACTGCTTGGCCTGCCAGATCGGGAGGAGGGGGACCTCTTCGGCCACGATGTTCTGCAGCTCGGCGTACTCCTGCTCGGTGGCGGAGCGGTCGCTCTCGGCGGCGGTGCTCGGCAGCAGCTGACCGGTGATGGTCTTGTTGGTGTAGTTGTTGTCGAGGACGTTGCCCTTGCCGAAGAAGGGGCTGGTGAAGTTGTCGGGGTCCGGGTAGTCCGGGACCCAGCCCTTGACGTAGACGCCGTACTTGCCGGCGGCTATGTCCTTCTCGTACTGGGCGAACGCGACGGACTTGACCTTGGCGTCGAACAGACCGCTGTCGTTGAGCTGCTTGGCGATGGCCTCCAGCTCCTGGTCGGTGGAGGGGCCGTAGCGGGACGGCGTGGACCAGAGGGTGAGTTCGACCTTGTCGGTGATCCCGTCGGCGCGCAGGGCGGCCTGGGCCTTGGCCTTTGACGGGCGGGCGCCGTAGGTGTCGAAGAAGGCGGTGTTGTGGCCGGTGATGCCCGCCGGGATGATCGAGTAGAGCGGGGTGGCGGTGCCCTGGTAGACCTCGCCCACGAGGGCCTCGCGGTCGAGGAGGTGGGCGATGGCGCGGCGCACGCCGATCTTGCCGGTGACCGGGTCGTTCATGTTGAAGACCAGGTGCTGGACCTCGGCTCCGGTGCCGTCGACGAGTTCGACGCCGCTGGCGGTGGAGGTGTCGGTCTCGATGTCGGAGATGGCTCCGGCGCTGAGTCCGCGGAAGGCGACGTCGACCTCGCCCTCCAGAAGGGCCTTCTTCAGGGCGTCCTGCTTGCCGTGGAAGAACTTGAGGGTGATGCCCTCGTTCTCGACGTCGGCGGGGCCCTTGTAGTTGTCGTTGACGGAGAAGACGGCCTCGTCCTCGCCGAAGGACTCCAGCTTGTAGGGGCCGGAGCCGACCGCTTCGCCGTCCTTGCGGAGGCCGTCGGCGTCGTAGGAGCTCTCGTCGACGATGGCACCGGCCCCGGAGGCGATCTTGCTGGGGAAGGTGGCGTCGGCGTACTTGAGGTTGAAGCGGACGGTGGTGTCGTTCGGCGTCTCGACGTTGTCGAGCATGGGGAACATGATCGCCGGGCCGGCCTCGTCGTTGATCTTCAGCATGCGGTCGAAGGAGAACTTGACGTCCTTCGCGGTGAGGGCCTCACCGTTGCTGAACTTCAGGCCCTTCTTCAGGGTGCACTCGTAGACCGTGGTCTGGGAGCCGGCGAAGGAGCATTCCTCGGCGAGGTCCGGCTCGGGTTCCGTGGCGCCGTTGGGGAAGCTCAGCAGCGACTGGAAGACGTTGTTGAAGAGCAGCCAGGAACCCGGGTCGTAGCCGGAGGCGGGGTCGGTGGCCAGGACGTCGTCGGACATCCCCACCACCACGTTGGAGGCGGAGTCCCCGGTTCCCCCGGATTCGGATCCGCAGCCGGTCAGCAGGCCGGCGGCCAGCCCTGTCGCGATGGTCAGGACGGGCCACTGGGTGCGCATGTTCACGTGTGAGTGCCTTGTGTCGTCGGGTGTCTGGACGCGCCGGTGCTCCCCCGGGTTCCGGCGCGCGGGGTCAGGAACGGAAGGTCAGTCGCCGATGCCGCGGCCGAGCTGCCACAGCTGGAGTGTGGAGGCGGAGTTGAGCGCGTACTCGGCGCCGGTGACGTCGTCTCGGGCCGCGACGTACTGGTTGCCCTGCCACAGCGGGATGATCGGCACGTCGTCGGCGACGATGTCCTGGATGCCGGTGAGGCTGTCGGAGGCCGTGAGCCGGTCGGCCTGGCGGCGGGACTCGGGGATCAGCTTGCTGCGGATCTCGCTGTTGTCGTACGGCGAGTTGAGGAAGTTGTCCTTGTCGAGGAAGGGCGCCAGGTAGTTGTCGGCGTCCGGGAAGTCCGGGAACCAGCCCATGCCGTAGACGGCGTACTCGCCTTCCTGTTCGGCCGGGCGGAAAGTGGACCAGGGCGCGCCCTTGATGGTGACGTCGAACAGGCCGCTGTCGTCGAGTTGCTTCTTCAGGACCTCGAACTCGGTCTTCGTGGCGGCGCCGTAGTGGTCGGTGGTGTAGTGCAGGGTCAGCTTGACCGGGGTGGTGATGCCGGCCTGCTCCAGGGTCGAGGTGGCCTTGGAGACGCTGGGGTCGCCGTACTTGTTGAAGAACGAGTTGGAGTGGCCGGTGATGCCCGCCGGGACGATGGAGAAGAGGGGCTCGGACTGGCTGCCGTAGACCTTGGAGACGAGTGCGCCGCGGTCGATGATCTGGGCCATGGCGCGGCGGACGGCGGTGCTCTTGACCGGGGACGCCTCGGTGTTGAAGGCGAGGTAGCGGATCTCCAGGCCGGGTGACTCGACGAGGTCGATCTCCTTGTCGTCGGACGTGGAGTACTTGTCGATCTGCGCCGGTGTCATGGTCCGGGTCATCAGGTCGATGTCGCCGTCCTCCAGGGCGCTGCCCATGGCGTCGGGGTCGGCGAAGGAACGCAGTTCGATCTGGTCGTTCTTCGGGTCCAAGTGGCCCCGGTAGTGGGGGTTCTTGCTGAAGACGGCCTTGACGAGTTCGTTGTTCTCGACCTCGGCGTCCAGGGTGTAGGGGCCGGAGCCGTCGACCTTGAAGCCCTCGCGGAGCTTGTCCTTGTCGTAGTCGGCGGGGTTGACGATGCCGGCGACGGGGGTGGACAGCTTGTACGGGAGCGTGGCGTCGGGGCCGTTGAGGTGGAAGATGACCTGCTTGTCGCCCTTGGTCTCGACGAGGTCGATGGTGGACAGCAGGGCGAAGACACCGCTGTCGGCCTTGATGGAGCGGGCGCGGTCGATGGAGAACTTGACGTCCTCGGCGGTGATGGGGCTGCCGTCGGCGAACTTCAGGCCGTCGCGGAGGGTGCAGACGTAGCGCTCGCTGCCGGTGTCGGTGAAGCCGCAGCTGGAGGCGGCCTCGGGCTCCGGTTCGCCGTCGCCGCTGGGCTGGACGAGGAGGGTCTGGACGGTCTGGCGGAGGATGTTCCAGGTGCCGACGTCGTAGGCGTAGGCCGGGTCGATCGGGGCCGGGGCCTCCTTCGAGGCGGTGAACCGGTCGGTGGTGCCGACGACGATCGCGTCGCCGTCGCTGCTCGCGCCGTCGGTGGCGCCGCAGGCGGCGATCACCGGGGCGAGCAGGCCGAGGACGGCCGGCAGCACCAGGGTCTTGCGGTTCATGCTCGAGTTTCTCCAGAGCTCAATTCCGGGACGGGTGCCTGCGGGGTGGTGCGGGCGCGTCTCGGGCGGTACGGCGATGTTTCCGCGTCGAGATTAGCCCGCCCCGTGTAAGGCGCCCGCGCGCACCGGAGTTGAGTTGCCCTCACGCTGTGGAACCGGGTGCGGACGCACGGATGAGCGCACCGGTGGAATGTTTGGTGCACCCTGCACCAATCAGGACACTTGGATGCGCCGAACGCCCCTGTAAGCGGGGTTTGGACGGGCCGGGCCCGGCCGTGGAGGCCGGGCCCGAGTGGTCAACGTCACAGGGTGAAGGGGCTTCCCGGTGGCGGGAATTCGGTTTTTCCGGGCTGAATTCCGGCCGCCGATGAGAAGTGAATGATCTTGGCTTTTTATTGCGCTTTCAATCGTTCACGCTGGGTGCACGAGCGCGCCCATTTCCGTCGTCAGCCCGACATCAGACCGTGCAGGAATGGCAGGTCGACCTCTTCCAGCGAGGTGACGACGGTGCGCCGGGCGGCGGGGGTGATGGGGGCCACGGAGGGCACGGCGACCACATGGCAGCCCGCCGCCTCGGCCGCCGCGACCCCGGTCGCGGTGTCCTCGATGACGGCGCACCGGACCGGGTCGGCGCCCAGCCCCGCGGCGGCCAGCAGGTACGGGTCGGGGAACGGCTTGGTGCGTTCCACCTCGTCGCCGGCGACGGTCAGGGCGAAGTGCTGGGGGCCCAGGGAGGTCAGGACGCGGTCGATGATGCGGCGGTGGGAGGCGGAGACCAGGGCGGTGGGGACGTCGTGCGCGGCGAGTTCGGCGAGGAGTCTCGCCGCGCCCGGCATCAGCGGCAGGGCCCGTCCGATCCGTGCCTCGAAGCCGTCGTTGAGGAGGACGGACAGTTCGGCGAGGGTGATGTCGGCGCCGGTGGCCTCGATGAGGAAGCCCGCGCTGCGGCTCATGGGGCCGCCGACCACGACATGGCGCCAGGACTCGTCGAGGGTGTGGCCGAGGGACCGGAAGACCTCGACCTCCACGTCCCACCAGAAGCCCTCGGTGTCCACCAGGGTTCCGTCCATGTCGAGGAGCACGGCCTGCAGCGCGGAGCCTTCGGCCGTCCGGGTTCCTAGCGCGGGGATCGTCGTGGTCATCCGGCGCACCTCCTTGTGGGACGAGCAGGCCGGTTCCCGGGTGGGGAACCGGCCTGCGGTGGACCGACCATTGTACGACGCCGCGCGGCGAAGCGCCCTTGGCCCGGGCCGGCCGGGGGCGCAGCGCTGCTCGGTGCCCTGGCCGTATGGGCCTATCGGGCGTTGAAGTACTTCGCCTCCGGGTGGTGGATCACGATCGCGTCGGTGGACTGCTCGGGGTGGAGCTGGAACTCCTCGGAGAGCTGGACGCCGATGCGCTCGGGCTCCAGCAGCTCGGCGATCTTGGCGCGGTCCTCCAGGTCGGGGCAGGCGCCGTAGCCCAGGGAGAAGCGGGCGCCCCGGTACTTGAGGTCGAACATGTCCTCGATGGCGGCGGGGTCCTCCCCGCCGAAGCCCAGCTCGGCGCGGACCCGGGCGTGCCAGTACTCGGCGAGCGCCTCGGCCAACTGCACGGACAGGCCGTGGAGTTCGAGGTAGTCGCGATAGGCGTTGGCCTCGAAGAGCTTGGCGGTCTCCTCGCCGATGCGGGAGCCGACGGTGACGACCTGGAGGCCGACGACATCGGTCTCGCCGGACTCCTCCGGGCGGAAGAAGTCGGCGAGGCACAGGCGGCGGCCGCGGCGCTGGCGGGGGAAGGAGAAGCGGGTGCGTTCGTTGCCGGCGTCGTCGAGGATGATGAGGTCGTCGTCCTTGGAGACGCAGGGGAAGTAGCCGTGGACGACGGCCGCTTCGAGGAGGTTCTCGGTCTGGAGGCGGTCCAGCAGACCGCGCAGCCGGGGCCGGCCCTCGGTCTCGACGAGCTCCTCGTAGCTGGGGCCGTCGCCGGTGCGGGCCTGCTTGAGTCCCCACTGGCCCTTGAACAGGGCGCCCTCGTCGAGCCAGGTGGCGTACTCCTTGAGCTGGATGCCCTTGCTGACCCGGGTGCCCCAGAACGGCGGGGTGGGCACCGGGTTGTCGGTGGCGACGTCGGAGCGGACGTGGCCCTCCTCGGGGCGCTCCTCGACGACCGCGGCGGTGGCGCGGACCCGGCGCTGCTTCAGTTCGGGCAGCTTGGCACCCGGCACACCGCGCTTGACGCCGATGAGGGCGTCCATCAGGCGCAGGCCCTCGAAGGCGTCGCGGGCGTAGCGGACCTCGCCCTCGTAGATCTCGTGGAGGTCATGTTCGACGTAGGCGCGGGTGAGGGCGGCGCCGCCGAGGATGACGGGGTAGTCGGCGGCGAGGCCGCGCTGGTTCAGCTCCTCCAGGTTCTCCTTCATGATCACCGTGGACTTGACCAGGAGCCCGGACATGCCGATGACGTCGGCGCGGTGCTCCTCGGCGGCGTCGAGGATCGCGGAGACCGGCTGCTTGATGCCGAGGTTGACGACGTTGTAGCCGTTGTTGGACAGGATGATGTCGACGAGGTTCTTGCCGATGTCGTGGACGTCGCCGCGGACGGTGGCGAGGACGATGGTGCCCTTGCCCTCGGCGTCCGACTTCTCCATGTGGGGTTCGAGGTGGGCGACGGCGGCCTTCATGACCTCGGCGGACTGGAGGACGAACGGCAGCTGCATCTGGCCGGAGCCGAAGAGTTCGCCGACGACCTTCATGCCGTCGAGGAGGGTGTCGTTGACGATGTCGAGGGCCGCACGGGTCTGGAGCGCCTCGTCGAGGTCGGCCTCCAGGCCGTTGCGTTCGCCGTCGATGATGCGGCGCTTGAGGCGCTCCTCCAGCGGCAGGGCGGCCAGTTCCTCGGCCTTGCCCGCCTTCAGGGACTTCGCGGTGGCGCCCTCGAAGAGCTCCATGAGCTTCTGGAGGGGGTCGTAGCCCTCGCGGCGGCGGTCGTAGATGAGGTCGAGGGCGGTGGTGACCTGTTCCTCGTCGAAGCGGGCGATGGGCAGGATCTTGCTGGCGTGCACGATCGCCGAGTCGAGTCCGGCCTTGACGCACTCGTCGAGGAAGACCGAGTTGAGGAGGATGCGGGCGGCCGGGTTGAGGCCGAAGGAAATGTTGGACAGACCGAGGGTGGTCTGGACGTCCGGGTGGCGGCGCTTGAGTTCGCGGATGGCCTCGATGGTGGCGATGCCGTCCTTGCGGGACTCCTCCTGACCGGTGCAGATGGTGAAGGTCAGGGTGTCGATGAGGATGTCCGACTCGTGGATGCCCCAGTTGCCGGTCAGGTCGTCGATGAGCCGTTCGGCGATCTCGACCTTCTTCTCAGGGGTGCGGGCCTGGCCCTCCTCGTCGATGGTGAGGGCGATCAGGGCGGCGCCGTGCTCCTGGGCGAGCCGGGTGACCTTCGCGAAGCGCGACTCGGGGCCGTCGCCGTCCTCGTAGTTGACGGAGTTGATGACCGCGCGGCCGCCGAGCTTCTCCAGGCCCGCCTGGATGACGTCGACCTCGGTGGAGTCGAGGACGATGGGCAGGGTGGAGGCGGTGGCGAAGCGGCCGGCGAGTTCGGCCATGTCGGCGACGCCGTCGCGGCCCACGTAGTCGACGCACAGGTCGAGCATGTGGGCGCCCTCGCGGATCTGGTCGCGGGCCATCTCCACGCAGTCGTCCCAGCGGCCCTCCAGCATGGCCTCGCGGAACTTCTTCGAGCCGTTGGCGTTGGTGCGCTCGCCGATGGCCAGGTACGAGGTGTCCTGGCGGAACGGGACGGTCTGGTAGAGGGAGGCGGCGCCCGGCTCGGGGCGGGGCCGGCGCTCGGGCGGGGTGAGGTCGCGGACGCGTTCGACGACCTGGCGCAGGTGCTCGGGGGTGGTGCCGCAGCAGCCGCCGATGAGGGAGAGGCCGTACTCGCGGACGAAGTTCTCCTGGGCGGTGGCCAGTTCGGGAGCGGTCAGCGGGTAGTGGGCGCCGTCCTTGGTGAGCACGGGCAGGCCGGCGTTGGGCATGCAGGAGAGCCGGACGCGGGAGTGGCGTGAGAGATAGCGCAGGTGCTCGCTCATCTCGGCGGGGCCGGTGGCGCAGTTCAGGCCGATCATGTCGATGCCCAGCGGCTCCAGCGCGGTCAGCGCGGCGCCGATCTCGGAGCCGAGGAGCATGGTGCCGGTGGTCTCGACGGTGACCGACACGATCAGCGGGACCTCGTAGCCGGCGGTGGCCATGGCGCGGCGGGCGGCGAGAACGGACGCCTTGGTCTGCAGCAGGTCCTGGGTGGTCTCCACCAGCAGGGCGTCGGCGCCGCCCGCGAGGAGGCCCTCGGCGTTCTGCTGGTAGGCGTCGCGGATGGCGGTGAAGGTGGTGTGGCCGAGGGTGGGCAGCTTGGTGCCGGGGCCGATGGAGCCGAGGACCCAGCGCTGCCGGCCGTCGCGGGCGGCGAACTCGTCGGCGGTCTCGCGGGCGATGCGGGCGCCGGCCTCGGACAGCTCGGCGACCCGCTCGGGGATGTCGTACTCGCCGAGGGCGGTGAGGTTCGCGCCGAACGTGTTGGTCTCGACGCAGTCGACGCCCGCCTCGAAATACGCGGAGTGCACCGAACGGACGATGTCGGGGCGGGTCACGTTCAGGACTTCGTTGCAGCCCTCCAGCTGCTGGAAGTCGTCCAGCGTGGGGTCCTGGGCCTGGAGCATCGTGCCCATCGCGCCGTCGGCGACCACGACACGGGTGGCGAGGGCCTCGCGGAGGGCGTCGGAACGGGCCCGGCCTGCGGCGGCGGACGAAGGGGACGGATTCGGCGACGAGGCCATGAAGGTGCTCCCTGGAGTGCGACGGCTGTCGGCTTTGCGTCTTCCCGTGGAAGGCGCACGCCGTCAGGGTAGCCCGGAGCGCCCGGCGGGGTCAGGGGCGTCCACGGGGCGGACCGGCGTGGCGTGAGCGTTCGAGTGCGGTTTACTCCCTCGACGGACGAACGACGGACGGGCGACGGACGAACGGCGGACGGGCGAGGGGCGAACGGCGGACGGGCGACGGACGAACGACGGACGGGCGACGGACGACCGGCGGACGCCGCTCGGGCACCGGCCGTCCACGGGACGCGCACCGGACGGACACCGGACCGGCACCCGACGGACACCGGACCGGCACCGGAAGGGCGCCGCTGGGGCCTGTTCGGCCGAAAAGGTGTTGACGGCCATTAGCGAGAGGTCGGCAACGACCGGTAGTGTTCGACATTGCCGAACGTTGGAAGTTCATGTGCGGGCGGCGGTCGAAGGGGACGGAGGCAGGACGGCGATGGCACGGAACATCCAGTCGCTCGAACGGGCGGCCGCGATGCTGCGATTGCTCGCGGGCGGCGAGCGACGACTCGGCCTGTCGGACATCGCCTCGTCGCTGGGCCTCGCCAAAGGCACCGCCCACGGCATACTGCGCACCCTCCAGCAGGAGGGCTTCGTCGAGCAGGACGACGCCTCCGGGCGGTACCAGCTGGGCGCCGAGCTGCTGCGCCTGGGGACCACCTACCTCGACGTCCACGAACTGCGGGCGCGGGCGCTGGTGTGGACGGACGACCTGGCCCGCTCCAGCGGCGAGAGCGTCCACCTGGGGGTGCTGCACCAGCAGGGCGTACTGATCGTGCACCACGTCTTCCGGCCCGACGACAGCCGGCAGGTGCTGGAGATAGGGGCCATGCAGCCGCTGCACTCCACAGCCCTCGGCAAGGTCCTCGCCGCCTACGACCCGGTGGCGCACAGCGAGGTCCTGGAGACCGACCGCAAGTCGTTCACCGAGCGGACCGTGTGCGAACTGGACGCCTTCGAGGGCGTCCTCGACCTCACCCGCGCCCGCGGGTACGCGTCGGACGTCGAGGAGACCTGGGAAGGCGTCGCCTCGATCGCGGCCCCCATCCACGACCGCCGGCGCATGCCCGTCGGCGCGGTCGGCATCACGGGCGCCGTGGAGCGGCTGCGCCGGGACGGGGAGCTGCGTCCCGAGCTGATCGCGGCGGTGCGGGACTGCGCCCGCGCCGTCTCGCGGGACCTGGGCGCCGCCCGCTTCTGACCCGCCGCCGGGCGGCCGTGCGCGTGGCGCCGCCTGCCGTGCGGCCACCGCCGATCCTCCGAGGGCCGGGACACCGAGCGTGTCCCGGCCCTCGCCGTGCGCGGTCGCTTGAGCCCCGGCGTGCGCGCGTATAGCAGCCGACGCAAGATCGATAAGCCAGTTCGATCGATAACGATCGGGTTTTCGATAACGGGACCCTTGACGAGCCACTCACGCCACAGCAAGACTCCCGTCCATCGGTCGGCATTGTCGAACACCTACCGGCAATACGCGCTAGAGTGTGACAACGCCAAGGGCCGGGTACAGCTCTCACCCCCGAGGGCGCGGACCCCCGGAATGGGACCCGGGGTCCGCCTTCCCCTGGACGAAGGACAAAGGAGTCGCGGGTGTCCAGCTCCGACATCTTCATCGGCGAGACCATCGGTACCGCCATACTCATCCTGCTCGGCGGTGGCGTCTGCGCCGCCGTCACGCTGAAGGCCTCCAAGGCCCGTAACGCCGGTTGGCTCGCCATCACCTTCGGGTGGGGTTTTGCCGTTCTGACGGCCGTCTACACCTCCGCGCCCCTCTCCGGCGCCCATCTGAACCCGGCCGTGACCCTCGCGCTCGCGCTGAAGGACGACGGCATCGAGTGGAGCCAGGTCCCCACCTACTGGGGCGGGCAGCTGCTCGGCGCGATGATCGGCGCCGCGCTGGTGTGGGTCGCCTACTACGGCCAGTTCCACGCCCACCTCACCGACAAGGAGATCGTCGGCGGTCCGGGCGCGGAGACCACCAGCGCGAAGGCCGTCGAGGCCCGTGAGACCGGCGCCGGCCCCGTGCTCGGCATCTTCTCCACCGGCCCCGAGATCCGCAACGCGGTGCAGAACGTCGCCACCGAGGTCATCGGCACCATCGTGCTGGTCCTCGCGGTCCTCACCCAGGGCCTCAACGACAGCGGCAAGGGCCTCGGCACCCTCGGCGCCCTGATCACCTCGCTCGTCGTCGTCTCGATCGGCCTGTCCCTCGGCGGTCCGACCGGTTACGCGATCAACCCGGCCCGTGACCTCGGTCCGCGTATCGTGCACGCCCTTCTGCCCCTGCCCAACAAGGGCGGCTCCGACTGGAGCTACGCCTGGGTCCCGGTGATCGGTCCGCTGATCGGCGCCGCCATCGCCGCGGGCATCTACAACGTCGCGTTCGCCTAAGAGCACGCCTACGAGCGACGAGCCGCGGGTGTCACCCGACTCCCGGCACGCGCCGTACGTACCGCCCTTCGACCAGTTGACTTTCAGGAGCACACCGTGACCGACGCCCACACCGCCGGCCCGTTCATCGCCGCCATCGACCAGGGCACCACCTCCAGCCGCTGCATCGTCTTCGACCGGGACGGCCGTATCGTCTCCGTCGACCAGAAGGAGCACGAGCAGATCTTCCCGAAGCCGGGCTGGGTCGAGCACGACGCCAACGAGATCTGGACCAACGTCCAGGAAGTCGTCGCCGGGGCCATCCAGAAGGCCGGCATCACCCGTGACGACATCAAGGCCATCGGCATCACCAACCAGCGCGAGACCACGCTGCTCTGGGACAAGAACACCGGTGAACCCGTCCACAACGCCATCGTCTGGCAGGACACCCGCACCGACGCCCTGTGCAAGGAGCTCGGCCGCAATGTCGGGCAGGACCGTTTCCGCCGTGAGACCGGCCTGCCGCTGGCCTCCTACTTCGCCGGTCCGAAGGCCCGCTGGCTGCTGGACAACGTCGAGGGCCTGCGCGAGCGCGCCGAGGCCGGCGACATCCTCTTCGGCACCATGGACACCTGGGTCATCTGGAACCTGACCGGCGGTGTCAACGGCGGCAAGCACTACACCGACGTCACCAACGCCTCCCGCACCATGCTGATGAACCTCCACACCCTGGAGTGGGACGCGAAGATCGCCGAGTCCATCGGTGTGCCCCTGGCGATGCTCCCGGAGATCCGCTCCTCCGCCGAGGTCTACGGCGAGATCAGCGGCGGCAAGCTGGGCGACCTGCTCGGTGGCATCCCGGTCGCCTCGGCGCTCGGCGACCAGCAGGCGGCCCTGTTCGGCCAGACCTGTTTCTCCGAGGGCGAGGCCAAGTCCACCTACGGCACCGGCACGTTCATGCTGATGAACACCGGCGAGAAGATCATCAACTCGTACTCGGGCCTGCTGACCACGGTCGGCTACCGCATCGGCGACCAGGCCCCGGTGTACGCGCTGGAGGGCTCGATCGCCGTCACCGGTTCGCTGGTGCAGTGGATGCGCGACCAGATGGGGCTCATCTCCACGGCCGCCGAGATCGAGACGCTCGCGCTCTCCGTCGAGGACAACGGCGGCGCGTACTTCGTACCGGCCTTCTCCGGTCTCTTCGCCCCGTACTGGCGCTCCGACGCCCGCGGTGTGATCGCCGGCCTCACCCGGTACGTCACCAAGGCGCACCTCGCGCGCGCCGTCCTGGAGGCCACCGCCTGGCAGACCCGTGAGATCACGGACGCCATGACCAAGGACTCGGGGGTCGAGCTCGCGGCCCTCAAGGTCGACGGCGGCATGACCTCCAACAACCTGCTGATGCAGACCCTCTCGGACTTCCTGGACGCCCCCGTGGTCCGTCCGATGGTCGCCGAGACGACCTGCCTCGGCGCCGCCTACGCCGCCGGTCTCGCCGTCGGCTTCTGGACCAGCACCGACGACCTGCGCGCCAACTGGCGCCGGGCCGCCGAGTGGACCCCCCGTATGGACGCGGAGACCCGCGACCGTGAGTACAAGAGCTGGCTCAAGGCCGTCGAGCGGACCATGGGCTGGCTCGAGGACGAGAGCTGAGCCGGACCCGCGAAGGCTCCGGTACCGGCTCTGATGAGGAGTAAGAACCCGACATGACCAGTCAGTCCACCCTGCAAGCCCTGCCAGCCCTGGGGACGCGCCCGGCGTCCGGCTCGAACCCGAGCCGAGCCGAGACCCGGGAGCAGCTCTCCAAGGCGTCGTACGACCTCCTCGTGATCGGCGGCGGCATCCTGGGCATCTCCACCGCCTGGCACGCCGCGCAGTCCGGGCTCAGGGTGGCGCTGGTCGACGCCGGTGACTTCGCCGGCGCCACCTCCTCCGCCTCCTCCAAGCTGCTCCACGGCGGTCTGCGCTATCTGCAGACCGGCGCGGTGAAGCTGGTGGCGGAGAACCACTTCGAGCGCCGTGCGGTCTCCCGCCAGGTGGCCCCCCACCTGGCGAACCCGCTCACGTTCTACCTCCCCGTGTACAAGGGCGGGCCGCACGGCGCGGCGAAGCTCGGGGCGGGCGTCTTCGCCTACTCCGCGCTGTCGGCGTTCGGTGACGGCGTCGGGCACCTGCTGTCGCCGGCGAAGGCCGCGCAGGACGTGCCCGAGCTGCGCACCGAGAACCTGAAGGCCGTGGCCGTGTACGGCGACGGTCAGATGAACGACTCCCGGATGGCGCTGATGACGGTCCGCGCGGCCGTCGAGTCCGGCGCGG
Source organism: Streptomyces sp. NPDC030183 (assembly GCF_055573455.1). Taxonomy (NCBI): domain Bacteria; kingdom Bacillati; phylum Actinomycetota; class Actinomycetes; order Kitasatosporales; family Streptomycetaceae; genus Streptomyces; species Streptomyces sp. NPDC030183. The sequence continues at coordinate 216,638 of NZ_JBVIBK010000013.1, forward strand.
TGGTGCTGAACCACGCCGAGGTCACCGGGCTGCGCTTCACCAAGGGCCGGGTGACCGGCGCCGAGCTGCGCGACCGGCTCTCCGGCGACGAGTTCGGTGTGAGCGCCCGGCTGGTGCTGAACGCGACCGGCCCGTGGGTGGACCACCTGCGCCGGATGGAGGACCCGAACGCGGCCCCGTCGATCCGGCTGTCCAAGGGCGCGCACCTGGTGCTGAAGCGGACCTCCCCGTGGAAGGCCGCGCTCGCCACCCCGATCGACAAGTACCGCATCACGTTCGCCCTGCCGTGGGAGGACATGCTCCTGCTGGGCACCACGGACGAGATGTACGAGGGCGACCCGGCGGACGTCGCCGTCAACGACAAGGACATAGCCCAGATCCTGGACGAGGCCGCGTTCTCCGTCCGGGACCAGCAGCTCGACCGTGATCTGATCACGTACGCCTTCGCGGGTCTGCGGGTGCTGCCGGGCGGCCCCGGCGACACCGCCAAGGCGAAGCGGGAGACGGTCGTCACCGAGGGCCGGGGCGGCATGCTGTCCATCGCGGGCGGCAAGTGGACGACGTTCCGGCACATCGGCCGCACCATCATGAAGAAGCTGGAGACCCTGCCGGGCCACCCGCTGGGCGAGGACTTCGAGCCGGTCGCCACGCTGCCGCGGAAGCTGCCGCTGCCGGGCATCGCCAACCCGCGGGCGGTCGCGCACCGGCTGCTCACCGACCGCCCGGCGCCGGGCCCCCGCATGGGCGCCGACACCGCGCGGCACCTGGCCACGCACTACGGTTCGCTGGCCTTCGACATCGCCCGTCTCGCCAACGACAACCCGGAGCTGGCCGAGCGGGTCCACCCCGACGCGCCGGAGATCTGGGCGCAGGTCGTGTACGCCCGTGACACCGAGTGGGCGGAGACCGCCGACGACGTGCTGCGCCGCCGTACGACGCTGACGATCCGGGGTCTGGCGACGGACGAGGTCCGCGCGAAGGTCCAGGACCTGCTCGACAAGAAGTAGACCCGCCTGCCGGACCGGCCTCCTCCCCTGACCGCGGCCGGACCGGCCGGGAAACGGCCCCTTCCGCTCCGGGGCCGGACCACGAGGGGGCGGTCCCACCACATCGGTGGGGCCGCCCCTTCGGTGTGGGCGGGGCCGCCTCGTCGGTGCGCGCCGGTCGTATCCGCATCCCCGCCCCGCCCGCGTCCCCACCCCGTACCTCCCGCACACCGGGCCGCGTGATCACCCCAGGGGCCGGACACCGGGGGCGGGGCGGGCGTCGGCGCCGTCCCGGGAACGTCTCCCTGACGCGGGGCCATAATGGTCTGAGACATCGGATGTCTGAGCGGACTGGGAACCACCGAGAGGGGCGGGCGCCATGGCAGTCACCGACGAGGCGATCGAGAAGATCAAGGACATGATCGTCTCCGGGGCGCTGCGCCCGGGCGACCGGCTGCCGAAGGAGAGCGAGCTCGCCGCCGATCTGGGACTGTCCCGCAACTCCCTGCGCGAGGCGGTGCGCGCCCTGTCCCTCATCCGCATCCTGGACGTACGGCAGGGCGACGGCACGTATGTGACGAGCCTCGACCCCCAGCTCCTGCTGGAGGCGCTGAGCTTCGTCGTCGACTTCCACCGCGACGACACGGTCCTGGAGTTCCTCGCCGTGCGCCGCATCCTGGAGCCGGCCGCCACGGCGATGGCGGCCCTGCTCATCAGCGAGCAGCAACTGGACGCGCTGGGGGCCCAGTTGGACAAGTTGGGCGACGATCCGTCGGTGGAGGAACTGGTCGCAGGCGACCTGGAGTTCCACAAGGGCATCGTGCGGAGCTCCGGGAACTCCGTCCTCTGCTCCCTGCTGGACGGCCTGTCGGGCCCCACCACCCGGGCCCGCGTCTGGCGCGGCCTCACCCAGGAGGACGCCGTCAGCCGCACCCTCCACGAACACCGCGCCATCCTCGCCGCCCTCCGCGACCGCGACGCCGAGGCCGCCCGCTCCTGGGCGACGGTCCACATCGCGAGCGTCGAGCAGTGGCTGCGGTCGTCGCTGTGAGGCGTTGATCACTCGCGCCCGGCGGGCGGCGCGTGTTGTGGCCGCGCGAACGGGGCATTGATCCGTTCACTCCCCCGTGCAAGGGGGCTGCGAAGGCCCCCTGGGCACGCCGTAAGGTTGGGGCGTACGCGAGGGCACGTCGGAAGGAGGCGCTGGGTGATCGAGCTGGAGGGGGTTCCCGAGCTGATCGACCCAGTCATGGTGGCCGCGTTCGAAGGCTGGAACGACGCCGGCGACGCCGCCTCCACCGCGGTCGCGCACCTTGACCGCGAGTGGAAGGGCGAGGTGTTCGCGGCGCTGGACGCCGAGGACTACTACGACTTCCAGGTGAACCGGCCCACGGTGTGGCTGGACGGCGGCGTACGCAAGATCACTTGGCCGACGACAAGGTTGTCGGTGGTGCGGGTCGGCGGCGAGAAGCCCCGCGACCTCGTGCTGGTGAGGGGTATCGAGCCGTCGATGCGCTGGCGCTCGTTCTGCAACGAGCTGCTGGGCTTCGCCCATGAGCTGGGAGTGGAGCTGGTGGTGATCCTGGGCGCGCTGCTCGGCGACACCCCGCACACACGTCCGGTCCCGGTCAGCGGGGTCACGTCGGACCCGGATCTCGCCCGGCGGATGGATCTGGAGGAGACCAAGTACGAGGGCCCCACGGGCATCGTCGGCATCCTCCAGGAGGCGTGCACGCACGCCGGGGTCCCGGCGGTGTCGCTGTGGGCCGCGGTGCCGCACTACGTGTCGCAGCCGCCCAACCCGAAGGCGACGCTGGCCCTCCTCAACCGTCTGGAGGACCTGATCGACGTGCGCATCCCGCTCGGCGAGCTGCCCGAGGACGCGCGCGCCTGGCAGGTCGGCGTGGACCAGCTGGCCGCCGAGGACAGCGAGGTCGCGGAGTACGTGCAGACGCTGGAGGAGGCCCGGGACACCGCGGAGCTGCCCGAGGCGTCGGGTGAGGCGATCGCCCGGGAGTTCGAGCGGTATCTGCGGCGCCGCGACGGCGGCCCCACCGGTTCGACCGGCGGACACGCCACGGCCGACGGGGGCGACGGCGGGCCCGGCACGTGGAACCCGAAGGACAACCCCGGTGGCCGTACGCGACCGCCCAAGTCCCAGCGGCCGGGCAGCGAGGACGACGAGTCGTCGGAGGACTGATCCCCCGGCCCACGAGAGGCCGTCACCGCGCTCCCCGCACCCTGGAAGAGGGCACGGGGAGCGCGGGGTACGGAGGACCTCGACGGGCTCGGCGGCCTGTCGGCCGCCCGGTCAGCGCTCCACCGCGACGACCGTGTACGTCGTGTCCGGCGTCGGTGTCGTGGTGAAGCGGGCGTTGGGCAGGTACAGGCGGTTCTTGTACGCGGCGACGGTCGTCGGCACATCGAAGTCCGGGTCCGTGAGACGGCCCTCGAAGGTGCCGGAGCGGCCGTCGGCGGCGAGCTTGAACACGTCGATCGCGTTCTGACGGTTCTGTACGACGTACAGCCGCCGTCCGAGGAGCAGCAGGCCGTCGCCGTTGGTGAGGGGCGCGGAGTCGCCGAGGTCGACGAGCCGGGTGACGCCGGTCTTCGGGTCGACCCGGTGCAGGCCCCCGGCGCCGGACTGCACCACGAGCAGTGCCTTGCCGTCGGGGGTGCGGGTGATGCCGTTGGCGTTGACCACCTCGCCGGGCGTCTGCCTCCAGTCGCCGCGCAGGGTGACCGTCACGACGTCGTCCGGGTCCGGCAGCTCGCCGTGGCGGCCGAGCGGCAGCGCGTGCAGCGCCGGCTGGAACGAGTCGGTGAACCAGGCCGCCCGCGGGGTCAGGAACACATCGTTGGCGAAGGTGGGCGTCCTCGCGGTGAGCGGGTACGACGCGAGGATCGCGCCGGTGCGCGCGTCCACCACGCGGGCGCCCTGGGTGCGTCCGGCGACGAACAGCCGTCCCCGTCCGTCGAGTTCGAGGCCGACGGAGGGGGTGCCCGGCCCGGCGGAGATGATCCGGCCCTGCCCGGTGCGCAGGTCGGCGCGGTAGAGGGAGCCGTCTCCGAGGGAGCCGAGGTAGGCGTAGGGGCCGCCGCCGATGGTGATGCCCTCGGGGCGGAAGCCGTTGGGGAGGGGGATGACGTCCGGCCAGGTCCTCCCGGCCGTCACGGCGGTCCCGTTGGCCGTCACGGCTGTCCCGTTGGCCGTCGCGGCTGTCCCGGTGTTGGTCGCGGCCCCGGCGACCGAGGCCCCTACGAGCAGGGCGCCCGCGGTGGCGGCCGATGACGTGAGCAGTCCGCGCCTGCTCAGCAGGGGTTCGGAGGAGGGGGTGGAGGAGTGCGGGGGGTGCGGGGGTGCCACTGTGCGTCCCTTCCACGAAGGGACCGGCAGCTGGCCGGTCCGGCGTGACTGACGTCTGTCACCCCATCACATGCCGACCGCCCCCGCAGCCTTCGAGAACCGACCGACAGGGCCTCGACAGCTCCATGACAGCGCCCTCGACACCACCGAGCGGCGCCGAGGCGTGCACCTCCTCGCGCGCCGAGGGGCGCCCCCTCCGTCCGGAGAGGGCGCCCCAGTACGGCGAAACCGGCGTCCCGCCGTGACATCTGCGACGGCGGATCACTTCTGTGCCGTCTGTGCAGAGTCGTTACTTCACAGGGCCACGCCGAGGAGGGCGTCCACGGCGCGTGAGACGACACCGGGTGCCCCCTCGTCCGTGCCGCCCCGCTCCTGCTGCAGTTCGGCCCAGCGGTCGACCGCGGCGAGCGCGGACGGGGCGTCGAGGTCGTCGGCGAGGGCCTCGCGGATCTCCTCGACGAGCGCCTCGGCGGGCGGCCCGTCGGGCCGGGACACGGCGGCACGCCATCGGCCCAGCCGGGCGACGGCGTCCTCGAGGACCTGCTCGGTCCACTCCCAGTCGGACCGGTAGTGGTGGGCGAGGAGCGCGAGCCGTATGGCCGCCGGGTCGACCCCGTCCCGGCGCAGCCGGGACACGAAGACGAGGTTGCCCTTGGACTTCGACATCTTCTCGCCGTGCAGCGCGACCATCCCGGCGTGGACGTACGCCTTGGCCATCGGGAACTCGCCGGTCAGCACCTGGGCGTGGGAGGCGCCCATCTCGTGGTGCGGGAAGGCGAGGTCGGAGCCGCCGCCCTGCACGTCGAAGCCCATGCCGAGGTGGTCCAGGGCGATGGCGACGCACTCGATGTGCCAGCCGGGCCTGCCCCGTCCGAGGGAACCGCCGTCCCAGCTGGGCTCGCCCTCGCGGGCGGCCATCCACAGCATCGGGTCGAGGGGGTTCTTCTTGCCGGGCCGGTCCGGGTCGCCGCCGCGCTCGGCGGACAGCAGCCGCATCGCGGCGGCGTCGAGGCCGGAGACCTTGCCGAAGTCGGGGTCGGACTCGACGGAGAAGTAGATGTCGCCCTCGAGTTCGTACGCGGCGCCCGCGTCGCGGAGCCGCTCGACCAGCGGGACGATGCCCGGGATGGCCTCGACGGCGCCGATGTACTCCCGCGGAGGCAGCATCCGCAGGGCGGTCATGTCCTCGCGGAAGAGGGCGGTCTCCTTCTCGGCGAGGGCCGCCCAGTCGATGCCGTCGCGCTCGGCCCGCTCCAGCAGGGGATCGTCGACGTCGGTGACGTTCTGGACGTAGTGAACCTGCCGCTTGGTGTCGAGCCACACGCGCTGAACCAGGTCGAACGCGTTGTAGGTCGCCGCGTGACCCATGTGGGTCGCGTCGTACGGGGTGATACCGCAGACGTAGATACGGGCGACGGGACCGGGGTCAAGGGTGACCAGACCGCCGGTCGCGGTGTCGTGGATCCTCAGGTCGCGGCCCTTGCCGGGCAGGACGGGGACCTCAGAAGCGGGCCAGGCATACATGCCACGAGCCTAACCCGATCTCTCCGGGGTTAAGCCGGGGGCGGCCGACGGCTCGGGAGCCGGCCGCGGCCGCGCCGCCTTCACACCGGCTGCCTCACACCGGCCGCCTCACACCGGCTCCCTCACACCGGCGGCCACGGGATCGCGGGCCACTCCCCGCTCGGTTCCGGGTGGCGGCCGGTCCTCAGGAGGGCGGCGACCCGCTCCCTCGTGGCGTCCAGCTCGGCCGCGGTGATCAGGGCCGACAGCCTCGCCGCCAGTGCCCCGCCGTCGGCCAGCGCGTCCCGCAACCGTTTCAGCACGTCGACGGCCTCGTCCGTCAGGGGCTCCCCCGCCCACCCCCACAGCAGGGTCCGCAGCTTGTTCTCGACGTTGAAGGTCACGCCGTGGTCGATGCCGTAGAGCCGGCCCTCGGCGGCCGGGAGGAGATGGCCGCCCTTGCGGTCGGCGTTGTTGATGACGGCGTCGAGGACGGCGAGCCGCCGCAGCCGCCGGTCGTCGGCGTGGACGAGGAGGGCGGTCTCACCGTCGCCGACCTCCGCGAACCCGACCGCCTTCCAGCCCTCCCCCGCCTCCACACCGTCCACCAGGGCGAGCAGCTCCGACCCGGGCACCCCCTCGATCCACAGCTGGCACATGCCCCGCCCGTACGGCCCGTCCCGCAGCACCGTGGGCGGCACGAGCCCCCACCCGGTCGCCTCGGACACCTCGTACGCGGCGACCTCGCGCTGTGCGAGCGTCCCGTCGGGGAAGTCCCACAGCGGGCGCTCGCCGGCGACGGGCTTGTAGACGCAGGCGGCCTCGCGTCCCCCGTACGAGACCGAGCAGTACAGGACCGCGTTGGACGCCTCGCGCACCTGGCCGCGCACGGTCAGCTCGCCCTCGGCCAGCAACTCGGTCAGCGGCTCGGCGGCCGGGGCCCGCCCGTCGGAGGTCACGCCCCGCGGCGGTATCCGTTCTGGCGCGGACATACGTGTCCCTCCGGGTCGAGCGGCAGACTGCACAGCGGGCACGGCGGGCGTCCCGCGTTGACGACGTCGAGGGCGCGCTTGGCGAAGGCCCTGGCCTGCGCGCCGGTGAGGCGGACGCGCAGCATCGGCGGGCCGTTCTCCTCGTCCTGGAGCAGCCGCTCCTCGGCCTCGGCGAGGTCTTCCTCGGAGTCGGCGTCCAGCTCGACGAGGGCCTGCGCCTCGACGATCATGCGCTCCTCGTCGCCGTCCCAGGCCAGCGCCATGGTGCCGACGCGGAACTCCTCCTCGATGGGGGTCTCCAGCGGTGCCGTGTCCGAGACCTCGGTGGGGGCGACGGCGGGGACCGCGGCACTGCCGCCGCTGCGCCGGACGACCTCGTCGAGCAGTTCGTCCATGCGCTCGGCGAGCGCGGCGACCTGGGTCTTCTCCAGGGACACGCTGGTGACCCGCTGCCCTGACGAGGCCTGCAGGAAGAAGGTCCGGCGCCCGGGCAGCCCGACCGTACCGGCCACGAAGCGGTCCGGGGGGTCGTAGAGGAACACCTGACGGGACACGTCCTGTCTCCATTGGAATCGACGTCGGGACCGGTCGCTCCGGCTGCTGACGGGTTCAGCGCTGTCGCGACCGCTTCACCCTACTGCGGTTGACGATCACGGTGCTCCCGCGCCGCCCCCTACGGCGGCGTCACCGCTCGGGGGTTCCTCCCGCGGCGCCAGGGACGCGAAGTCCCCGGTGTCGCCGAGGCGGACGAGAAACGGCCGCAGTCGTGTGTAACGGATCGCGGTGATGGAACACGGTTCGACAGAAATCCGCTGGAAGAGGTCCAGATGAAGTCCGAGTGCGTCCGCGACGAGCGACTTGATGATGTCGCCGTGCGAGCACATCAGGTACACGGCGTCCTCTCCGTGGTCGCGCTCCACGCGCGCGTTCCACTCCCGTACCGCCTCCGCCGCCCGGTGCTGCATCTCCCGCATGGACTCCCCGCCGGGGAACTGGGCGGCCGTCGGATGCGCCTGGACGACCTGCATCAGCGGCTCGTCGGCGAGTTCGGCGAGCTTGCGGCCGGACCAGTCGCCGTAGTGGCACTCGCCGATGCGGTCGTCGGTGTGCGGGCTCAGCTCGGGCCGGGCGTCCAGGAGCGGGCGCATCGTCTCCTGACAGCGCTGGAGGGGGCTGGTGACGACCTCGGAGATCGGCAGCCCGGCGAGACGGCCGGGCAGTGCCGCGGCCTGCGCGGTGCCGCGCTCGTCGAGGGCGACGCCGGGCGTCCACCCGGCGAGCACCCCATCGGTGTTGGCGGTGGACCGGCCGTGCCGGACAAGGATCAACGTGGGCATGCGGCCCAGCCTAGACGCCCCTCCGGCGGCTCCACCGTCGAGAAAGGAACTCCCCGTGATCGTCGACTGCGCCGTCTATCGCGACGGCCACCGCACCGAGGGTCCCGACGACCTCTCCGACGCCCTGGCCGCGGCGCGCGCCTCGGGCGGTTTCGTGTGGATCGGTCTGCACGAGCCGACGGAGAAGGAGTTCGCCCTCGTCACCGAGGAGTTCGCGCTGCATCCGCTGGCCGTCGAGGACGCCCTGAAGGCCCACCAGCGGCCCAAGTTGGAGGTGTACGAGGACTCGCTGTTCATGGTGCTCAAGCCGGTCGTGTACGAGCCGGCCGGGGACACGGTGAGCACGGACGAGATCATGGTGTTCCTGGGTGACGGCTTCGTGGTGACCGTCCGCCATGGCGAGGGCTCGCCGCTGAACGTCGTACGGCGCCGTCTGGAGCAGGAGCCGGAGCTGCTGGGCGAGGGGCCCACGTCCGTGCTGTACGCGATCACGGACGCCACGGTCGACCACTATCTGGAGGTGGCCACCGAGCTCCAGACGGACCTGGAGGAGCTGGAGGCAGAGGTCTTCTCCCCGGACGTCGGCGGCTCGCGGAACACGGCGTCGCGCATCTACACCTTCAAGCGCCAGGTGCTGGAGTTCCGCCGGGCCACCGGCCCGCTCGCCGCGCCCGTCACCCGGCTCTCCGGCCAGGGCGGGAGCAGCGCCGCGGTGCCCTTCGTGAACGAGCAGGCCCGGCCCTTCTTCCGCGACGTCGGTGACCACCTGACCCGTGTGAACGAGTCCGTCGAGGGCCTGGACCGGCTGGTGTCGGACATCCTCTCGGCGCATCTCGCGCAGACGGGCGTCCGGCAGAACGACGACATGCGGAAGATCTCCGCCTGGGCGGCCATGGCGGCGATCCCCACGATGGTCGCGGGGATCTACGGCATGAACTTCGAGCACATGCCCGAACTGCGCTGGGAGTGGTCGTATCCGACGCTGATCGCGGTGACGGCCGTGCTGGAGGTGCTGGTGTTCCGTCTGTTCAAGCGGCGCGGCTGGCTGTGACCCGGCTGCCGCCGTGCCCACGGCGGCGCCCGGGCTCAGGCGAACTCGGGCGCCGCGGTCGCCGGTCCGCCGAGCGCGTCGCGGCGTTCCGGCATCTCCAGGGTGACCATGCGGCGCCAGCCGAGGACCCGTTCGTAGGCGTACACCGCGTGGATGCCCGCCGCGAGCAGCGCGGACTTGGCCCTGGGCCAGCCGAGGACGCGCCCCATGTGGGCCATCACGGCGAGGCTGACGTCCCGGTAGACGGCGATCTCGGCGAGGGCGCACTCGCGCAGCGTCCGCTGGATGAGGCGGCCGTGTCCGGCGGCGGCGAAGCGCAGGAGTTCCTCGTGGGTGTACGCGAGGTGGTTGTCCTCGTCGTCGGAGATCATCCGGACGGCCCTGCCGATCTCCGGGTGGTCGGCGAAGTGCTTGCGGAGCATCACCATCTGCTCGGAGGCGCGCTGTTCGGTGACGCGGCTGTGGGACAGGTAGACGATGATGTCCCGCACCGTGAGGGGCTGGTCGGCCTTGAGTTTCTCGTGGGCGAGACCGATGCCGTGGCGCTCCAGGAGCATCGTGTAGTCGGTCTCCGGCGGGACCGGCGCGGGTTCGAGGCCGCGCTTCTTCATGAGGGCGTTGAAGATCCGTCCGTGCTTGTCCTCGTCCGCGCCGTGGCGGGTGATCCGGGGGGCGAGCGCGCGCTCGCTCTCCGGGACGAGCGCGGCGATGCGCGCGTTCTCCCAGCCGCCCTGCGACTCCCCGCTGGCGGCGATGGAGCAGAACAGCCGGAACGACTCGTCGTCGTCGATGATCTCCTGGAACAGGCTCTTGGCCGAAAGCATCTGAGGCACCTCTCTGCAGGACCCTGAAGATCGAGTCAAATGGGGTACCAGGAGCCGGGCAACAGCTGTGTCGGACAAATCCGCCAAACGAAGGACGACAGGGCGGCGAGGACGCGTAACCAAGGGGCCGCTGCCGCGTTGTCCCCCGTGACGGCCGTGGCGGGGAGGACCCCCGAGCCCCCACCACGGCCGTGGTGCTTCTCCTGGGTCGGCGTGGGCGCCGACCGCTCCCGTCAGGCGAGTCCGGCCCGCTCCAGGGCCTCGGTGCCGGCCCGCAGCGAGGCGATCCGCTCGTCCAGCGTGAAGCCCGCGGGGGCCAGGGTGAGGGTGGTGACACCGGCCTCCGCGTACGCCTTCATCCGGTCGGCGACGCGCTCCACGGAGCCGAGCAGCGTCGTCTGGTCGATCAGCTCGTGCGGGACGGCGGCAGCGGCGCCGGCCTTGTCGCCGCCCAGGTACTTGTCCTGGATCTCGGCGGCCTCCTTCTCGTAGCCCATGCGCTGGGCGAGCTGGTTGTAGAAGTTCTGCTTGCGGCTGCCCATGCCGCCGACGTACAGCGCGGTGTACGGGCGGAAGGTGTCGGCGAGCGTCGCGACGTCCTTGTCGTCGCCGACGGCGATCGGCAGCGTCGGGCACACGTCGAAGCCGTCGAGGGTCCTGCCCGCCTTCTCGCGGCCGGCGCGCAGGTACTTGACGGCCGTGTCCTCCAGGTGCGCGGCGGACGGGAAGATCAGCAGCGCGCCGTCGGCGATCTCGCCGGTCTGCTCCAGGTTCTTCGGGCCGATCGCCGCGATGTACAGCGGGATGTGCTCGCGGGTGGGGTGCACGGTGAGCTTGAGCGGCTTGCCGGGCCCGCCGGGCAGCGGCAGGGTCCAGTGCTCGCCCTCGTGCGACAGACGCTCGCGGGTCATCGCCTTTCGGATGATCTCGACGTACTCGCGGGTGCGGGCGAGCGGCTTGTCGAACTTCACGCCGTACCAGCCCTCGGAGACCTGCGGCCCGGAGACCCCGAGGCCGAGGCGGAACCGGCCGCCGGAGAGCGAGTCCAGGGTCGCGGCGGTCATCGCGGTCATCGCCGGCTGGCGGGCGGGGATCTGGAAGATGGCCGAGCCCACGTCGATGCGTTCGGTCTTGGCGGCGACCCAGCTCAGCACGGTGGCGGCGTCCGAGCCGTACGCCTCCGCCGCCCAGCACACCGCGTAGCCGAGGCGGTCGGCCTCCTGGGCCACGGCCAGGTTGTCCCCGTCCATCCCGGCGCCCCAGTAGCCGAGGTTGATCCCGAGCTTCATGTAGACCCGCCTTCCCCTTACCGATCAGTAACGTCCTTGTGGCGCCGACCCTACCGGGGGGATGCGGCAGTGGGGCGGGTGTGGGTGGGTCGGCGGGCGGGTCCCTGGGGAAATCGGTCGTCCACAGGCCCCCACACGGCGAACTCCGGACAGTAATGTCGGCGTCCATGGAGCAGAGGCATCTCGGCCGAACCGGCCTGCGTGTGTCCCGGATCGGGCTCGGCACCCTGACGTGGGGCCGCGACACGGACGAGCATGACGCCGCGGACATGTTGAAGGTGTTCTGGGAGGCGGGCGGCACCCTCGTCGACACGGCGGACGTGTACGGCGACGGCGAGGCCGAGTATCTGCTCGGACAGCTGATGGACGGGCTGGTGCCCCGCCGTGACCTGGTCATCTCCACCAAGGCCGGCAGCGTGCCCGACCCCGACCGCCGCTTCGACGGCTCCCGCGGTCATCTGCTCGCCGCCCTGGACGCCTCCCTCGCCCGCCTCGGCACCGACCACGTCGACCTCTGGCACCTCCACGCCTACGATCCCGAGACCCCGCTGGAGGAGACGCTCCACGCCCTCGACCTGGCCGTCAGCAGCGGCCGGGCCCGCTACGCCGGGGTCTCCAACTTCTGTGGCTGGCAGCTCGCGAAGGCGGCCACCTGGCAGCTCGCCGCTCCGGGCATACGCACCCGGCTGGCCAGTACGCAGATGGAGTACTCCCTGCTCCAGCGCGGCGTCGAGCGCGAGGTGCTGCCGGCCGCGCTGGACCTCGGTGTCGGGCTGCTCCCGTCCTCCCCGCTGGGCCGCGGGGTGCTGACCGGGAAGTACCGGCACGCCACACCGCCGGACTCGCGGGGCGGCTCCGAGCACATGGCGCGGTTCGTCGCGCCGTACCTCGACGAGACCGCGACGAGCATCGTGGACGCGGTGCAGACCGCCGCGGACGGGCTCGCCGTGACACCTCTCCAGGTCGCCCTCGCCTGGGTGCGGGACCGGCCGGGCGTCGCCGCGCCCATCGTCGGCGCGCGCAACGCGCTCCAGCTCACGGCGGCGTTGTCAGTGGAGCCCCTTAGTCTTCCTGACGAGATCTGCCGGGCGCTCGACGACGTGTCGGCGCCCGTGCACCGCTATCCCGATCACGACTGGAGCACGCTGTGAGCACGGAGCCCGCGACCACGGAGCCGGACGAGCCGGGGGGCCGGGCCGGCGGGACCCCCGACGCCGGGACCCCGAAGGCCGAGGGCACACCCGACGACCACGCGACGCCACCCGCCGCGACAGCGGACGACGAGGCCGCGGGGGACGCGGAGACCGGGGCGACCACCGAGGCCCCGGGGGAAACGGCGGACGCGGCGGGCGGCACGGAGACGGCCGACGGCGCGTCCGACCTGTCCGAGGCCCAGGCCGAGTTGGCGGCGCAGCGGCTGGAGCGGGAGCGGATCGAGCGGCGGAAGGCCGAGAAGAAGGGGCCGATCACGGCGGGTGCCAAGCTCAGCGGCACGGCGGCCGACCTGCTGGCGGCGGTACGGGCCGTGGAGGGCGGCCAGAAGCCCTCGGCCACCGTCTTCGCGGAGCCGGAGCCCGCGCCCCGGCGGCCCGCGCCGGAGCCCGTGCGGCGCCCCGAGCCGGTCGCCGCCCCGGTGGCCGCGGCTCCGTCCGGCGAGACCGTCGGAGCCGTGCGCGCGGTGCTCGCCCAGGGGGGTGCGCCGGAGGCGCTGGTGCCGCAGGTCGCCGAGGTGCTCGGTGAGGGTGCCGGCGACCGACTGCGTGAGGACCCCTGGCAGTTGCTGCGGGTCCCCGGGGTACGGCCCGAGCAGGCCGACGGGTTCGCGCGGGCGCTGCTCGGCGCGGAGTGCGGCCCGGACGACGAGCGGCGCGGCCGGGCGGTCACCGTATGGCTGTTGGAGCAGGCCGCCGTGGCCGGTCACACCGCGCTGGAGGTGCCGGCCCTCACCGCCGCGCTCGCCCAGCGCGCGGTGCCGGATCCGGACGGGGCCGTGCAGAGTGCCGTCGCCGAGGGCGAGGCCCTGGTCTTCCAGGACGCGCTGGACGACGCCCCGCCCGTCGCGGCGGCCGCTGAGCCCGGGGAGGACGAGGCGGAGCAGGAGCGGCCGGTGCGGGTCCTGATCGGCCTGGAGCGTTACGCCCTCGCCGAGGAGAGCCTCGCCGACGGCCTCGCCCGGGTCGTGAACTCCCTGCCGAAGGACGACGCCGACGACGCCCCGGACTGGGCGTCCGCCGCCGCGTCGGCGCCCCGTCCCGCCGCCGAGCTGGTCCGGGCCGTCGCCGCGCACGGGCTGGTCCTCCACACCGGTGGCGAGGCCGCCCGCGCGGAACCGGCGGCCCTGATCGCCACGGCACGGGCCCTGGGGCTCCGGGCGTACGCCGCCACGCACAGTGCGGACGGGAGGCGGCGGTTCGCCGCGCTGCTGGACGACGCCGGGACGGACGGCGCGGTCCCGGCGAGCGGTTCTCCCGTGGTCACCGTGGGCGGGCTGCTGGCCGGGGTCGAGGGGCCCGGCAGGGACACCGAGGGCGCGTTCGACCTCGATCTCCTCGTGGTGCTGGACGCGCCGCAGCTCGATGTGGAGACCGCCGCCGTCCTGGTCGAGTCGCTGCCCGACGGGGCCCGGCTGGTGCTCAGCGGCGATCCGGGGGTGCTGTGGTCCGCCGGGCCGGGGCGGGTGTTCGCGGACCTCCTGGCCGCCCGGGCCTGCCCGCAGGTCGCCTCCCGTACGCCGGACGCCGGTCCGATCGGTGAGCTGGTCTCCGGGATCGGCATCGGGGAGCTCAACCAGGTGGACGCGCCCGGCAAGGAGGTCGTGATCGTGCCGGTGCGGGACGCCGGGGAGGCCGTGCACCGGACCGTGCAGCTCGTCGTGGACTCCGTACCGAGGGCCTTCGGCGTCCCTGCCGAGCAGGTGCAGGTGATCACCCCCGGCCATGGGGGTGCGGCGGGGACGCGTGCGCTGAACACGGCGCTGAAGGAGCGGCTGAACCCCGGGCCCGGCCGCTTCGGCGGGTTCGACCCCGGCGACCGGGTCGTCCACTCCCCCGTGCCGGGCCGTACGACGCCGGGGCGCGTCGTGAGGGCCGACGCTGAGGGGCTGCATCTCGACTGCGCGGGGGACGCGGTCGTCGTGCCCAAGGAGCGGGTCGAGACGGCGGTGCGGCACGGGTGGGCCCTCACGGCGCACCAGGCCGTGGGACACCGCTGGCCGGCCGCGGTGGTGGTGCTGCCGGGTGACGCGGCGGCGGCGCTCAGCCGGCCCTGGGTCTACACGGCCTTCTCTCGCGCCGACCGACACCTGTCCGTGGTCCACGGCGTGGAGCAGGGCCTCCCCCGCGCGGTCGCCGAGGTCCCGCCGAAGCCCCGCACGACCCGTCTGCCGACCCTGCTGAAGACCCAGGTCCCCCCGACCGGCTGACACGCCGAGGCGCCCACCCGTGCCGCCCCAGTGGCACGACTGCCCGCAGCTGAGGAGCGACTGGGCGGCGCGGGCGAAGCGGTGCGCCCCCGGGATCGGCCCGTAGGGCCGTTCCCAGGGGCGCGGGGAACTGCGCGATGAGCCCGGGACTGGCCGCACTCGCCCGGGCGGCGGCGGGCCCCAGTCCGTAGGCCCCCGGTCCCGCCCTAGCGGTCCGCGTCCAGCGGTTCCAGTTCCTCGTCCTCGTCCAGGTCGATCTCGTCCTCGATGTCCTCGTCGTCCGCGTCGTCCTCGTCCTCGTCGAAGACCGCGCTGACGTCGAAGCGGCAGACGACCCGCTGGGGGTCGACGTTGTCGAACGGGGCCTCCAGCCACTCCCCGGGGTCGGCCGTGTCGTCCCCGGCAGTGACCCACAGCGTGGAATCGCCCTCCTCCAGGCCGAACTCCTTGTGCCGGGACGCGATCTCGTCCGCTTCGAACTCGCCGAACAGAACCCCCAGCGCGCCGTGCACGGTGGCCGACGCCGCGTCGTCACCGGCGGCGACGACGGACGGCTCGTCCGCCGCCTCCACCCGCTGCGCCTGCGCCAGCAGCCGGTGCGGCTCCGCCACCGTGTAGTCCCGCCGGATCAGCACGCTCAGCGCGCTCGGCTCCTCGGGGCCGGTGTACGGGGGCATGTCCTCGGTGCCGGGGATCTCGAAGGGGGTGACCTCGTCGTAGCGGTCGTAGAGCAGTTCGTCGTACTCCTCGGCGGCCGCGGCCAGCTCGTTGAACGCCTCGTAGACGGCCGGGTCGTCCTCACCCGACCGGCGTTCGACCGCGGCCAGGTGGCGGTCGAGCGCGGCCTTGACCGCCTCGGCGGCGGCGCGTACCTCGGCAGCGGTGGGCTGCGCAGCATCAGACATAGTGCAGACGCTATCCGTACCGGGCCCCAGCCCGCACAATAGATACCGATGCCGGAATACGAATTTGTCGACGTGTACGTACCTCGCGGGGTCTCCCGCAAGGACGCCACACGCCTGCTGACGGACCATGCCGAGTACGGACACTGGGAGTTGGACCGACTGAGTCTGCTGCGCGACGGCAGCCGCAGGGTACGGTTGCGCCGACGGATCATCCGCCAGGTGCGGGCCACATGGTGATGTGAGCGGACAGCAGCAGATCCAAACGGAGCGGGCCCCGCTGGTGCGGGGCCCGCTCCGTCGTGTGCGCGTCCGGTTACAGCGCGGAGGCCCGCGCCTTGCGGTAGATCAGCGCACCACCGAGGAGCGTGCCCGCACCCACCGACAGGGCGAGACCGAGCGGCACCTCGGCGCCCGTCTGGGCGAGCTGCCCGAGCGCCTCGGATCCGGTGACGGTCTGGGTGCCCGGCGCGTTGCCGCCACCGCCGAGGCCGGGGGCACCGGGGTTGCCGGGGTCGCCGGGCCCACCGGGCCCACCGGGCTGTCCCGGCCCGTCGGGCTGCTGCGGACCGGGCTGTCCACCCGGCGGGTTCTGCTGGCCGCCGCCGGGGTTCTCGTGCGAACCTCCGCCGCCCGGGTTCCCGCAGTCGCCGCCGGTCGTCCCGTTGCCGAGGCCGATCACGCTGACGCTGTTGCCGCAGGCGTTGACCGGGATGTCCACCGGGACCTGCACGTGGTTGCCGGAGCCGACGCCCGGCGAGTTGCCGGTGTGACCGCCCGCGTGGGACCCGCCGCCGTGGGACGAGTCGTGGCCGCCGCCGTGCGAGCCACCCCCGCCGCCCCCGCCGTTGTAACACTCGTTGCCCGTGGCCGGGTTGGCGACGCCGACCACGTTGACGCTGTTGCCGCAGGCGTTGACCGGTACGTGCACCGGGGCCTGCACATGGTTCCCGGACAGCACACCGGGCGAGTCACTGGCGTGGCCCTGGGCCTGCGAGCCCCCGTAGGACGATCCGGAACCACCGGCGTGCCTGCCGGTCTTGACGCCGTTGGAGCACTTGTTGCCGGACGCGGGGTTGAGCAGCCCGACGACGCTGACGGTGTTGCCGCAGACGTTGACCTCGGCCTCGACCGGCGCCTGTACGTTGTTGCCGGAGAGGACGCCGGGCGAGTTGGTCGCGGAGCCCTGGGCGCCGGAGTCGGCGTGCGCGTAACCGCCGGCCGCGGCGAGGACGCCGGACGCGGCGGCCATCGTCATCAGGCCTTTGCGGGTGACCTGTCGCATGTCTGATTTACCTGCCTTAGCCCTATGGTCTGATCTTTTGCACCTTGTCCGGAGAACCGGTCGGCCCCGGAGCGCATGGCGCGCACTCCGGGGCCGACGGTTATCGGACCCTCACCGGGTGAGGCACAACGTCACTTGTTGATGCAGGTGTTGCCGAAGGCGGGGTTCAGCAGCCCGATCACGTTGATCGTGTTGCCGCACACGTTCACGGGCACGTGAACGGGCACCTGGACGACGTTGCCGGACGCGACACCCGGGGAGTGCACGGCGGCACCCTGGGCACCGGCGTCGGCGACAGCCAGACCCGCACCCGCGAGCACCAGACCACCGGTGGCAGCCGCAGCAGCGACGACCTTCTTGATCATTATTCCTCCTTGTTGGCAAAGCGACCCCGAGTAGCGAGTCGCATCACCTGTAACGAGGAGGGATGAATGGAGCTACGAGCTTATGGTCCGATTCACCCAACCCGGTCGATCGTCGTACGCGCTGACGAATAAAGAAGTCGCGATTCAGCGTTGCAATTCAGGACAGAACAAACCTCGTTCAGCTTCCGTCAGCGGCCGTCACGGCAGATCAGGACGCGTCGATGAAACGGTCGAGCACGCGCACACCGAACTTCAGGCCCTCCACCGGCACCCGTTCGTCGACGCCGTGGAACATGCCCGCGAAGTCCAGCTCCGGCGGCAGCTTCAGCGGCGCGAAGCCGAAGCCGCGGATGCCGAGGTCGTCGAAGGACTTGGCGTCCGTACCGCCGGAGAGCATGTACGGGACCGCCTTCGCGGCCGGGTCCTCGGCGACCAGCGCGGACTGCATGGCGTCCACGAGCGCTCCGTCGAAGGAGGTCTCCAGCGCCTTGTCGGAGTGCACGTCCTCGCGCCGCACCCTGGGCCCGAGGATCTTGTCGAGGTCGGCGAGGAACTCCTCCTCGAAGCCGGGCAGGAACCGTCCGTCGACATGCGCGGTGGCCTCGCCGGGGATGACGTTGACCTTGTAGCCGGCGCCGAGCTGGGTCGGGTTGGCGGTGTTGCTGAGGGTGGCGCCGATCAGCTTGGCGATCCCGCCGAGCTTGGCGAGGGTGCCTTCCATGTTCTCCGGGTCCAGCTCGGTGCCCAGCGCGTCGCCGAGTTCGTCGAGGAAGGCGCGGGTGGTCTTGGTGACCCGTACCGGGAAGGCGTGGCGGCCGAGGCGCGCGACGGCCTCGGACAGCTCGGTGATGGCGTTGTCGCGGTGGATCATCGAACCGTGCCCCGCCGTGCCGGCCACGGTCAGCTTCATCCAGTGCATGCCCTTCTCGGCCGTCTGGATCAGATAGAGCCGGCGCTGCTCGCTGACGGTGAAGGAGAACCCGCCGACCTCGCTGATCGCCTCGGTGACGCCCTCGAAGAGGTCGGGATGGTTCTTGACCAGGAACTTGGCGCCGTAGGTGCCGCCGGCCTCCTCGTCGGCGAGGAAGGCGAGGACGATGTCGCGCGGGGGCTTGCGGCCGCTGCGCAGCCGGTCCCGTACGACCGCGAGGGTCATCGCGTCCATGTCCTTCATGTCGACCGCACCCCGGCCCCACACACAGCCGTCGGCGACCTCGCCCGAGAAGGGGTGGTGGGTCCAGTCGTCGGCGTTGGCCGGGACGACGTCGGTGTGGCCGTGGATGAGCAGCGCGGGCCGGGACGGGTCCTCGCCCTCGATACGGGCCACCGTCGAGGCACGGCCCGGGTGCGATTCGAAGATCCTCGGTTCGAGACCCACCTCGGCGAGCTTCTCCGCGACGTACTCGGCGGCCTTGCGTTCGCCCGGGCCCGAGTGGTCGCCGAAGTTGCTGGTGTCGATCTGGATCAGCTCGCGGCAGAGGTCCACGACCTCGTCCTCGCCGGTCACGCGCCTGGCCGTGTCCGTCTCGCTCACGCTGCTTCCTCCCGCTGTCGCTGCTGGTGGGTCCCCCTCATCCTCCTCCTGCCCCCGGTCCCGCCCAAGACCGGGACCGGCCCGTCACGCGCCGTTCACGCCCGGCCGCCGGGGAACGGGGTGTGATCGAGGGCCTCCGAAAGCCTGGTAATGTTTCCTCTGTCGCCGCGGGGACACCCCGCACGACAGACACCTTGTCCGGGTGGCGGAATGGCAGACGCGCTAGCTTGAGGTGCTAGTGCCCTTTATCGGGCGTGGGGGTTCAAGTCCCCCCTCGGACACACAGTGGCGAAGGCCGCGACCATCAGGTCGCGGCCTTCGCTCGTATGGGTACGCAGGGTGCGGCGAAATGTGGGAGACGTCTCGCCCGGCCGGAAGAACCCCAGCTCACGGTGGATGGTCCGGTGCTCCCCGGTTGCTCTGCGGATGCGTCCTCTTGGCCGACACGACAGGCCGTAGTCACGTGAGCACTACAGTATGGGGCTTGTTCGGCGCCGGGACGGAAACATCCCCAGGCAGACCTGCGGGCCCGCCGGCGCCCCCCGGATCGTCCGGGTGCGAGAGGCGAGGATCGATGGCCGCCGTGTACGAGAGTCCCGAGCTGACCCTGTGGGAGGGGGAGCTGCCGGAGGGACTCGACAAACCGGCCCGCTTCTCCGCGGGGCCCGCCGCCTCTCCGCGCACCCTCGTCGACGTCTTCGAGGCGTCCGTGCGGTCCTTTCCGGAGGAGCCCGCGCTGGACGACGGCACACGGCGGCTCACCTACCGGGCGCTGGCCACCGAGGTGGAGCGGCTGCGGCGGAGGCTGGGCGCGGTGGGCGTCGGGCTCGGGGACCGGGTCGGGGTGCGGGTGCCGTCGGGCACCAACGACCTGTACGTGGCGATCCTCGCGGTGCTGGCCGCCGGTGCCGCGTACGTCCCGGTGGACGCCGAGGACCCGGACGAGCGGGCCGAGCTGGTGTTCGGCGAGGCCGGGGTGCGGGCCGTCGTCGGGGCCGGGCACGAGCTGACCGTCCACGACGTGACCGACTCCCCCGCCGCGCGGCCCGGGGTCGAGAACGACGCGTGGATCATCTTCACCTCCGGTTCCACGGGGAAGCCCAAGGGTGTCGCGGTGAGTCATCGCAGCGCCGCCGCGTTCGTGGACGCCGAGGCGGAGCTGTTCCTGGCCGAGGAGCCGATCGGGCCCGGGGACCGGGTGATGGCCGGGCTCTCCGTGGCCTTCGACGCCTCGTGCGAGGAGATGTGGCTGGCCTGGCGGTACGGGGCCTGTCTGGTGCCGGTGCCACGCGAGCGGGTCAGGAGCGGCGCCGATCTGGGGCCGTGGCTGGTCGAGCAGGAGATCACCGTGGTGTCGACGGTGCCGACGCTGGCGGCGCTGTGGGAACCGGAGACGCTCAACGACGTCCGGCTGCTCATCTTCGGCGGTGAGGCGTGCCCGCCCGAGCTGGCGCAGCGGCTGGTGACGGAGGGGCGCGAGGTCTGGAACACGTACGGGCCGACCGAGGCGACCGTCGTCGCGTGTGCCTCCCTGATGAGCGGTGCGGAGCCGATCCGGATCGGGTTGCCGCTGAACGGCTGGGAGCTGGCCGTCGTCGACGAGGCCGGGGAGCCGGTGCCGATGGGCGGCAGCGGTCAGCTGGTGATCGGCGGGGTGGGCCTGGCGCGGTATCTGGACGCCGAGAAGGACGCGGAGAAGTACGCGCCGCTTCCGTCGCTGGGCTGGGAGCGGGCCTACCGCAGCGGGGACCTGGTGCGGGCCGAGCCGGAGGGGCTGGTCTTCCTCGGGCGGGCGGACGAGCAGATCAAGCTCGGCGGGCGGCGGATCGAGCTGGGCGAGGTCGACGCCGCGCTGCAGGGCCTGCCCGGTGTCGCGGGTGCCGCGGCCGCCGTACGGACCGCGCGGGGCGGGAACCAGCTGTTGGTCGGCTATGTGGTCACCCAGGACGGGTGGGACCAGGCGGCGGCGGTGGAGCGGCTGCGGGCGGAGCTGCCGGCGGCGCTGGTGCCGCTGCTGACGCCGGTCGAGGAATTGCCCACGCGGACGTCGGGGAAGGTCGACCGGGACGCGCTGCCGTGGCCGCTGCCGGAGCTGGAGACCGGCGGGCCGGCCGAGCGGTTGTACGGCACCGAGGCGTGGCTCGCCGAGCAGTGGGCCGAGGTGCTGGGGGTGCCGGTGGGCGGCGCCGACGACGACTTCTTCGCGATCGGCGGCGGCAGTCTGGCGGCCGCGCAGCTGACGACGCGGCTGCGGAGCCGCTATCCGAGCGTGGCCGTGCTGGACGTCTACCAGCGGCCGGTGCTGCGGAAGCTGGCCCGGTACCTGGAGGAGGCGGCGCAGGAGGACGGTGCCGGGCGGGCCGTGGTGCCCGTGCCGGTGCGGGCGCGGGTCGTGCAACTGCTGCTGCTCGTGCCGTTGTTCACGCTGCTGGGGCTGCGGTGGGTGGTGCCGCTGGCGGCGCTGGGCAATCTGCTCGGATCGTACGCCTGGCTGCCGACGGCGCCCTGGTGGGCCGTCGCGGCGGGGGCGCTGGTGTTCTTCACGCCGCCGGGGCGGCTCGCGGTGGCGGCGGGCGGGGCGCGGCTGCTGCTGCGCGGGGTCCGGCCGGGGCGGTACGCGCGCGGCGGGAGCGTGCATCTGCGGCTGTGGGCCGCGGAGCGGCTGGCCGAGTTCAGCGGGGCGACCTCGCTGACCGGGGTGTGGCTGGAGCGGTACGCGCGGGCGCTGGGCGCCAAGGTGGGCGCCGATGTGGACCTGCACGCCCTGCCGCCGGTGACCGGGCTGCTGAAGCTCGGTCGGGGCGCGGCCGTGGAGTCGGAGGTGGACCTGTCCGGGTACTGGCTGGATGGCGACCGGCTGGACATCGGCGCGGTGAAGGTGGGCGCCGGCGCGGTGGTGGGGACGCGGAGCATGCTGCTGCCGGGGGCGCGGGTCGGCAAGCGGGCCGAGGTGGCGCCGGGGTCGGCCGTGGCGGGGCAGATCCCCACGGGGCAGCGCTGGGCCGGGGCCCCGGCGGTCAAGCTGGGCAAGGCGAAGCGGAACTGGCCCAAGGAGCGGCCGCGGCGGGGCCTTTTCTGGCGGGCCGCGTACGGGGCGGCCGGTGTCGCGCTGACCGCGCTGCCGGTGCTGGCCGGGGTGGCCGCGCTGGCCGTGCTGGCGCTGTTCGTGGCGCCGGGCGCCGACCTCGGGGCGGCGGTGCGGGGCGCGGCGGTGGGCCTGGTGCCCGCGACGCTCGCGTTCGGGGCGGCGTACGCGCTGCTGCTGCTCGTGGCCGTACGGCTGCTGAGCCTGGGGTTGCGGGAGGGCACGCATCCCACGCACAGCCGGGTGGGCTGGCAGGCGTGGACGGTGACGCAGCTGATGGACCGGTCGCGGGAGACGCTGTTCCCGCTGTACGCCGGGCTGGTGACGCCGGTGTGGCTGCGGCTGCTCGGGATGCGGATCGGGAAGGGCGCCGAGGTGTCCACGGTGCTCGCGCTGCCGAGTCTGACGACGGTCGGGGACGGGGCGTTCCTGGCGGACGACACGCTGACCGCGCCGTACGAGCTGGGGGGCGGCTGGATGCGGATCGGGCGGGCGGAGATCGGGCGGCGGGCGTTCCTCGGGAACTCCGGGATGACCGCGCCGGGGCGTTCGGTGCCGGACGGCGGGCTGGTCGGGGTGCTGTCGGCGACGCCGAAGAAGGCCAAGAAGGGCAGCTCGTACCTGGGGCTGCCGCCGATGAAGCTGCCGAGGGCGGCGGCCGGCGGGGACCAGAGCCGGACCTACGAGCCGTCGGCGCGGCTGCTGTGGGCGCGGGCTCTGGTGGAGTTGTGCCGGATCGTGCCGGTGTTCTGCTCGGCGGGGCTGGCGCTGCTGACCGTGGCCGTGCTGAGTGCGTTGGGCGGCTGGGCGTGGCTGCTCGGCGGGCTGGTGCTGCTGGGCGTGGGCGTACTGGGGGGTGTCCTGTCGGTCGTCGCGAAGTGGCTGCTGGTGGGGCGGCACCGCAGTGGTGAGCATCCGCTGTGGAGCGGGTTCGTGTGGCGCAACGAGCTGGCGGACACCTTCGTGGAGGTGGTGGCCGTGCCGTGGCTGGCCGGGTCGGTGCCCGGTACGCCGCTGATGAACGGGTGGCTGCGCGGGCTCGGGGCGCGGATCGGCAAGGGGGTGTGGGTGGAGAGCTACTGGCTGCCCGAGACCGATCTTGTGACGCTCGGGGACGGCGCCACGGTGAACCGGGGGTGCGTGCTGCAGACGCACCTCTTCCACGACCGGATCTTGCGGACGGATACTGTGGAACTCCGTGAGGGCGCCACCCTGGGCCCGGGCGGGATCGTCCTGCCCGGCAGTGTGGTCGGGGCTCGCACCACCCTGGGGCCGGCGTCGCTGGTCATGGCCGCGGAGTCCGTACCGGACGACACCCGGTGGCTGGGCAACCCGA
Source organism: Streptomyces sp. NPDC030183 (assembly GCF_055573455.1). Lineage (NCBI taxonomy): Bacteria > Bacillati > Actinomycetota > Actinomycetes > Kitasatosporales > Streptomycetaceae > Streptomyces > Streptomyces sp. NPDC030183. Next base: position 239,915 of record NZ_JBVIBK010000013.1, read on the forward strand.
TCGAGGTGTGGCGGCCCTGAGTGCCGTGTCCGCGACGCCGGGGGACGATGGACGTCGTACGACAGCGGAGCGGGGAGCAGAAGCGGCAGTGGCGGTTCAGCAGGCGATGGGTCCGGACCCGTACTTCCCGGCGAACGGTGACGCCCGTTACCGGGTGCACCGGTACGAGCTGGGTGTGGACTACCGTCCCGGGCCCAACCGGCTGTCCGGCACCGCGCGGCTGAACGCCATAGCGGGCCGTGCGGCGCTCACCGAGTTCCAGCTGAACCTCGCCGACTTCAAGATCGGCCGGGTCCGGGTCGACGGTCGGGCGCCGCACTACACGCACCGGGGCGGCAGGCTGCGCGTCCGGCCCGCGAAGCCGATCCGGGCCGGGGCCGCGTTCACGGTCGAGGTGCAGTGGTCGGGCAACCCGAAGCCGGTCAACAGCCCGTGGGGCGGGCTCGGTTGGGAGGAGCTGGCGGACGGGGCGCTGGTGGCGAGCCAGCCGGTGGGGGCGCCGTCGTGGTACCCGTGCAACGACCGGCCGGCGGACAAGGCGTCGTACCAGATCTCCATCACCACGCCGTCGGCGTACCAGGTGGTCGCGGGCGGGCGGCTGCTGACGCGGACGGCGAAGGCGTCCACGACGACGTGGGTGTACGAGCAGTCGGCGCCGACGTCGAGCTATCTCGTCGGCCTGTCGATCGGGAAGTACCAGACGGTGCTGCTGGGCGATCCGGGCCCGGGCGGGGTGCCGCAGCACGGACACATCCCGGCGCACATGCTCACCGAGTTCTCGCGGGACTTCGCGCGGCAGCCCGCCATGATGGAGCTGTTCGAGGATCTCTTCGGGCCGTATCCGTTCGGTGAGTACGCGGTGGTGGTGACCGAGGAGGAGCTCGATGTCCCGGTCGAGGCGCAGGGGTTGTCGCTGTTCGGCGCCAACCATGTGGACGGGGCGCGGGGTTGGGAGCGGTTGGTCGCGCACGAGCTGGCCCACCAGTGGTTCGGCAACAGTGTGTCCATCGCGGACTGGCGGCACATCTGGCTGAACGAGGGGTTCGCCAAGTACGCGGAGTGGCTGTGGTCGGAGCGCTCCGGCGGGCGGACGGCGGGGCAGCTCGCGGCTGCCGCGCACCGGAAGCTGGCGGCGCTCCCGCAGGATCTGAAGCTGGCGGATCCGGGCCGCAAGCTGATGTTCGACGACCGGCTCTACGAGCGCGGGGGGCTGACCGTGCACGCGGTGCGCTGCGCGCTCGGTGACGCGGCGTTCTTCCGGATGCTGCGCGGCTGGGCGACGGTGCACCGCGGGGGTGCCGTGACGACGGCGTCGTTCACCGCGCACGCCGGGCGGTACGCGGACGGGCCGCTGGACGACCTGTTCGCGGCGTGGCTGTACGACCCGGCGCTGCCGCCGCTGCCGCAGGCGTCGCCGGGGGGTGGCACGGTGCCGGCGCGACCGCCGTATCCGCCGACGAACGCGGGTTCCGCGTAGGGGGCTCCACGTAAGGGCGGGTGCCGGGGGCGGGCAGAATGGCGGTCATGTCGTCGCGTCGCAGCCCCAAGGCCCGTTCGAAGCCCTCGTCCAGGTCCGCCGCCAGGTCGTCGGCGCCCGGCGGCGTGCCGTCCAGGGCGGCCGGCCCGTGCCCGTGCGGTCTTCCGGGCACGTACGCGGACTGCTGCGGTCGTTTCCACGCCGGCCCGGCCGGGGCGCCGACCGCCGAGGCCCTGATGCGGTCCCGGTACAGCGCCTTCGTCGTCCAGGACGAGGCGTACCTCCTGCGGACCTGGCATCCGCGCACGCGCCCGGCACAGGTCGACTTCGACCCGGACATGCGCTGGACCGGCCTGGAGATCCTCGGCACGAGCGAGGGTTCGGCCTTCCACACCACCGGCACGGTCACCTTCCGCGCCTCGTTCCACGGCGGCACCCTCCACGAACGCAGCCGGTTCGAGCGGGTGGACGGGGCGTGGGTCTACGTGGACGGGGAGTTCCTGGACTGACCTGAGCCGTCAGGAGGCCTGGGGCCCGCGTCGGTCAACCGGTGGTCGCGGGGCGGCCGTCGGGGGCCAGGATGTCGAGTTCCTTCAGGGCGCCCTCGGTGATCTCGCGGGTGAGGTGTTCGGCTCGGGGGGCGTCGCCCTCGCGGATGGCCTCGGCGACCTGGACGTGGAGGGTGACGGCGGCGGGGTCCGGGTCGTCGAACATGACCTCGTGGTGGGTGCGGCCCGCGAGGACCTCCTCGACGACGTCGCCGAGGCGGGCGAACATCTCGTTGCCGGAGGCGGTGAGGATCAGCCGGTGGAAGGCGACGTCGTGGTGGAGGTAGCCCTCCAGTTCGTGGCCGCGTGAGTGGGCGACCATGCCGATCGCGCACTCGGTGATCGCGGCGCACTGCTCGGCGGTGGCGTGGGTCGCGGCCAGGGCCGCCGCCACCGGTTCGACCGCCGACCGCAGGACGGTCAGGGAGCGCAGCTGGCGGGGGCGGTCGGCGCCCGCGAGACGCCAGCGGATGACCTGCGGGTCGTAGACGTTCCACGCGGCGGCCGGGCGCACGATCACGCCCACGCGGCGGCGGGACTCCACCAGGTGCATGGACTCCAGCACCCGCACCGCCTCACGCATCACGGAGCGCGACACCTCGAAGCGGTGGGCGAGTTCGTCCGTGCGCAGGACGCTGCCCGGCGGGTACTCGCCCGCCGTGATCGCCGGGCCGAGCGTGTCCAGAACTCTGCCGTGCAGCCCCCGGCCCGGTGTGGTCATGGGGATCAGGGTACGAGGCTAGGGGGGCGCGGAAAAAGTCAGATTTATTGGGCACGAGGGCTTGAATTAGTCGTACCTAATGGGCTTCAGTGTCGTCGACGTCGGGTGACGTCCCAGGTGTCGACGAGGACAGCGAGGTAGCGATGCGTACCCCTCCCGTCGTCGTGGTGATGGGCGTGGCGGGGACCGGTAAGACAACGATCGGTTCCCTGCTCGCGACCCGGCTCGGCGTTCCGTACGCCGAGGGCGACGACTTCCACCCCGAGGCCAACATCGCGAAGATGTCGGCCGGGACACCGCTGGACGACGCGGACCGGTGGCCGTGGCTGGACGCCATCGGCGCCTGGGCGCGCGGCCGGGCCGGGCTCGGCGGGGTGGTCAGCTGCTCGGCGCTGAAGCGCGCCTACCGGGACCGGCTGCGGTCCCGTGCGCCCGGTCTCGTCTTCGTGCATCTCGCCGGCGAGCGGGCGCTGATCGAGGAGCGCATGGCGCACCGGCGGGGGCATTTCATGCCGACCGCGCTGCTCGACTCGCAGTTCGCCACGCTGCAACCGCTCGGGGCGGACGAGGCGGGTGTCGAGGTCGACGTCTCGGGCAGCCCCGAGGAGATCGCCGCGCGGGCGGTCGCCGCGTTGCGAGGGCTCGCCCCGGCGTCGTAGTTCTCCTGCTTCTCCTGCTTCTCCTGTTTCTCCTCCCCTGCCCTCCCCTCCCCCCATCCAAGGATTTCAGCGTGACCAGACTCAGCGTCGAGATGCTGGCAGCGGACCCCGTCGAGCCGATCACCTCGGCGGGTCACGCGCAGTTGGGCATAGCCGTCCTGGCGGGCATCGCCGTCATCGTCCTGCTCATCACCCGGTTCAAGGTGCACGCCTTCCTGGCCCTGACCATCGGTTCGCTGGCGCTCGGCGCCTTCGCCGGGGCGCCGCTGGACAAGGCGATCGTCAGCTTCACCACCGGGCTCGGGACGACTGTGGCCGGGGTGGGTGTGCTCATCGCGCTGGGCGCGATCCTCGGCAAGCTTCTCGCCGACTCCGGGGGCGCCGACCAGATCGTCGACACGATCCTCGCGAAGGCCGGCGGGCGGGGCATGCCGTGGGCGATGGTGCTGATCGCCTCGGTGATCGGGCTGCCACTGTTCTTCGAGGTCGGGATCGTGCTGCTCATCCCGGTGGTGCTCATGGTCGCCAAGCGGGGCGGCTACTCGCTGATGCGGATCGGTGTTCCCGCCCTCGCGGGTCTATCCGTCATGCACGGGCTGATCCCGCCGCACCCGGGGCCGCTGGTGGCGATCGACGCGGTGAAGGCCGACCTGGGGGTGACCCTGGCGCTGGGTCTGCTCGTCGCCGTGCCGACGGTGATCGTCGCCGGGCCGCTGTTCTCGAAGTACGCGGCACGGTGGGTGGACGTCCCGGTGCCCGAGCGCATGATCCCCGCGCGGGCGTCGGAGGAGCTGGAGAAGCGGCCCGGGTTCGGGGCGACGGTGGCGACGATGCTGCTGCCGGTCGTGCTCATGCTCGCGAAGGCGCTGGTGGACATCGTGGTCGACGACCCCGAGCGGATGGTGCAGCGGGTCTTCGACGTCGTCGGCTCGCCGCTGATCGCGCTGCTCGTGTCGGTGATCGTGGGCATGTTCACGCTGGGGCGGGCGGCCGGCTTCACGAAGGACCGGCTGTCGTCGACCGTGGAGACCTCCCTCGCCCCGATCGCGGGCATCCTGCTGATCGTCGGGGCCGGCGGCGGCTTCAAGCAGACGCTGATCGACTCGGGGGTCGGGCAGATGGTCCTGGAGATCTCCAAGGACTGGTCCATCCCCGCGCTCGTCCTGGCCTGGCTCATCGCGGTGTGCATCCGGCTCGCGACGGGCTCGGCGACCGTCGCGACCATCTCCGCCGCCGGGCTCGTGGCGCCGCTGGCCGCCGACATGTCGACGACCCACACCGCGTTGCTCGTCCTCGCCATCGGCGCCGGTTCCCTGTTCTTCAGCCATGTCAACGACGCCGGCTTCTGGATGGTCAAGGAGTACTTCGGGATGACCGTCGGCCAGACCATCAAGAGCTGGTCGGTCATGGAGACGATCATCTCGGTGGTGGCGGGGGCCCTCGTGCTGCTGCTGTCGCTGGTGATCTAGGCCCTGGACGTACTCGGGTGGGGGCCCGGTGCGTCGAGAGCGCGTGCATGGCGTCGCGGGGTAGGTGGGAATTTGACGACAGGGCCTTGCGCGGCTCCATCGCGATGGGCCTCCGGCTGCGGGCCGGTGGCCCATCGCGCGGGCCGGGCGTCCTTGGCGCACACCGGGCGCCCCTCGCGCAGGCCGGACCCCGGCCGGCGGGGTCGGCTCGCTAGGGCCGCCACAGCGGGTGTTCCCGGTCCGCCCACTCCTTTGTGACCAGGCCCGTACGCAGACCTCGGCGGGCCTCCGGGTCGCCCAGAGCCATGCCGATGTGGCCGGCCAGGACGATGCCGATCGTGAGGGCCAGCCAGTCGTGGACGAAGGTCGCGCCGGTGCGCCAGGCCAAGGGGGTGAGATGGGTGAACCACATGATCAGACCGGTGGCGAGCATGACGAGCGTGGCACCGGCGATCCAGGCGGCGTAGACCTTCTGGCCGGCGTTGAACTTGGCGGCGGGCCGCGGCCCGGGCATACGGCGGCGGGCGGCGCGCAGCCAGACCCTGTCGTGCGGCCCCCAGCGGTTCAGCCGGCCCACGTCGGCGCGGAACGCGCGGGAGGCCAGGCCCGCGAGGACCGGCAGGGGCAGCAGCAGACCCGACCACTGGTGCACGGTGACCACGAGGGCCCGCCGGCCCACCAGTTCGGCCAGGGCGGGGAGGTAGAGGCAGGCCGCCGTCGCCACGCAGACCCCCATCAGGGCGGCCGTGGTGCGGTGGATCCAGCGTTCGGCGGGCGTGAAGCGGCGGACGCGGACGGGCGCCCCGGCCCCCGCCCCGGCTTCTGCTTCGGCCCCGGCCCCGGCCCCGGCCCCGGCGGGCGGATTCTCAAGTCGTCGGTGCATCGTCCCGTCCGTTCGACCGGCCCACCCAGGCGTCGATGTCGTAGCCGCGCTTCTCCCAGTAACCGGGCTCGACGTCCTCCGTGACCTCGATGCCGGAGAGCCACTTGGCCGACTTGTAGAAGTACATCGGGGCGACGTAGAGGCGTACGGGGCCGCCGTGGTTGTGGCTGATGTCCTTGTCCTGCATGCGCAGCGCCACCAGGACGTCCGCCCGGCGGGCCTGCTCCAGGGTGAGGCTCTCGCTGTACGCCCCGTCGAAGCAGGTGAACCGGACCGCGCCGGCCGAGGAGCGCACCCCGGCCGCGTCGAGCAGCTCGGAGAGCCGTACGCCCTCGAACGGGGTGTCCGGGACCCGCCAGCCGGTCACGCACTGGACGTCCTTCACCATCCGGGTCCGGGGCAGGGCCCGCAGGTCGTCGAGGGTGTAGGAGGCGGGCCGGTCGACCAGGCCGTCGACGGTCAGGCGGTAGTCCTTGGCGGTTCTGCGCGGGACGGACGCCGTCACCGAGTAGTAGCGGAAGCCTCCGCCGTTGGGGAGCAGACCGGTCAGGCCTGTGGGGTCCTTCTGGGCCGCCTCGCCGAGGAACGCCTCCAGGCCGCGCTGGAGGACGGGCGCGGAGACCACGCCCAGGGCGCCGAGGCCCAGGGTGCCGAGGAGGATCCGGCGGCCGATGGGCTTGCCCCGCTCCGCGTCCGGGCCGTGCTCGGGGCCCTGGCCGTGCTCGACGGTCGGGCCGCGCTCGGGGTCCCGGCCGCCCTCGGGGGCCCGGCCGCGCTCGGCGGCCGGGCCGGTCTGCGGGGTTCGGCCTCCGTGGCTCTCGCGTTCTTCGGGGTGCTCCGTCGGCGCTTCCCGCGCCTCGGGATGTTCAGGGTTCACACACCGATTCGACCATCCGCCGCCCCCGAGATGCCAGGGACGGCTCGGGTCCGTCAGAAATCCGTCACTTCCGCCGGGGGCTCGGGCCGTCACTTCCGCCGGGGGCTCAGGCCGTCGCGTTCGCCGCCGCGCGGCCCGCGGTGCGGCCCGAGAACAGGCAGCCGCCGAGGAACGTGCCCTCCAGGGAGCGGTAGCCGTGGACACCGCCGCCGCCGAAGCCGGCGGCCTCGCCGGCCGCGTACACGCCCTCCAAGGGGGCGCCGCCCTCGGTGAGGACGCGGGACGACAGGTCCGTCTCCAGGCCGCCGAGGGTCTTGCGGGTGAGGATGTTGAGGCGGACGGCGATCAGGGGGCCCGCCTTGGGGTCGAGGATGCGGTGCGGGGCCGCGGTGCGGATCAGCTTGTCGCCCAGGTAGTTGCGGGCCCCGCGGATCGCCATGACCTGGAGGTCCTTGGTGAACGGGTTGGCGATCTCGCGGTCGCGGGCCACGATCTCGCGGCGCAGCTCCGCCTCGTCGATGAGGGGGTCCTTGGTGAGCGCGTTCATGCCGCGGACCAGGGAGCCGAGGTCCTTCTCCACCACGAAGTCGACGCCGTTGTCCATGAACGCCTTGACCGGGGCGGGCACGTCCGCGCGGGCCCGGACGAAGACGTCCTTGATCGACTTGCCGGTGAGGTCGGGGTTCTGCTCGGAGCCGGAGAGCGCGAACTCCTTGCCGATGATCTTCTGGTCGAGCACGAACCACGTGTAGTCGTAGCCGGTCCTCATGATGTGCTCGAGCGTGCCGAGGGTGTCGAAGCCGGGGAACAGCGGCACGGGCAGGCGCTTGCCGCGCGCGTCCAGCCACAGCGACGACGGGCCGGGCAGGACGCGGATGCCGTGGTTGTCCCAGATGGGGTTCCAGTTCTGGATGCCCTCGGTGTAGTGCCACATGCGGTCACGGTTGATCAGGCGGGCGCCCGCCTCCTCGGCGATGCCCAGCATCCTGCCGTCGACGTGCGCGGGCACCCCGGAGATCATCTTCTCCGGGGGGCTGCCGAGGCGCTTCGGCCAGTTGGCCCGGACGAGGTCGTGGTTGCCGCCGATGCCGCCGGAGGTGACGATCACCGCCTGGGCCTTGAACTCGAAGGAGCCGGTGACGGTGCGGGTGCTGGGCTGCCCGCGCTCGATCGTGGACGGTTCGAGGATCTCGCCGGTGACGGTGTCCACGGCGCCCGCGCTGCGCGCGAGCCCGGTGACCCGGTGCCGGAACTTGAGCTGGACCAGGCCCCGGGCGACGCCCTCCCGGACCCGCCGCTCGAAGGGCTCCACGAGGCCGGGGCCGGTTCCCCAGGTGATGTGGAAGCGGGGCACGGAGTTGCCGTGCCCGTTGGCGTCGTAGCCGCCGCGCTCGGCCCAGCCGACCACGGGGAAGAAGCGGACGCCCTGCCGGTGCAGCCAGGAGCGCTTCTCACCGGCGGCGAAGTCGACGTACGCCTCAGCCCACCTGCGCGGCCATTGGTCCTCCTCGCGGTCGAAGGCGGCCGTGCCCATCCAGTCCTGGAGGGCGAGGGCGTGGCTGTCCTTGATCCGCAGTCGGCGCTGCTCGGGCGAGTCGACGAAGAACAGACCGCCGAAGGACCAGTGGGCCTGTCCGCCGATGGACTGCTCCGGTTCCTGGTCGAGGAGGATCACCTTGCGACCCGCGTCGACGAGCTCCGCGGTCGCCGCGAGCCCGGCGAGGCCCGCCCCGATCACGATCACATCTGCGTCGTACGACATGGAGGACGTCCTCTCGGGAACGGGCGCGGTCAAGCGGGGGCGGGCGTGGCTGGCCAGGCTCCGCCCGGCGCTTTGTTACTGGCCGGTCAGCAGCGTTGGATCAGATCCTTCGGTAGAACACATGACTTAGTCAACTGTCCGTATGTGTCTCTGCTTACGGACAGCCGACGGGGTGGCGGTTAGAGTCGTACCAATACGTATCGGGCCACCCGTCGAGGCACAAATCGCCCTCTCGTGGGAAAACCGAGCGGCACATCCGGTGGGACGGCCGCAGCGGCCCGTCCGACGACCATAGGTACTCCGCGTGTCGGTTCTCGTTCTCCTCCTCTCCGTGTGCGCCGCCTGCTGTCTGGGCTTCGGCTTCGTGCTCCAGCAGCAGGCCGCCGCGCACGCGCCGATCGGCGACTTCCTCTCCCCCCGGTTGCTCCTGGACCTGATCCGCGTGCCGCGCTGGCTCGGCGGGATCGGGCTGATGGTCTGCGGGATGGCGCTGGGCGCGATCGCGCTCGGCCAGGGCGAGGTCACGCTGGTGGAACCCCTCCTCGCGACGAATCTGCTCTTCGCCCTCGCCCTCTCCCGCCGCCGGACCCGGCAGCCGCTGGGCCGCCAGGGCTGGGCGGGGCTCGCGCTGCTCGCGGGCGGGGTGACGGCGTTCATCGTGGCCGGTCAGCCGCAGGGCGGCGCCGCTCCCGGCGGGGCCTTCCGGCAGTGGCTGATCATCGGCGTGATGGTGGGGGCGGCGCTGCTGCTGACGGCGTACGCGAAGCGGCCCCGGCTCGCCGCCACGCCGGTGCTGCTCGCGGTGGCCGCGGGGCTGCTGTACGGCGTCCAGGACGCGCTCACCCGGGTCAGCGGGCAGGTGTTCGGCGCGGACGGCTGGGGCGGGCTGCTCACCACCTGGGAGCCGTACGGGGTGCTGCTGCTCGGGGTGACCGGGCTGCTGCTGGTGCAGAGCGCCTTCGAGGCGGCGCCGCTGCGGATGTCGCTGCCCGCGCTCACCGCCGCGCAGCCCCTCGCGGGCATCGCCTGCGGGGTGGGCTTCCTCGGGGACCGGCTCCGCACCGACGCGGGGGCGCTCGCCTGGGAGGCGGCCGGGCTCGTCGGCATCGTCGCCGGGGTGGTGCTGCTGGGGATGCATCCGGCGATGCCGTGCAACCACTCCGGGAGCGCGCGGGTGCGGGAGCTCCAGCGGGGCTGACCGCGCCGGGAACGCGCGCCTCGGCGGGTGAGTACTCCTTCATCGTCCTGGTTGGATGAGGGCATGAGTGCCGCCGACGAGATCCTCGACATCGTGGACGAGAACGACCAGGTCATCGGACAGGCCCCGCGCGGGGAGGTGTACGCGCGCGGGATGCGGCACCGGGCGGTGTTCGTGCGGGCCCGGGACGCCGAGGGGCGGATCTTCGTCCATCGCCGGACGGCCACGAAGCTGGTCTTCCCCTCCCTGTACGACATGTTCGTGGGCGGGGTGGTCGGCGCGGGCGAGTCCTACGACGAGGCGGCGCTGCGCGAGGCCGAGGAGGAACTGGGGGTCTCCGGGCTGCCCCGGCCGGTGCCGCTGTTCAAGTTCCTCTACGACGACGGGGACGGCGGGACCTGGTGGTCGGCCGTGTACGAGGTGCGGTGTGCGCTGCCGGTGAACCCGCAGGTCGAGGAGGTCGACTGGTACGGCTTCCTGACGGAGGCCGAGGTCGAGCGGCGGCTGGCCGAATGGGAGTGGGTACCGGACGGGCTGGCCGCGTGGGAGCGGCTGCGGGAGTCCGGGGGCGCGGGGGCGGGGACCGGGGCCGGCGGGGCCGACGGGTAGGGTCCTTCGAGTGATCGAATTCGTGCGGAACGTCCGGCTCTGGTTCGCGCCGGAGGAGGTCCGCGAGGAGGGCGGCACGCCGGACTACCGGTTCTCGCTGGCGAACGAGCGGACGTTCCTGGCGTGGCTGCGCACCGCGCTCGCCCTCATCGGCGGCGGCTTCGCCGTGGACCAGTTCCTGCCGGACCTGCGCTGGGGCTGGCGCGTGGGGCTCGCGCTGGCGCTCCTCGGCGCCGGGGTGCTGTGCGCTTTCCGGGCGGTGAACCACTGGGTGCGGTGCGAGCGGGCGATGCGGCGGGGCGAGGACCTGCCGGTGTCCCGCTTCCCGGCCGTGCTGGGCGTGGTGGTCGCCGTCGTCGCGATCGCCATGGTGGTCGTCGTGCTCCTCGGGTGGGAGGGGTGACCCCTGTCCGGTCGGCCGCCGAGCGCGATCCGGGGCTCCAGCCGGAGCGCACGCGCCTGGCGTGGCGCCGGACGACCCTGACGGGTGCCGTGATCGCCGTGCTCGCGGTGAAGTCCGCCCTGCACGGCGGCGCCTCGGCGCCCGGGGTCGTGGCGGCCGCCCTGTGCGCGGCGCTGTGGCTGGGGCTCCTGGGGCTCGCCCACCGCCGTATCGGCGCTCTGGCGGCCGCCCGGCCCGTGGCGCTCGCGCCCCGGGTGGCCGTCACGGCCGTGCTGTGCACGGTCGCGCTGGCGGTGTGCGGCGCGGCCCTGGTGCTGTGACCGGTGCTTTGACCGGTGCTCTGGCCTGCGCCATGGCCGGTGCTCCGACCGGTGGCCCCGCCACGCGGGTGGGTGAACCGTGGCCGAGGCTTGGGGCGCGCATGAGGTTTCGCAAAGGAAGAATTGGGACTCGTGTGCCTACCGTGGGATGTCACCCCCGCACCACTGAAGGTGAGCCACACCATGACCACCCTCCACCAGGAACACCCCGTCCACGACCACGAGCACGGCCCCGCCTGCGGCCACACGGCGGTACCGCACGGCGACCACACCGACTACGCGCACGACGGGCATCTGCACCGCGAGCACGAGGGGCACTGGGACGAGTGCGAGCCGGGCGGCCACACGGAGCACGACGGGCACACCCACGAGCACGGCGACGGATGCGGGCACCCGACGGTCGCGCACGGGGACCACGTGGACTACATGCACGACGGCCACCGCCACGCGGCGCACGACGGCCACTGGGACGACCACTAGACGATTAGTTCCGATGTGGCTCAGTGGTCGTAGGCGATCAGTGACCTGGTGATGGGTGCGCCGGTGGCGCGGTTGTGCCAGATTGCGCAGGTCATCGCCAGGATCCGCTGGGCCACCCGGACGCCGACGCCGTCGATGGTGCGGCCGCCGTGCTGTTCGAGGTCGAGCTGGCCTTTGAGGGTGTCGTTGACCGACTCGATCAGCTGGCGGACCGTCTTGAGCAGGGCTTCTGCGGGCTGTGGGGTGCCGCGGTTGCGGTAGGACGGCCGTAGCAGGCTGATGCCGCGGGCGGCGAGGAAGCGGTCGAGTTCGGCGGCGATGTAGCCCTTGTCCGCCAGGATCAGCAGCCCGGGCCGGGCAGCTGCCAGATGCGGTTCGTCGTCGATCAGCGCGGCCAGGACCTGCCGTTCGTCGACCTTGGGGTCGGCCAGGGCCCAGGTGACGGGCAGGCCGGCCGGGGTGCACACCAGATGCA
>NZ_JBVIBK010000014.1:0-66776 GCF_055573455.1 Streptomyces sp. NPDC030183
TCCCGCCGTCGCCCGAAGGGCGGCCCCGCGGCGTCAGGTGCGTGCTCTCGGCGTGCCGGGCCCTGACCCGTGTACTGGACGTACTCGGGTCAGGGCCCGGTGCGTCGAGAGCGCGTGCATGGCGTCGCGAGGTAGGTGGGAATTTGACGACAGGGCCTAGGCGCGAGCGCCCCTCCCCCGGCCGTACGACGTCCGCTCAGAACGCCGGCGCGGACTGCTCCTGTTGCCGTTGCCGGTCCTGGCTGCGGGCCCTGAGCAGCACGTCCCGCAGGTGGTTGTGCGTCATGGTCAGGGCCGCGGTCGCCGCGCCGCGCGCTGTCGACAGTCCCAGTACCTGGGGGGCGGTCGCGATCCGGGGGACGGTCGGCAAGGTGCGGTCGAGTCGTTTCCGTACCTCGGGGAGCACCTCTGCCACGAGGGGGCGCAGCCGTCCGACGAAGTAGACGGACTCGGGGTCGAGTGTCACGGCGACGACCTTCACGCCCGTGGTGATCGCCGTGGTGAACGCGTCGACCACCTCCGTCCGCGCTCGATCGTCCTGCGGCGTCCGCCACAAGTCCTCGACATGGGTGAGGTCCAGTCCGTGTGCGCGAGCGAACGTGAGGAGCCCCCGGGCGCTCAGCAGCCCGTCGAGGGTCTGGCCGTCGACGCCGGAGGAGAGAACACCGAAGTCGCCGAAGGCGGGAGTGCGGCCACGAGCCAGTTCGTGATCCGTGCAGGAGGCGAAGTTGAGGACGCTGCTGACGCTGAACAGAGCGGCGTTCCTGATGCTCGCGTCGTCCGCGAGCACCCCCAGCAGGGACGCGTTCGCGTCACTGTCGAAGGTCACCGGGGCACCGACGAGGTCCTCGACGGTTCGGTGGAGACCCGCGCCGGCGAAGGTCTTCATCGGGCCGGCGGGCCGGAAGACCTCGGTGCCGCCGCGGACCCGGGCGGGCAGGGCCGCGACGACCTGGCGCAGTGGCCCTCGTGCGGTCGCCCTGGCCTGGGAGATCAGGTCGACCAGCCACGCGCCGGCCGTGTCGGCGTCATCGTGCTCCACCGTCGGAACGGTCACCTGCCCGATCTCACGGCCCCGGAGATCGGTCACCAGCACACAGGTGGTCACGACGCCGAAGCTGATGCCCGCGACGTGCCCCGTCGTCGGGGGCAGATCGAGGTACGTCGACTTACGTCCGCGCCCGACGACGGCGTCCACTCCCCCGTCCACGACGAATCCGTCGGCGCGCAGTTCCTCGACCGCCCTCGACACCGTCGCCTTGCTCAGTCCCGTGAGCTCGATGAGTTCGTTCCGGGTCAACGGCGCGCGCGAGAGGACCACGTCGAGAACGCTCGCCTTGTTGTAGTCGCGTGGTGTGGGGTTGCTGCTGCTCACGTCTTGACCTTAGCGAGGCCCGCGGGCACCGCCGCGAGGCCCTTGGGCTCCGCCGCGAGGCCCCTGTTCGCTGCCGCGAAGACCTTGTTCGTCGGTTCGGCGGTCGTCGTGGCGGGCGTTCAGCATCGCGTCGACGACCTCGTCCCTGGCGACGGCCATGGCCCGCTCCACGTTGACCCAGTCGTCCTTGGCATGGTCGAGCAGGTAGTCGCGGCGCTCCGGAATCCGGTCCGCGCGCCAGTTGGTGATCAGCGCGCGCAAGGTGAGGCGCGCCAGGGCGGCGACCGGCAGGAGGGGCAGCTCGCTGTCCTTGATCGGCCGTACCTGCTCGTACCCCCTGACGAACGCGCGGGCCTCGCGCCAGGGATCCGACGGCGTGCGGCCCAGAAGATTCGCGAGCGGCACGGCGGGATCGAAGATCAGGGCGCTGCGCACGCAGTCCCCGAAGTCGATCACCCCCGTGACGTAGCCGTCCGCCCGGGGATCCACGACGACGTTGTAGGGGCTGTAGTCGCCGTGGATCACCTGGGTCTCCAGCTCGCCCAGCCTCGGTACGACGGCCTCGTCGAAGAGGTCGAAGACCTCCTGGGCCAGTCGACGGTGCGTGGCGTGGGGGGTGTACTCGACGAGTTCCCGCAGGTGGTGGAAGTGGCGGAGGTCCCAGACCAGGCGGCGTTCGTCCGCGGGGTGCCGGAACGTCCGCAGCGCCAGGTCCACCTGCCCGAGCATCCTGCCCGCCTCGGCGAGCTGCCGGGTGTCGAAGCTCGTTCGCGCCAGCACAGTGCCTTCGACGAAACCGAAGACGCGCAGGACTCTGACTCTGCCGTCCTCGGTCTCGATCGGTACGTGGTCGCCGCCGGCGGCGGTCGTCCTGACCCGCTGGACGGGGAGGTGCGGTGCTTCGGCTTCGAGGTGGCGCATCGCGGCCGTCTGCAGGGCCACGACGGCTTCCGCCTCGTCGGGAGGGGACACCTTGACCAGATGATCAGTGGTCCCCGCCGCAGCCCCCGCCCCCGTCCCGGTCCCCGCTTCCGTCCCTGCCCCTGCCCGTGCTCCTGCTCCTGCCCGTGCTCCTGCTCCTGCCCCTGCCCCCGTCCCCGTCCCCGGCCGGAGCCGGAAGGTGTCGTCCTTCTCGGTTGCCAGCCGCTCCAGATCTCCGCTCAGCCGGTAGTGCTGGGCGAGGAGTGTGTCCACCAGCGCCGGGTCGACGGGCTCATGGCCCGATGCCAGACCGCTCTCCTGGAACAGCTGCTGGACGACACGTGCGGAAGGTGAGGTGCTCATCGTCGGGTCCCTTCGGTTACCGGTCCGCTACAGGCGGGTCTTGGCGATCTCCGCGAAGGTCTCGAGGAATCGCGTCACATCGGCCGAGTCGAAGGCCAGCGGCGGCCGGATCTTGAGGACGTTGACCGCCTTCCCGGTGGAGCTGATGAGGATGCGGCGCTCGCGCATGTCGTTGACGACGTGCTCGGCGCGGGCGCGGTCCGGTTCCAGCGACTCCCGGTCCTTCACGAACTCGACGCCCAGGAACAGGCCACTGCCGCGGACCTCTGAGACGTAGGGGGAGTCGCGGGTGATCTCCTCCAGCCCGGCTCGCAGCGCCCGGCCGCTGTCGATGACCCGCTGCTGCACCTTCTCCGCCTCGAAGACGTCCAGTACCGCGGCTCCGGCGGCGATGGGTATCGAGCTGCCCGCGAAGGTGTTGAAGTAGCGGACGCTCTGGCCGAACTCGTCGCAGACCTCGGGCCGGAACACCACACCGGAGATCGGCATGCCGTTGCCCATGGGCTTGCCCATCGTGACGATGTCCGGCACCACCCCGTGGCGGCTGAAGCCCCACATCTCCCCGAGTCTGGCGAAGCCCGCCTGCACCTCGTCGGCGATGTAGAGGCCGCCCGCGGCGTGCACCTCCTCGGCCACGTCCCGCATGTACCCGACGGGGTCGGTGAAGATGCCGTCGCTGGAGTGCGCGCAGTCGGTGATGAGCGCCGCGAGCTTGTACCCGTGGCGCTCCAGGTCGTCGATCGCGCCGCGGACCTGGCCCCGCATGTACGCGGCCAGCGTCGAGCCGGCCGGGACGCGGCGTGGATCGGGGGCGTCGATGAGCCGGACGTTCGGCCCCAGCGGCGATCCGGTGCCCAGCGTCGGCGAGAAGCTCGCGACCTCCCGGGTGAGACCGTGGTAGGCCCAGCGGGTCACGATGATCCCCTCGCCGCCGGTGTGGAAGCGGGCCACGCGCACCGCCAGGTCGTTCGCCTCCGAGCCACTGCAGGCGAAGGTGATCCTGGACAGCTCTTCGGGGAACGTGGCGACAAGGCGCTCGGCGTAGTCGACGAGGGATTCCTGCACGTAGCGAGTATTGGTGTTGACCGCCCTCATCTGGCGGGACACGGCCTCGGCGACGTACGGGTGGGCGTGGCCGACGCACGGCACGTTGTTGTAGGCGTCGAGGTAGTCGTTGCCGTCCCGGTCGAACAGGTGAGCGCCTTGACCGGAGACGAACTCGACCGGCTCCCGGTAGACCAGGGTGTAGCCGGGACCCAGCACGTCCTGCCGCCGCTGGATGGTGGACCGCAACCGCTCAGGCAGTTCGCCGAGTACGGCCGGGTCGAACCGGCTGGGGTAGTTGACAAGCGCTCGACTCACTTCGGAAGTCATCGGCAGCTCTCACCTTCTGTCTCGCGGAGCGCGGGTCGTACCCGCTTGTGGTGCGGCAGCGTAGCACCCTTCCTTTCAGTTCCAAACTGAAACTTTTACGTTCCGAGCCTCTTGACTCACCTCCGCGCGACTGGCAATCTCGTGCCAGATTCCAGCATGACGTACCACAATGTGGCATGAAGGCTGGGCAGGCCGCAGTGGCGTCCGAGGGACGCGGCGACTCCCAGCCGGCCCCCGACGAGGCGCGCACCTTCGGCCGCCCCCTCTCCTCGGGACGCCCCTTCTCCTCGGGACGCCCTCTCCCCTCTCCCCTCCCGCTTCTTCGCAACGCCCGAATCGAGGCCGCACACCATGCGAGACATCGTCACCTTCGACGCCTACGGCACCCTGGTCGACTTCCAGATCGGCCCCACCGCCCTGAAGATCGTGGCCGACCGGCTCGACCTGGACAATCTGGATGTCGACGAGTTCCTCGACGACTTCCGCGTCATGCGCTTCCAGTCCGTCCTGGAGGCGTACCGCCCCTTCCACGAGGTCGTGCGCTCCAGCCTGCGGATGGCTATGCGTCTGCACGGTCTGGAGTACCGCCCGTCGGACGGCGACGCGCTCGTGGAGGCCGTCCCCGCCTTCGGCCCCCACCCGGAGGTCCCGGATGCGCTGCGTGCCCTGAAGAGCAAGTATGAGATCGCCATCATCTCCAACACGGACGACGACCTGATCGCCGGGAACATCGCGAAGATGGGCGTGGAGTGGGACTACGTCATCACCGCGCAGCAGGCGGGGGCGTACAAGCCGGACCTGCCGGCGTTCGAGCACGCGTTCAAGACGATAGGTGTCGAGCCGTCGCAGGTCATCCATGTCGCCCAGGGCTGGGAGTACGACCACATCCCGACCCGTGACCTCGGTCTGAAGCGCCGGGTGTGGATCAACCGCAGCGGCCGCCTCGGCAGCAGCGACTACATGCCGTACGACGAACTGCCCGACCTGTCGGGCCTGCCGGCCCTGCTCGGCTGCTGACCCGGCGTCACTCGGCCCGGAGAACACGGAGGACGTACGGCCATGAAGCAGATCCCCTACTGGCTCGACACCGCTCCCGCCCTGCCCGACCGGTCCGGAAAGGACCTGCCGGACGAGGCCGAGGTGGTGGTCATCGGCGGCGGCCTCACCGGACTGTCCACCGCCTACCACGCCGCCCGCAAGGGCGCCCGGGTCGTCCTCGTCGAGAAGGACAAGGTCGGCTCGGGCGCCTCAGGCCGCAACGGCAGCCACTGCAACCCCGGCATCACCATCAGCCCGGCCGAGGCGCGCAAACGCTACGGGACGGAGCGCGCCCGCGAGATCTACGACGCGTTCCGCGACGCGGTGGACCTCGTCGAGGAGCTCGCGGCCAAGGAGAAGATCGACTGCGACTTCCACCGTGCCGGGCGCCTCGGCGTCGCCTTCAAGCCCCGGCACTTCGACGCCATGCGGGCCAAGCAGCGGGAGCTGGCCGAGAACTTCGGCCACGACACGGTGCTGGTGCCCAAGAGCGAACTGCGTGCCGAGCTCGGTTCCGACTACTACCACGGCGCGCTGCTCGACCCGCTCGGCGCGGCCCTGCACGTCGGCAAGTTCGTCCATGGTCTGGCCGAGGCCGCCGAACGGGCCGGTGCGGAGATCCACGAACGGAACGCCGCCACGGGCCTGACGAAGGTCCCCGGCGGGGGCTTCCTCGTCGAGACCATGCGCGGCACCATCCGCGCGAAGCAGGTCATGGCGGCCACCGACGCCTACACCGACAAGGCGCTGCCCTGGTTCCGGAAGCGGTTGATCAACGTGGGCAGCTTCATCATCGTCACCGAACCGCTCGGCGAGGCGCGCGCTCGCGACGTCATTCCCCACGGACGTCTGGTGGTCGACTCCAAGAACGTCGGCCACTACATCCGCCTCACCCCCGACAACCGCCTCGCCTTCGGCGGCCGGGCCCGCTTCGCGCCCTCCAACCCGGCCTCCGACGCCAAGAGCGGGGACGTCCTGAAGCGGGAGATGACGGAGATCTTCCCGCAGCTGGCGGGGGTGCGTGTCGACTACGTGTGGGGCGGCATGGTCGGCTTCTCCTGGGACCGCCTCCCGCACGCGGGCGAGGCGCCGGGGGCCAAGGGCCTGTACTACTCCATGGGGTACTGCGGTCACGGAGTACAGATGGCCACCTACATGGGCCGGGCGGTCGCCGAGATGATGGACGGCCACCCGGAGGCCAACCCCCTGCGCGACCTCGGCTTCCCCAAGGTCCCCGTCCCCTTCTACAACGGCACCGCCTGGTTCCTGCCGTTCGGCGGCGCGTACTACAAGACCAAGGACCGCCTGCGCTGAACGACCGCCCGCGGCAGACCTCTCAGTGGGGCGGTAGCGGTTGTTCCGCCCAGATGACCTTCCCCTGGGGGGTGTACCTCGTGCCCCAGCGTTCTGTCAGCTGGGAGACCAGGAACAGGCCGCGGCCGCCCTCGTCGGTTGTTGCCGCGTAGCGCAGGTGGGGGGAGGTGCTGCTGCCGTCGGCGACCTCGCAGATCAGGGTGCGGTCGTGGATCAGCCGCAGGCGGATCGGCTCGCAGCCGTAGCGGACCGCGTTGGTGACGAGTTCACTCAGCACCAGTTCCATGCTGAAGCCCAGTTCCTCCAGCCCCCACTCGTCGAGCTTGTCGGTCGCCGCGGCGCGTACGCCGGCGACGGCGGCCGGGTCCGGTGGCACGTCCCACTCGGCGATCCGCTCCGCCGGCAGCGCGTGCGTGCGGGCGATGAGCAGCGCGACGTCGTCCGTGGGGCGTTCGGGCAGCAGGGAATCCAGCACCGCCCGGCAGCTCTCCTCCGGTGCGCGGTCGGGGTGGCCCGCCAGGGCCTTGCGCAGGAGTTCCATCCCCTCGTCGAGGTCGCGGCTGCGGTCCTCGACGAGGCCGTCGGTGTAGAGGACGAGCTGGGAGCCCTCGGCGATCTCCAGCTCCGCGGTCTGGAAGGGCATGCCGCCCAGGCCCAGTGGCGGTCCCGGCGGCAGATCGGGGAAGGTGACGTCTCCGTCGGGGTGGACCAGCGCCGGGGCCAGGTGCCCGGCGCGTGCCAGGGTGCAGCGGCGCGTCGTCGGATCGTAGATCGCGTAGAGGCAGGTGGCGCCCACGACGGCGGGGCTGTCCGTGCACGCCTCGTCCTGGTCGATGCGTCCGACCAGGTCGTCGAGATGGCTCAGCAGTTCGTCGGGCGGCAGGTCGAGCGTGGAGAAGTTGTGCACGGCGGTCCGCAGCCGTCCCATGGTCGCGGCGGCGTGCAGACCGTGGCCGACGACGTCGCCGACGACCAGCGCCACCCGGCTGCCCGGCAGGGGGATGACGTCGAACCAGTCCCCGCTGACCCCGGACTGCGCCGGGAGGTACCGGTAGCCGACGTCGAGGGCGCTCTGCTCGGGCAGGCCCCGCGGCAGCAGACTGCGCTGGAGGGTCACGGCGAGGGCGTGCTCGCGCGTGTACCGGCGGGCGTTGTCGATGCTGACCGCGGCACGCGCCACCAGCTCCTCCGCCAGGGACAGCTCCTCCTGGTCGAAGGGGTCGTGTTCCTTGGAGCGCCAGAAGTTGACCATGCCCAGGACGACACCGCGGGCCTGGATGGGGGCCGCGATGAGCGAGTGGATGCCGTAGTCGACGATCCGCTCGGTGCGTTCGGGGTCCTGCAGATGCCAGCCCGTCGCGGTCGACAGGTCGGCGACCAGTTCCGAGCGGCCGGAGCCGTAACCGCGGGCCTGGGGCGTGGAGGGCAGGAAGTCGATCAGCCGGCCCTTCTCGTAGAGCGGCTGGTCCTCGCGGATGCCGCACACGGCGACGCGTCGCATGTTCTTCGCCGTGGCCGCCGGTTCCTCGCCGTGCAGGACGGCGTCGGCGAGGTCCACGGTGACGAAGTCGGCGAAGCGGGGGACGGCGATCCGGGCGAGTTCCTCGGCGGTCCGGACCACGTCCAGGGTCGTGCCGATGCCCAGTCCGGCGTCGTAGAGCAGCTTCAGCCGCTCACCCGTGATCTCGGCCCGCCCGGAGACGGCCCTCAGCTCGGTGGAGTCGCGCAGTGTCACCACGGTGCCCCGGGGGCCTCCGCCGCGGTCGGTGGGCCGCTGGTTGACCACCAGCAGCCGGGGCCCGGCCAGGTGCACCTCGTCGGCGGCCTCGCGGCCGGAGCCGAGCAGCGACGCCATCTCGGGTTCCAGGGACGGCAGCTCGGCGACCTGCCTGCCCTCCGCGTCCGGGGGCAGTTCCAGGAGCCGCCGGGCCTCGTCGTTGGCCAGCAGCAGCCGGCCCTCGTCGCTGACGATGAGCACGCCTTCGCGCACGGAGTGCAGGACCGCGTCGTGGTGCTCGTACATGCGGGACATCTCGTTCGGGGCGAGGCTGTGGGTCTGCCGTCGCAGCCGTCTGCCGACGAGCGCCGTGGCGGCCGTGGCGACTCCGAGCGCGCCGGCCCCGGCGGTCAGGATGATCGGGATCTGGCGGTCCACCAGGCTGGAGACGTTCTTGACCTTCAGCCCGGCGGAGGCGAGGGCCACCACCTCGCCCCGGGTGTCCCGGATGGGCACGGTCGCCTGGACCTCGTCACCGAGGGGGCCGTGCACGCTCTCGGTGTAGACCTTGCCGGCCAGCGACGGGCCGATCTCTCCCACGAACCGCTTCCCGATGCGGTCCGGCATGGGATGGGTGTAGCGGATGCCCTGGGTGTCCATCACCACGACGAAGTCGACGCCCGCCGACTTGCGGCCCGCCTCGGTGAGCGGCTGGAGGATCTTCGCGGGGTCGGGGGCCTGGAGGGCGGACAGCACACCCGGGGAATGCGCGAACGTCTGCGCGACGGCTATGGATCTCCGTTTGGCCTCGGCGCTGGTGTGCCGCTGCGACTGCATGACGAGAGCGAAGACGGCGAATGCCACGAGGAGCACCACCAGCGCCACCTGGAGGAGGAAGATCTGCCCCGCGACACTCCGCGTGTTCCTCCGCACCAGCGACCACAGTGACGATATGTGACTCACCCGGACAAAACGGTCCTTCATCCGGCCTTTGTAACATCCCTCCCCCGGATAGTCACGGGCCCGCCCAGGAAGCGGACCGTACCGAACGGTGATCGGCCCACCTCGCCGGTCACCCCTCGTCAGCGGCCCTCTCTCCTACGTCACTGCCACCACCCTCCTCATTCAGGTGATTTTCGTTCAGTAGGGCACTTCACGGCATCTACTATCCCGTGTCGTGACAGACAGGAAGATCCGGAAAGCGACCGATGTGCTCATCCTCGGCGCCGGACCGGCCGGGCTCGTGCTCGGCAATCTCCTCCAGGACAGCGGCATCGACTGCGTCGTCCTGGAACGCGCCGAGCCCGCGCACCTCCGGACCCGGGCACGCGCCGGATTCCTGGCCGCCGGCACCGTACGGATCCTGGAGCGGCACGGGCTGGCCGACGGGCTGCACCGGCGCGGACAGGCGCACAGCACCTGCGAGTTCCGCACCATGGACGGCCGGTTCCGGCTGGACTACGGCCGGCTCGGGCGCGGTGAGCGGCACACCGTCTATCCCCAGCAGGAGCTGGTCACCGATCTGCTGACGCGGTTCACGGAGCGCGGCGGTCGGGTCGAGTGCGGCACCGAGGCCGTGGCCGTGCTCGACGCCGACACCGACCGGCCCTCGGTGACCGTGCGCGAGACGGACGGGCGGCCCGGCACCTGGCGGGCACGGTACGTGGCCGGGTGCGACGGACGGCACGGGGCGGCACGGCGGTCGCTGCCGGCCGGGTCGGTGCGCCGGCACCACCACGACCACGGCGTGACCTGGCTCGGACTGCTTGCCGAGGCCCCGCCCAGCCTGGACGCCGTCGGCTACGCCGTGCACGAGCGGGGCTTCGCCGGGCACATGGCCCGCACGAGCGAGATCACCCGCTACTACCTGCAGTGCGAGCGCGGCACCTCGGCCGGCGCCTGGCCGGAGGACCGGATCTGGGACGAGCTGGATCTGCGGATGCGGGCGACCGAGTACGGCCCGCTGCGCCGGGGGCGTGTCGCGCAGCGGGCCGTCGTCGACCTGGAGTCCGATGTGCTCGAACCCCTGCGGCACGGGGCGCTGTTCCTGGCGGGCGACGCCGCCGGTCTCATCAGCCCGTCGGCGGCGAAGGGCGCCAACCTCGCCGTCCTGGAGGCGTCGCTCCTCGCCCGCGCCCTCGCCGACGACCTCCTCCACGGCGACTCCGAAGGACTCGACACGTACTCCGCGCGGTGTCTGACGTACATCTGGCGGGCCCAGGAGTTCTCCCACTGGATGATCGGGCTGCTGCACGGCCCGTCCGGCTGGGACGGCGCCTCGCTGTTCCACAACGCCCTGCGGCGCTCCCGCCTCGCCTCACTGCGTACGTCGCGCACCCATCAGGACTGGTTCGCCGAGCGCTACGTCGGCGTGTGAGGGCGAGGCCCCGGCTTCCGGTCTCCGGCTTCCGGCTTCCGGCTTCCGGCTTCCGGCTTCCGAGTCGGCTCCCACGCCGGCCCGGCACCCTCGTCCGCTGACTCCCCTTTTCCGGCTTCCACCCCTCACTTCGGCTTCCACCCCTCACTTCGGCTTCCACCCCGTCCTTCGGCTTCCCCCTTCCGCTTTCGCCTCCGCCTCCCCGTATCTGAATGAGGACCCCGCAATGATCACGATGTTGTCGGGCGACACGTCCCGCCTGCTCGCGACCGTCGACTTCGTCAAGGAGCAGGACACCGCCACACTGCTCCCGCTCCTGCTGCCCGGGCTCGACGGCCCGGAGCTGCGCGTGCTCGTGGAGCACTGCCGCTTCTCCCATGCCGCGCTGCTCGTCTTCCCGTCGGACGAGGCGGAGCTGGCGGCCATGCTCACCGACTGCGGGCTCGTCGGGGTCGCGCCGCGGCAGCCGAGCGTGGTCGTCCGCGAGCGGCTGGCCCTGCGGCACCGGCGGCCGGCGGCCGAGCTGGACGTCGGCATCGTGCGGCGCGCCGTGGCCGGAGCCGACGGGGCGCACCGCATGGTCGAGGTGTTCGCGCTGACCGCGCCGCCGGGGTCGGGCCTGGACGCCGTCGCCGCGCACGAACGGGAGCGGCAGCACGAGACCCACGTCGGCTTCGACGTCGTGGCGCCGGACCCGCTGGTGCTGCGGGGCCTGTGCGCGACCTTCGCGCGCTACGGAGCCACCCCGGACGGCGGCGGCTACAACCCGCACGAGGACGGCACCGTCTTCTACTTCGGCGCGCCCGCCGAGGCCAAGGCCGGGTACCGGCGCGTGGAGCTGTACGTCCCCGGTGATCACCGCGACCTGCTCGCCGCCCATCTCGACGCGCATCGCCTCCGCCGGCCCGCTGAAACGCTCCTGCGCCTGCTGACCGGGGCGTGGACGACGCAGGCGCTGAGCACGTTCGCCCAGCTGCGGGTGCCCGACGCCATGGACGGCGAACGTGCGGTCGGCGTGGACGAACTGGCCCGGGAGGTCGGCGCGCGACCGCGGAACCTGGCGACGCTGCTGCGCTACCTCGTGATGCTGGGCGCGGTGGCGGAGGGCCGTGACGGCTTCCGGCTCACGGAGGTGGGCGCGCTGCTGCGCGCGGACGCCGCGGGGTCGATGCGGGCGCTGGCGCTGATGTACGGCGGACCGTTCTACGCGTCCTTCGCCGGGCTCGGGCACACCGTGCGCACCGGGGAGGTCGCCTTCGAGCACCTCTTCGGGGAGAACCACTTCGACCACTTCGCCCGCGACCCCCGGCTCGCGGAACTCTTCGACCAGTCGATGGCCGCGGGAGCCGCGATGTTCGACCCGGTGCCCGCGCATCCGGCGCTCACCGCCGCCGCCGAGGCGCCCGGCGGGGCCACCGTGGTCGATGTCGCCGGTGGCAACGGGGAGTTGCTGGGCCGTGTCCTGGCCGCGCACCCCCGTCTGAACGGGGTCCTGCTGGAGCGTCCGCACGCCGTCGATGCGGCCCGCGGCCGACTTGCCGAGGCGGGTCTCGGCGACCGGTGCGCCTTCGTGGCCGGTGACTTCGCGGACGTGCCCGGGGGCGGCGACGTCTACGTCCTGTCGCGTGTGCTGCACGACTGGGACGACGAGCGCTGCCGCGAGATCCTGCGCCACTGCGCCCGCGCGATGCCCGACCACGCCGATCTGCTCGTCGTCGAGCGGGTCCTGCCCTCCGACGGCTCGGTGTCGCTGGCCACCGCCTGGGACCTCCACATGATGTGCAACGTCGGCGGACGCGAACGGCGTGCCGATCACTACGGCCGGCTGTTCGCCGACGCGGGCCTCACCCTGGTGGACCTGTCCCCGCTGCCCCTGGACGGCCATGTGCTGCGCGTCCGGAAGGCCCGGCCGGACGCGGTGTGAGGTGTGCCGGGCCCCTCGGCCGCCCCGCCCTCCTCACCCGCTGAAGTCGGCCCGGAGGCGCATGCGTTGCCCGGCGGCCCTGTTCTCGGTGCGCAGGTCGGCGCCCGCGGCGACGGCGGCGGCGAAACCGGGCGTGTGCGCGGAGAAGTGGTGGTACGCCTCGTTCCCGAAGACGGCGAAGGCGACCGCGGCCTCGTCGGGGGCGTAGGGCTCCGACGCGGCCCGCCGCGCCGGGTCCAGGTGCGCGTGGCGGGCGCGCGCCTGGCGGACCACCTGCGCGCCGCGTTCCGTCAGGACCGGCAGCCGCAGCTCGGCGGGGCTGCCGGTCGCCGTCATGGTGAGCCCCCAGGCGACGACGACCATCGCGATCGTGGTCCATCCCGCCACCAGGGCGTACCGCCAGTCCAGGAACACGTACGTCTCCAGCGCGGCGAGCGGCAGGCTCAGTGCGGCGACCGCCCAACACCACACCGGGCGGGGCGGGGTGAAGTCGACGTACTCCCCCCTGCTCCGCAAGTACCCCTCGTTCAGGAGCTGTTGGGCCGTGGGGTGCATGACGCTCCGCGGGTCCGCGGAGGCGGGGTTCCGGTGGGCCGCACAGGTGCTGAGCTCGCGTTCCGCGTAGGTCGGGCCGGGCGGGCAGGCGCGTCGGCGGGGCGGGCACCGCAGGGTCGGTGTCCCGTCATGGTCGGTGGCCGGTTCCAGGACTCCGCGCGCGACCATGTCGACGAGGACGGTGCCGAAGGCGCGGAGGGTGCCGCCGTCCCCCTGGGCGAGGACGGCGACCGCGGCGATCCCCAGCCGGAGGTCCTCGTCCGGGACGGCGTCGTCCCCCTCCGGTCGCGCGGCGCGATGGCGGGCGAGGACCCGCGCGACCGCTCGTGCGTGGACCCGGTGGTCGAGCGACAGGGCGCCCACCACGAGGGCCGCGTACCCCACGACGGTGCCGGCCCACGCCAACCAAACGATCATCCCGACAGTGTCGAGGACATGACCAGTCAGCGACAAGACATCGACACGTGCCTCGTCGAAACGGGATGGATGGTCAACGCCCCTGCTCAGCCTGCCGGTTGAGGGTGCGCGTCCCCCACCTCGAACCGAAGGCGACGGCGCCACGGGACAGGCCGGCCACCGTCGCGTACGCCCGCGCACCGCCGGGAGGTCGAGCCACCGTCGCGTACGCCCGCGCACCGCCGGGAGGTCGAGCCGCCGCCCCATACGCCCGCGCACCGCCCCGAAGGCCGGCCGCCGCCCATTCGCCCGCGTACCGCCGGGCGGCGGCCGTCACGGTTTCACTCGTCCCTGTTCCCCGTCTCGCCACGCGGCCAGACCGCGATGGCGATCAGGACGGCCGCCCACACCCCCAGCGGCGTGACCGGCCAGTAGTACGTCAGCTCTCCCTCCCGCGCGCACTCCGCGCCCCAGATCGCGGACATGATCACCGCGCCGCCGAGCCAGTAGCGCCATTCGGCCAGCCACTGCCGGAGATCCTTGCGGTCCTGCTCGGCGCGGGTCGGCGCGGACTCGGGCAAGTCGGCCACCAGCGGGGCGAGTTCGGCGGCCGTGCGTGCCCTCAGGGCGACTTCCGCGCGGGCGGCGTGCTCGTGCGGATCGAGCCGCCCCTCGGCCAACGCCGTGGCCAGCACGGCGAGCGTCTCGTCACGGTCCCGGTCCGAGACCCGCACGGCCGGCACCGCGTGCTCCTGTCGGTCGTCCACCACCGTCCCCCTTCTTCACCGTTCCGCATCCGACCGGATGACCGGACGAGGCTTTAGAATACGACTGTATTCCAATGAGGGGAGCCCGAGCGATGCCCAGGACGGTCGACAGGGAGGAGCAGCGCCGGCACATCGGCGCGGCCCTGCTCCGGCTGGTTACCGAGCGCGGTCTCGACGAGGTGAGCGTGCGCACCGTGGCCGCCGCCGCGGGCCGCTCCCCCGGGGCCGTGCAGAAGTACTTCCGCACCAAGGAGGAGATGCTCGTCTTCGCCGCCGAACTGGCCGGTGAGCGCGTCGAACGCCGGATGGCCGGCGTGGACGCCGCCCTGCCCCTGCGCCGCGCGCTGCGCGAACTGATCCTGACGGCGCTGCCCGTGGACGAGGAGCGGCGCGCCGAGGCCACCGCGCAGCTCGCCTTCGCCGTCCACGCGGCCCACCACCCCCGGCTGGCCGCGATCCGGCGCCGGGTCGACGAGGACATCCGGCAGGCACTGGCCGCCTGGCTGGAATCGGCGGGGCACGGGGCCCGGGCGACGGCCGTCGCCGACGCCGTGATCGCCCTGTCCGACGGCCTCGCCCTGCGCATGCTGTACGCCCCGCGGGAGCACGAGCTCCTGCTCACCGCCCTGGACCACGCCCTGGACGCCCTGCTCCCGGAAGACCCGTCCACGAGGTGCCCCGAGGAGTGATCCGAGAAGCGATCCGAGAAGTGATCCGAAAAAAGTTTTTGGATCATGGCAACCCTTCGCGACGCCGGTGACCACAAGGGAGCGGATCCGGTCGGTTCCGGTGCCCGGGTCCGCCCTTCTCTCGTGAACGGCATGCAAGGAGATCCTCCCCCCATGAACACCCCCAAGCACGGCGGACGCCGCGGGCGTCACCGCCGTCGCTGGACCGCGACCGCACTCTTCGTCGGCGCGCCCCTCGCCGTCGTGCCGTACCTCCTGTTCACGCAGGAGGACTCGCAGGCCGCGACGGTCGACGGCAACGCCTTCTACAAGCTCGTCTCCGTGGGCAGCGGCAAGGTGCTGGACGTCAACGGCTTCTCCACCGCCACCGGCACCCGTATCCAGCAGTGGACCGACCAGGGCACCGCCAACCAGCAGTGGCGGCTGAAGCCCGCCGGGGGCGGCTACTACGAGCTGGTGAACCGCAACAGCGGCAAGGTGCTGGGCATCAAGGGCAACTCGACCGCCCAGTCGGCCGCCGCCGAACAGCAGACCGACAGCTCCGCCACCTCCCAGGAGTGGCGGATCGACGACGTGAGCGGCTCCGACGCCGTCACCTTCACCTCCCGCCGGAGCGGCAAGGTCCTGGACGTCTCCGGGGGCGCCCGGAGCGACGGCGCGGCGGTCATCCAGTATTCCGGCGCGGGCGGCGCCAACCAGCAGTGGAAGCTGGTGAAGGTGGGCGGGACCGGGGCGTCCGGGACCGACGGCACACAGGCCAAGGCCAAGGCCGGACCGTACTCGTGGAAGAACGCCCAGGTGGTGGGCGGCGGTTACGTCACCGGTCTGGTGTTCAACCAGAAGGAGAAGGGCCTGCTGTACGCGCGCACCGACATGGGTGGCGCCTACCGCTGGGACACCGGGGCCGAGCAGTGGATCCCGCTGACCGACTGGCTCGGCGAGAAGGACTGGAACCTGCTGGGCATCGACTCGCTGGCCACGGACCCCGTCGACCCCGACCGGCTCTACCTCGGGGCGGGCACCTACACCAACGACTGGGCGGGCAACGGCGCGATCCTGCGCTCCACCGACCGGGGCCGCACCTTCAAGCGCACCGCGCTGCCCTTCAAGCTGGGCGGCAACGAGGACGGCCGCGGCGCGGGCGAACGCCTGGTGGTGGACCCCGCCGACAACGGCAACCTGCTGCTGGGCACCCGGAAGAACGGGTTGTGGCGCAGCACCGACCACGGCGCGACCTGGAAGCAGGTCTCCTCGTTCCCCGTCAAGGACGGGGCGGGCACCGGCGCCGGCATCTCCTTCGTGACGTACGGCAAGGCCGGCAGCGGGACGATCTACGTCGGCGTCAACGACAAGTCCACCTCCCTCTACCGCTCCACCGACGGCGGCGCCACCTGGCAGGCCGTGTCCGGGCAGCCCACCGGCCAGCTCCCGCAGCACGGTGTGCTCTCCGGTGACGGCTCGCTGTACCTGACGTACACCAACGCCCTCGGACCCAACGGCGTGACCGGCGGCTCGGTGTGGAAGTACACGCCGGGCGGCGGGACCTGGAAGAACATCTCCCCCTCCCAGGGCAGTTACGGCTTCTCGGGTCTGGCCGTCGACCCGCGCAAGCCGTCCACGGTGATGGTCACCACCCTCGGCCGCTGGTGGCCCGAGGACGAGATCTACCGGAGCACCGACGGCGGCGCCACCTGGAAGGCGCTGGCCGACAAGTCGAAGCGCAGCGCCTCCGCCGCCCCTTACGTCGGCACCCACACCGGGCACTGGATGACCGCCCTGGCCATCGACCCCTTCGACTCCGGGCACGCGCTGTACGGCACCGGCAACGGCATCCTGCGCAGCAAGGACGCCAACGCCTCCGACAGCGGCGGCACCAGCCACTGGGCCATGGGCGCCCGGGGGCTGGAGGAGACCGCGCTGCTGGACGCGATCGCCCCGCCCGGCGGCGCCGCCGTCATCACCGCCATGGGCGACCAGGGAGGCTTCCGGCACGACTCCCTGACCAAGGTGCCCTCCGGTCGGCTGAAGAACCCGATGATGACCAACAGCACCGACATCGACTTCGCGCAGTCGAAGCCGTCGATGATGGTCCGCGTGGGCCGTGGCGGCGCGCAGGACGGCGCCTACTCCACCGACGGCGGCGCCAGCTGGAAGGGCTTCAAGTCGGAGCCGGTGCCCTCTGCCCAGGACGGCCACATCGCGCTCTCGGCGGACGGCTCCACCATCGTCTGGACCGAGGCCGGTGAGGCCCCGTACCGCTCGACCGACAACGGGGCCGGCTGGTCGAGGGTCGGCGGCCTGGGCAACGGCGCCGTGGTCGTCGCCGACCGCTCCTCCGCGAAGACCTTCTACTCGCTGTCCGGCGGCACGCTCTACGCCAGCACCGACGGCGGTGCCACCTTCTCCGCCCGCGCCGGCGGTCTGCCCTCGGGCCGGCTCACGGCCGTTCCCGGGGTCGCCGGGGACCTGTGGATCTCCGGCAACGGCAAGGGGCTGCTGCACTCCACGGACGGCGGTCGCACCTTCACCACGCTCAAGTCGGTGCAGTCGGCGTCCGCCCTCGGCTTCGGCAAGGCCAAGCCGGGCACCGACTACCAGGCGCTCTACCTGATCGGCACGGTCAAGGACGTCACCGGCGTCTTCCGCTCCACCGACAAGGGCGCCTCGTGGGTCCGCGTCAACGACGACGCCCACCAGTGGGGCGCGATCGGCGGCGTCGGCGTCATCACCGGCGACCCCGACACCTTCGGCCGTGTCTACGTCGGCACCAACGGACGCGGCCTCCAGTACGGCGACCCGTC
This sequence comes from Streptomyces sp. NPDC030183, assembly GCF_055573455.1. Classification (NCBI taxonomy): domain Bacteria; kingdom Bacillati; phylum Actinomycetota; class Actinomycetes; order Kitasatosporales; family Streptomycetaceae; genus Streptomyces; species Streptomyces sp. NPDC030183. The sequence goes on from NZ_JBVIBK010000014.1 coordinate 17,612, forward strand.
CTGATCCGGCACCCCGGCGGGGCCGTGGGCGCACGCGCCCGCCGCCCCGCCGGGGGTCGGCCCCCGGGCACCCGCCCGGGGGTTCACCGGACGCGACGCGCCGGCCCGGTGGCGTGGTTGAGCAGGTGCTCCAGCGGCCCGCGGCGGAAGAAGCGCGACCAGAGCGCCGCGAACAGGGTGGCGCCGAGGACGAACGCGAGCAGCAGTCCGGCCGAGGCGGACCGCGGTGGCGTGGCCGCCTCCCCGGGCAGGGCGAGGATCACCAGGATGTGGCCCACGTAGAGGGTCAGGGACATGGTGCCGACGGCGATGACCGGCGCCGCCGCCCGGCGCAGCACCGGCAGCCGGTCCAACGCGACCGTCAGGCACAGCAGTACGGTGATCGCGATCCCGATGCTGCCGATGAGGTCGAACGTGGAACCGGTGTGCGGCTCGGCCGCCAGCAGCCCCCAGGCGTCGGGGCCCCACAGCCCGCCGCCGACCGGCATGTCGAAGGCGTCCGCCGCGGCGCCGGCGTCCTTCAGGGCGTCGAAGTCCTCCAGGTCGGGCATCCGGGCCGCGATCTCCTCGTCGCCGCCGGTCAGCCGCAGCACCAGCCACGACACGCCGTACCCGAAGGCGATCAGCGCGGGACCGACCACGGCCAGCCGCCGCCGCACCGCGCCGGACGACAGATCCAGCCGGCCCAGCGCCATGCCGGTGACCACGAAGGTCATCCAGGTGATCGCCGGGTAGAGACCGGTGAGGAAGAGGTCGAGCACGCCCACCCCGGAGAGCCGGGCGAGCGGGTCGTACGCGTCGATGGTCTCCACCGTGGACGGGCTGAGCAGCGCCCGCAGACCGTGGGCGAGTTGCGGGGTGACGAACGCGAGCGCGACGGCGACGACCGCGAGCGTCCTGGCCCGCAGCCGCAGCAGGGGCAGGGCCAGCAGGAAGTACACGGCGTAGAAGTTGAGGATGCCGGCGCCGCCGAAGGCGGTCATGGCCAGCGCGGTGCCCAGCACCAGCAGGATCGCGGCACGGATGACGATCCTGGCCCGCGCCTGTCGGCCCGCCGTTCCGGTCTTCGGCTCCGGGCGGCCGGCGATCAGCGTCAGCGAGAACCCGGCGAGGGTGGCGAACAGGGCCGACGCCCGGCCGCTCGCCAGGCCCAGGAACCAGTCGCCGACCCCGCCGCCGGGCGTGGGGAAGGGGCCGACGTGCACGGCGAACATGCCGAACACGGCCAGGGCGCGGGCGAGGTCCACCCCGACGAGCCGCGCGAGCGGCGCGGCCCCCGCCGAGGCCCCGGCGGCCCCCGTCGCCGCTGGGCCGCCCTCCGGCGCGGCGGCTCCGGGGGTGGACACGTGTCGTGAGCGCGCCTTCTCGGCGCTGTCGGTCTCGGTCACCGGGGCAACGTTGCCGAGCGCCGGGAGCGGCCGACCACCCGACGGGGCACGGGAGTTCCCCCGCCGACCGACCCCTTTCACCCCGCCGGCCGGCGGGGGCGGGACCCGCGTGGGCCTCCGGCCAGGGGTGCGGCACTTCCCAACTGGAGCGAGCGGCCGGGACCGCGAGGCCGCCGAGCGCGCCCGGACGAGCGGGTCCCCTTCCCACCTGCGGGAACCCCCTTCCGCTGTCCTCTCCCCCTGATAGGATCCGGCCATTTGTGCGAGGGTACGAGCCCTCGCCGGGGAGGGAACCTACGTGGGCAGACACGCCCCGGGACGGGGCGGGCCGGCCGCCGCCGTCTCCTCGTTGGCGGTCCTCGTGGCCGCGACCGCCGTCGCCCTGTCGACCGGCGGCGGCTCCGCCGAAGCGACCGACGGCGACACCACCGCGATCACCCTGGTCGACCCGAGCACCACCACACCGCGCACCGACCGGCCGTACGTGGCCGGCGACAGCGGCTTCCTGCACCGGCAGACCGGCCGGGAGGGGATGCTGTGGACGGACTACGCCACGGGCCGCACGGTCACGGTCAAGAGGGGCGACGGCAGCGTGTACGTCCCCGTCTCGACCTGCTCCCTCACCGCCGAGTGCCGCACCTCGTGGTTCGGGTCGGACAGTGACGTGGTCGCGCTGGGGCCGGCCTCGCTGACGTACTCGTCGACCGTGACCCTCTGGGACCCGGCCACCCGCACCACCCGGAGCCTGAGCTGGAACGGCTCCACCACCGACGGCTACTACCGCGGCATGGCCGGGGACACGGTCGTCACCGGCCGCGCCCTGATCGACGTCGTCGACGGCGTCAAGCGCGTGCGCAAGGTGACCGGTGAGCCGACGAACCTCCAGGACAAGGAGGTCGTCGCCACGGACGCCGAGGGTGTGCTGTGGACGCGCGGCGGCACGATCGACTACATCGACGTCGAGTCGGCCGTGAACGCCCACGCGTTCACCGACACGACCGCCGCCGATTTCCACGTCATGAGCGAGGACCACGTCGGCTGGTACGACAAGGACACCGCCGTACTGCATCTGAAGTCCCGCGCCGACCTCTCCGCCGCCGAGCGGGTCGTCACGCTGCCCTCCCACCCGGGCGCGCTCGACGGCGCCCCGGTGCTGGTCGGCCACTGGCTGCTGCTCCCGCTGGCCTCCGACGCGCTCGGCTCCCGGCTGGTCGCCGTCGACGTGGACGACCCCTCGGTGCAGCAGACCGTGCTGGCGAGCGCCGGCGCGTACACCCTGGCGGCGGGTGACAGGAGCGCCCTGGTCAGCGGCGGCACCGACGCCAACGACTGGTGGGTGCAGCGGGTGACCCAGGCCGAGGACGGCTCGCTGAAGGTGACGAAGGTCCGGCAGGCCCCCGCGCTGGAGCACACCAAGACGGGCATCGCGCTCAGCCGCGGCAGCCTGCGCGTCGCCGAGGACGACCCCGCCGCCGTCGCGGACACCACGTCCGTACGTACCCTCACCACCGACAACGCCGCGACGCTGACGGCGTCCGAGGCCACGGCGAGCGGTTCCGTCCGCTCCGCCCTCTGCCCCTATGAGGGCGTCACCTGCTCGGCGCTGTGGGGCAACCTCGACGCCCACGACGTGTACCTCGACTCGGGCGGCGGCACCGACGAGGGCGAGTCCCTCGGCGACGACCGGCTGGTGGAGATCGGCGGCCACAACCTGGACTTCGGCGGGCAGGGCGGCCGCATCGTCGACGTCTCCGACGACTACGCCGTGTTCGACTCCGGCGGCGCCACCCCGCAGCAGTACGTCGGCGAGTTCGGCCAGGGCCAGAAGCTGAAGCGTTCGGTGCGCGCGGCGGCCCTGAACGGCTCCACCCTCTGGAGCGCCACCACCACCGCGGGCAGGCTCACCTCGTACAGCGTCCCGCTGGGGAAGACGCTCTCCACGGTGACCGTGCCGGGTCTGGCCTGCGTGCCGAGCGAACTCCAGGCGGCGGGCCGCTGGGTGTACTGGGCCTGCGGGACGGACTCGGCGGGCGTGTACGACACCGGGGCGGGGACGTCGAACGCGGTCACCCCCGGTGACGTGCTCCTCGGTGACGGCTTCACCGTCCGCCACGACCACGGCGCGGGCACGCTGGTCCTCACCGAGGCGGCCACCGGCACCACCCGCACCATCGCCTCGGACCTGGCCGACCGGGGCCTGAGCGCGGACCGCCGCTACCGGTGGACGGTCGACGAGTACACCGGGCTGGTCGCCTGGTTCGACGACTACGAGCGCACCCACGTCACCACCACGGGCATCGCCCCGTCCGCGGTGACGGCCTTCGAGTCGTCGGCCGGCAGCCATGTCGGCCCCGGTATGCCCTTCGAGGGCCAGTGGGTGCTGTCCCGTCCGGTCACCTCCTGGTCGCTCACCTTCGCCTCGGTGCAGAGCGGCCCGAACGGCAAGGCCACCCGCACCCTCACCGGCGGCGCGACCCCGGGCCGGGTCGCGGCCACCTGGGACGGCAGGACCGCGAGCGGGGCCCACTTCCCCAACGGCCACTTCACCTGGACCCTCGCGGCGACCGGCCTCGGCACGGCGGCGGCGGTCACGGTGAACACCGGCGAGGGCTTTCTCCAGCGCGGGGCCGCCGTGCGCCGCGACTTCGTCAGCCCCGAGGGCCCCGACGGCCGCGGCGACCTGCTCACCCTCAACTCCTCCGGCGGGCTGACCTTCCACAGCGGCACCGGCACGGGCAGGCTCGGCGACAAGTACACGGGCACCGGCTGGCCGACGACCGTCAAGGCGGTCCCCTTCGGCGATCTGAGCGGTGACCGCTGCAACGACGTCCTCGTGCGTTACAGCAGCGGCGCGCTGCGGCTCTACAAGCCGGGCTGCGGGGCGGCGGTCAAGCCGTCGACGTCGTACACGACCCTCGCGACCAGCGGCTGGACGCAGTACGACGTCCTGACGTCGCCCGGCGACGTGAGCGGCGACGGCCGCCCGGACCTGATCACGAGGAACTCCTCCACCGGAGCGGTCTACCTCATGAAGGGCACCGGCGACGGCAAGCTCGCCTCCCGGGTGAAGCTCTACGACAACTGGAAGGGCTACAAGAAGATCGTCGGCGCCGGCGACCTCACCGGCGACGGCAGGGCGGACCTGCTGGCCCAGGACGCGTCGAACACCCTGTACCGCTACGACGGCAAGGGCGACGGCACGTTCGCGGCCCGCGTCAAGGTGCTGTCGAACTGGGGTGGCTCGTACAACGCGATCGTCGGTGTCGGCGACCTCACGGACGACGGACGCCCGGACCTGGTCGCCCGCGACACCAACGGCGACCTGTGGCGCAACAGCGGCGACGGCAAGGGCTCGTTCGGGGCCCGGACCCGGATCGCGACCGGGTGGAGCGGCTACAAGTCCCTCTCCTAGGCCCTGTCGTCACATTCCCGCCGTCGCCCGAAGGGCGGCCCCGCGGCGTCAGGTGCGTGCTCTCGGCGTGCCGGGCCCTGACCCGTGTACTGGACGTACTCGGGTCGGGGCCCGGTGCGTCGAGAGCGCGTGCATGGCGTCGCGGGGTAGGTGGGAATTTGACGACAGGGCCTAGGCCGAGCGGGCGGACGACGGCCGGGGCCGGCGGGTGGACGGAGACGTTCCGTCACCGCCGGCCCCGGCCGTTCGTCGCTCGTTCGGGAGACAAGGCCCACAGGCACGGCAGAACACGTCCTTCTCGGGGTACCCGTACGGCTGCGAGCGACGACGGACCCAAACTGTTGTCGTTTGACAATAATAGCCGTGAGACAACAAAGTAACCGTGTCGGACGTGCACGGGGAAGGACATGGGATGCTCCGGTGGACGGAGACCGCTCCGTGCGCTCGGCGTCGCAGACAGGCGACGGTGCCGACGGCCTCGCACAGGACCGCTCAGGCGGTCCGGCTGCCGGCGTCCGGGGCGTCGTCGTGGATCTGCGTGGCCGCGGTGGCGCAGAAGGACTCCAGCCCCTCCAGCAAGGCGGTCCGCTTCGCGGCGGGCATGTCCGCCAGCACCTTCCGCAGCTCCCGCTCCCTGCGTGCCCTCAGGTCGGCGAGGAAGGCGCGGCCCCGGCCGCTGAGGTGCAGCCGCACCTCGCGCCGGTCCTCCGGGCTCACCACCCGCTCGATGAACCCCGCCGCGTGCAACCGGTCGCACAGCCGGCTCGTGGACGGCGGCGTCGACGCCAGTGTCTCGGCGAGGGTGCGCAGGTTGATGCCGTCCTGGTGCTCGAGTATGTGGAGGACACGCAGCTGGGACGCCGAAGTGGGCGCGGTGGAGGCACGGCCCCACACGACTTCCAGCAGCTCGACGGCCGTCGTGGTCACACGCGCGACCTCGTCAGGCTCTGGGCGGCGGCGGAAGGCAGTCACGGTCACACTCTCGCAGGCGCTGGGCTGACTGTCAGCGTACTAGGCCCGCACGCGGCCATGGAGGAGGCCGTGAAGGCCCCGAGCACCCCGTGCGCGACCCCGTCCGGAATCCCGGCCTCGTCGCGGAGGCACGCACCCCGCGGAGAAAGATTGGTGTATCGCCCGTCATGAAGAGATTCCTGGCCGCCGAGCGCGCGCTGCGCACCGCGGCTCCCCACGATTTGCTCGCCGCCGTGCGTTCCGTACTGGCCGAGCAGTACGGGGCGGAGGAGACCGAGCTGCTGCTGGCCGACTACAGCCTGACCGTGCTCCAGCCGGTGTCGGCCCTGCCGCACACCCTGGAGCCGGTGTCGGTGCACAACACCACGGTCGGCCGGGCCTTCGGTTCGCAGAAGCCGTACCGCGAGGAGCGGCCCGACGGACGCACGCGCCTCCATCTGCCGGTGAGCGTGCGCGGTGACCGGCTCGGCGTCCTGTCCGTCACACTGCCCGGCGACGCCGCGCGGGAATGGGAGGCGGAGCTCGCCGAGATCGCCGACGTCCTCGGACACGAGGTGCTCGTCGCCGAGCGGGACACCGACCTCTATCTGCAGACGCGCCGCAAGGACCGGCTGACCCTCGCCGCCGAGATGCAGTGGCAGCTGCTGCCCGGCCGCTCCTGCTCCCGCCCCGAGTACGACCTCGGAGCGCAGCTGGAGCCCGCGTACGCCATCTTCGGCGACAACTTCGACTGGTCCGCCACCGCCGACCGGCTGACGCTGTACGTCACCAACGGCATGGGCGAGGGCATAGAGGCGTCGCTGCTGACGAACCTGGCCATCAACGCCCTGCGCAACGCCCGGCGGGCCGGCATCTCCATCGCCGACCAGGCCGCCCTGGCGGACCAGGCCGTCTACGCCCACTACCGGGGGCGCTGCTATCTGTCCGTCCTGATGTTCGACTTCGACCTGGTCACGGGGCACGCGAGCGTCGTGGACGCGGGCTCGCCGCAGCTGCTGCGGCTGCGCTCCGGCACGGTGGAGCGTGTCACGTTCGACGCGCAGCTCCCGCTCGGCATGTTCGAGGAGACCGACTACGTGGCCCAGGACTTCCACGTCCGGCCCGGCGACCGGCTCGTCTTCGTCAGCGACGGCGTCCACGAGGTGGCCTCGCCCAAGGGGGAGGCCTACGGGGACACGGCCCTCGCGCGCGCCATCCACTCCACCCGGCTGCTGCCCGCGGCGGAGGTGCCTCGCGCCATCCTGCGGGAACTGACCGGCCACCGCGGCGAGGCACTGCCGGACGACGACGCGCTCGTCGTCTGCCTGGACTGGCGCGGGCGGCAGGCGGCCCCCTGACCAGCGGAACAACCTCCTTGCGACGCGACCGCGTTGTCCCCTCCCCGGCCCCGCGCTACTGTTGCCAGGCGGCAATAATTGCCTGATGGCTTGCCTTCCGGTCGGCCGCGGGGCGCGCGGCAGGAGAGACGCACGTGACGGAGAAGACGACGTTCCGCACGGAGGCCGCCGACACCGGCTGCCCCCGTGCCGTCGCCGGGGCGAGTCCTCGGTGACCGGCGCCTCCCGGGGCGCGTGATGTCGGCACCGCGCACCCCGGCCACGCGCCTTCCCATCGCCTCGGACGCCGATCTGGCCTGGGTGCGCCGGCAGGTGCGCCACTCCGCGGCCGCCGTGGGGTTCGGGCTGGTCCAGCAGACGAAACTGGTGACGGTGGCCAGCGAACTCGCCCGGAACACCCTCGTCCACGGGGGCGGCGGGCACGCGGAGATCACGACGCTGGACGAGGGCGGCCGACGCGGGCTGCGGCTGTCCTTCGTCGACACCGGCCAGGGCATCCGCGACGTCGACCTGGCCATGAGCGACGGCTACACCACCGGCGGCGGCCTGGGCATGGGCCTGAGCGGCGCCAGACGCCTGGTCCAGGACTTCACCCTGCACAGCCACCCCGACACAGGCACCACGGTCACGGTGACGGAATGGCTCCCGGCCCTCCCGCCCCCTCGCCCAAGCCCACCCTGACCAACGCCCGCGGCTCCGGACGAGGCGGGGCGGGTGAAGCGCGGGGGCGCGGGTTGCCGGGGGCGGGGTTGCGGGGGGCGGGCTTGCCGGTGGGCGGAGTTGCCGGAGGCGGAGTTGCCGGAGGCGGAGTTGCCGGGGGCGGGATTGCCGGGGGGCAGGAGGCCGCGGCAGGACGGTCGGTTCGTCGGCGCTGGGCGTCAGGCAGTGGGCCGTCGGTGTCCCGAGCTGCGTCGCCCGCGCCGACGGCGCCCTGCGATGCGCCCCGGGGCGGCGCCTGACGCTCCACCGGCCGGGTCGTCGGCGCTCGGGTCGGCCGGGCGGCCGGGGCGGCCGCGAGGCCGGGGCGTTGCGGTCGGGTCGACGGGGGCGTCAGGTCAGGGGGCCGTCGGTGTCGGGGGTTTCCTCGGCCGGGGCGACGGCGTCCGGGGCGGTGCTCCGCCGGGCGGCGTCCGGGGCGATGCCTTCGGGGGGCGAGGCGCGCGGGGCTTCACGGGCCGGGGTGATGTTCCGCCGGGCGGCGGGCGGGTCGGTGGACGAGGTGGTGTCCTGGGCCGAGAGGAAGGCTCGCATTCCTCGGGTCAGGGCTTCGCGTTCGGTGGGGCGCATCGCTGCCAGGACCTCGGCCAGGGCGTGGGAGCGGTTCGAGGCGACCTCGTCCAGGATCTGCCGCCCGTGTCCCGTGAGGTTCAGCTGCACCTCGCGCCGCCGGTGCGGATGCATCACCCGCTCGACCAGCCCCGCCGCCTCCAGCCGGTCGCAGAGGCGGCTGGCGGTCGGCAGTCCTATCTCCATCCCCTCCGCGAGAGCCGTGAGGTTGAGCCCCGGCCCGGACTCCAGGATGCGCAGCGCCCGCAGCTGATGGGGCGACAGACGCAGACTCGCCCCCTGACCGGCCGTCGCCCACAGGTGGGCCAGGCTGTCCACGGCATCGGCGATCTGCAGCGCGAGGGGCAGAGCATCGCCCGTTCCCCTCACCCCGTCGTCCCCGAAGCCGCTGAGACGAGTCACGAACCCATCGCTTTCAGCAATCGCCTGACCATACGGACACCACCCTCCTGGAACGCGGTACCCGAACGGCCGCCGGGCAAGCACGGCGAATCCCCGGCCGGGCGGCGGGCGCAGGGGCCGTCCGCCGGAGCAGCCGCACCGGCGCGGCGGCCCCGCGCGCGAGGCCGACCGGTCGGGCACCGCCCCGGCATTGTCGCCCCAGCCACCGCCCCAGGCTCAGTAACCGGCAGCCATCAGACCCTCGGTCGGCGTCCCAAGTTCGGTAACCGGCAGGCACCGGCCCCTCGGTCGCCCCGGGGTCAGGCCTCGTCCTCCCAGTGGCGCCCCCAGGCTCAGTCGCCGCCCCCGCCTCCGCCGTCGCCGCCGCCGTCCCCTCCGCCGTCCGAGCCCCAGCCGTCGCCGCCGCCGGACTCGTTGTCGTCGCCGCCCGTGCCCAGGTTGCTGAACCACGGGCGGTCCCAGTCCTCGTCGAGGGCGACGGGCTCCCGGTCGTCCGCCGTACGCCGCGCCGGGCGGAACCGCGCGAGCCCCGTCGTGTCGCCGAGCCCGAAGGCGACGGCGAACGCCTGCGCCATCACGGCGTCCAGCGGGTCCCGGCTCTCGTAGCGCACCGGGGACAGCGGCAGCAGCACCGCGTCCGGGTCCGGCGCCGGCCGGCGCGGGGGACGCGACAGCAGGGCGACCCGCCGTTCGTCGCACAGCAGCCACGAGCTCAGCGCGTCCTCGCGCCGCAGCACCCACCGCCGCCCGGCCAGCCGCACCTCCACGGAACTCCTCGACCGGCGCAGCTTCTTGTGCAACGCGGGCGCCGCGGTGTCCTCGCCGACCGTCAGACGCAGTCCCTTCGACGGGTCGGACGCGTCGGGCCGGTACCCGTACGGGGCACGGATCCGTACGACCGGGGCGTGCGGCCCCCAGACGTCCACCCGCACCAGACGCCGGTCCACGGCGACGACGACGGGTCCGGCCGGCCCCGGCGCGACCCGCCGCGCGATCCACAGCGGTACGCCCTCGGCCCGGGCCCGCTCCGCCAGGACGGCCACCCCGCCCGGCCCACCGCACCGGCGCAGCGCCAACTCCCCCAACTGCCGCGCGAACTCGGCGGCCTGCCGCACCCGCACCGGCGCGGCGGTCCCGGTGACGCGGGTCACCGGGACGACCCCGGGCCCCTCCGCGAGCCGCGCCAGCGGCCGCTCCGTACCGCCGCCCCCGAGCCAGCACCCGCGCTGGTACGCCTCCGCCATGGCCCCGAGGTTCAGCTCGGTCAACGGCGTGGTCCTGCCGCCCCTCCGCAGCAGGTCCTCGGTCAACTCCACGGTCCGCGCGAGCGGATTCCACGACCGCTCGCTGTACAGAACCCCGCTCACACTTCCCCCGTACCCATCCGTCCGTCCGGCGGAGCCAGCCTCACACACCCGGGCGCGCGTCCTGTCACCGTCCGGTCAGGACGACGTCACGAGTCCGACCGTGTGCCCGCCGGAGGCCGGACGCAGCCCGCTCAGCGGAACGCAGAGCGCGATGACCTCGCGCTCCGGGCGGCGCAGTGACGCGAGGGCGGTGAGCGCCGTCGCGAGGCGCCGCCGGCCGTCGAGCCGGTCGGCCACCTCCTCGGCGTGGTCGGGGACGGAGAGTTCGGCCGCCGCGGCGGCCTGGGCAGCCGCCCGGTAGCGCCGGTTGCTCCGGTACTGGTTGCGCGCGGTGTTGGTGGCGATGCCCAGCAGCCAGGGCCGCAGGAAACCGCCCTCCGGTTCCACCTTGTCGCGCAGCCGCCACGCCTCCATGAACGTCGCGGCCATCACGTCCTCGGCGGTGGACCAGTCGGCGGTCAGCCGGAAGGCGTGGTTGTAGACCGCGCGGGCGCAGGCGTCGAAGAGCTCGGCGAACGCGCTCGGATCCCCGGCCCGTATCCGGGTACGCAAATGAGTGCTCACCTCAATGAGCTGTCCGGCGCCCCGCACCGACTTCCCGTGACCCGCGCCACACTCGTCCGTCGGCGGCGGTATCGGCCCGACACCGCGCGACGCAGCATCGCACACGGCTGACACACCCACGGCTGAGACGCCGGGAGTCGCCGCGCCGACGGCTGCGTCGCTCGGCCGCGCGGTGAGGGCAGGGACGTCAGGTCACGGGCGGTAGGCGGCGCGGTTGTGGTACGTGACCTTGCTCGCGGCGAGCTTGGTCGGGGCGAAGAGTTGGTCGACGGTGACGAAGTGGAAGCCGCGCGCCCTGAGGGCCCGGATGATGCCCGGGACGGCGTCCACCGTCGTCCGGTGGATGTCGTGCAGGAGGACGATGTCGCCGGGCCGGGTCTCGGCGTTGACCGTCCTGACCAGACGGGCACTGTCGCGGTACTTCCAGTCCAGGGTGTCGACGCTCCAGTGCACCAGCGGCCGGGCCGCGGCGCCGCGGACGGTCGCGTTGTGGGCGCCGTAGGGCGCGCGGACGGTGGTGGGCTTCTTGCCGGTGGCCTGCTTGATCGCGGCGTCGGTACGGGAGAACTGCGACGCGACCTTCGCGGCGCTCAGCTTGGTCAGATCGGCGTGGTCCCAGCTGTGGTTGCCTATCTGGTGGCCGGCCAGCGACGTGTCGCGCAGCGTCGTCGGGTATCTCTGGGCGTTCTTGCCGACGACGTAGAAGGTGGCTCTGACGTCCCGCTCCTTCAGGATGTCCAGCAGACGCCGGGTGTCGGTGACGGGGCCGTCGTCGAAGGTGAGCGCGACGCACTTCACCTTGCGGCAGTCGACGGCCGGGGGTGCGGCGGAGGCGGTCGTGACGGTGCCGGCCAGTGTGGTGCCGCACAGGGCGGCGGTGACGGCCGAGGTGACGAGGCGTCGGTGCATCGGGTCCCCCAAGGGCAGTGAGTTGCCCTGTAGGACCAGCCCGCCTGGGCCGTGGATGCACGGGTGTGCGATTTCGGCTGAATGTGGTGTGCGCCGGGCCAAAGGGGGCACCATTTCCGGCCATTGGCGCTGTCACACTGTCACAGACCTGTTCGAGGACGGCCCTCTCTCGCTACGCGGGGGCGGAAACATGTCCCCCATGGGGCACCATCACCGGAACGTTCCGACTCTTGGGGGGCTTCCGATGGTTCACGCAGTTCGCGCACGACGCACCACCGCCGCACTCGCCGCTCTCTCGCTGGGCGTCCTCGCGCTGACCGCGTGCAAGGGGGACGGCGACCAGGACGCGGCCGCCCCGAGCGCGACGGCGAGCGCGTCCGTCCCGGCCAAGGACAAGGGCAAGGGCAAGGGCAAGGGCTCGGGCGGGGGCGCCGGCAAGGACAAGGACACCGACGCGCCCGCCACGGACACCCCCGGCGGTGGTGGCAGCGGCAGTGGCGGTTCCTCCGGGGGCGACGGCACCCCCGAGGCGTCGGAGCCCGCCGGTGACGACGACCAGGACGGCGGTGTCGGCATGTGCGAGACGACCGACCTGAGTTACAAGGTCACGGTCGCCTCCAAGCCGGTCAACCACGCGCTGCTGACCGCCACCAACAACAGCGGCGACCCCTGTCTGCTGCCGGCCGACGAACTGGTCGTCACGATCCCGGGGCTCGACGGCGCCGCCGAGCACATGGGCCCCGCCGGGGAGGACTGGCTCCTGAAGGCCGGCGAGAAGGCGTACGCCGGGATCCTGTTCTCCCGCGCGGACACCGCGGGCGGCAAGAGCGCGGACAAGGTGGAGATCGCCCTCACCGCCGCCGAGAGCCCGGCCACCGTGCCGATCGCCGGCGGCCCCGTCACGGTCAACGACGGCCAGGTCACCAGCTTCTTCGGCACGGCCGAGGACGCGCTGACGTACTGACCCCACCGCCCCCCTCCCACCGCCTGACGATCACAGCGGCTGGCTGGGCCGACTGGTGAAGATGCGAGGGAGGCCGCGGCGACCGGCCAGACGTGGGCTCGGGGGGCGGGGGCCACGGCCGTGGGACGGGCCGGGGGCGTCCGGTGGGCGGCGGCCCGGGGCCGGGCCCGGCCGACGGCTGCGCGGCGGGCCGGATGTCGTGGTCGGGCGGGCGGACGGGGTTCCGGGGCTTCGGTCGGGTGAGGGGCTCAGGGGTACCTTGGACGTACTGGCAGGGGGGCGGTAGTGGAGGGCGGTGGCGTCCATGCGTATGAGGGACGGCCGCGTCGATGACGTCGACAGCACCCCCGAGGTCCGGTGGGCCCCGCACGTGGGTGCCGGGCTCGCCGAGGTGCGGGTCGTCGCGGCGGACCCCGCCACGGCCCAGCGGGTCGCCCGTGTCCTGCGCCGGGTGTTCCCCTGCGACGAACCCCGCAGCTACCCCACGGGCGCGGACGGACGCGGCACCCTGCTCCACCTGACCGTCGACACCCGCCCCGCCACCGGCTCCCCGCACGAGGCCGCACCGTGGCTGTACAGCAGCCGCTCCCAGGGCGAACGCACCCACGTCGACGAGCCCTGCTGCACGGACGCCGCACGAGCCACGCCGGACACGTAGCCGCCCGGCGAGCGCCGGACCGTGGGCACGGACGGCGAGTCCGGACCGACGGGCAACGGACGGCGGGAAACGGACCGGCGCGCAGCCGCCCGGCGGGCACCGGACCGGCGGGCAACGGACGGCGAGTCCGGACCGACGGGCAACGGACGGCGGGAAACGGACCGGCGCGCAGCCGCCCGGCGGGCACCGGACCGACGGGCAACGGACGGCGAGTACCGGACCGGCGGGCAGCCGCCCGGCGGGCAACGGACCGGCGGGCAACGGACCGGCGGGCACCGGACCGGCGGGCACCGGACCGGCCGGCAGCCGCCCGGCGGGTACCGGACCGACGGGTGACGGACGGCGGGCACCGGACCGACGGGCAGCCGCCCGGCGGGTACCGGACCGACGGGTGCCGGACGGCGGGCACCGGACCGACGGGCAGCCGCCCGGCGAGTACCGGACCGACGGGTGCCGGACGGGGAGGCCGGTCGGGGTTGGGCGGCGGGGCTGGGCGGCGGGCTGGGCCGTTCGGGGTGTTGTGTGTCTCGGGGCGGGGTGGGGGCGGCGGGACGCGGCGTCGTGAAAGTCTGTTGTCGCGGGGACACATCTGTGGGGTTGCCGGAGCTAGGGTTGTCGCACGAGGCAGCCGGTGGACGACCCCGGTGCCGGAGCGCGCGCGGAGCACGGGTGCCGCGTCGTCGCCCCGGGCCCGCGTCAGGGCCCCTCCCCGCGTCCCCGAAACGAAGGTGCCATGCCCGCTGAGAACGCCCGCGCCGCCGGGAATCTCGACGACGACGACTACCCCGCCTACACCATGGGGCGTGCCGCCGACGTTCTCGGCACCACCCCCGCCTTCCTCCGCGCCCTCGGCGAGGCCGAGCTGATCACCCCGCTGCGTTCGGAGGGCGGTCACCGCCGCTACTCCCGCCGTCAGTTGCGCGTCGCCGCCCGCGCCCGCGAACTCGTCGACCAGGGCACGCCCATCGAGGCCGCCTGCCGCATCATCTCCCTGGAGGACCAGCTCGACACTGCCCTCCGCCTCAACCGGGACATGCACCGGAGGCTGGGCGAACACGGCGCGGATACCTAGTCCCGCCGATACAGAATTACGGGCCACGGCCGGTCGAGAATTCCCGCGCGTCGCCAAAAACACACGGGGTGCTGCGGCCCTGCCTGTGTTAGCGTGATAGCAGTTGCGTTTTGGTTGCCGGAGATTTGTTTCTTTGCAGAGCTTTCCGGATCTTTCCGGAGGGGTGATCATCGCGGCGACTCGGATCCGTAAAGTGCGGATCCGGCACTGCCCCCGAGGGAGATTCAATATGGCATCTGGCACCGTGAAGTGGTTCAACGCGGAAAAGGGCTTCGGCTTCATCGAGCAGGACGGCGGCGGCGCTGACGTGTTCGCCCACTACTCGAACATCGCCACCAGCGGCTTCCGCGAGCTTCAGGAAGGCCAGAAGGTTACCTTCGACGTCACGCAGGGCCAGAAGGGCCCCCAGGCCGAGAACATCGTTCCCGCCTGACGCTGACGCGAACTGAACGACTGAGGCCCGCACTCTTGGGGGTGCGGGCCTTTTCGCATTTTCTTCGGCTCATTCTTGCGAATCCTCGCGCGGCCCCTGCCGCCGGACGGAATTCCTCGATACGCCGCATCGAGGAGGGTTCCTTCATGAACCGCACCCGTCGGGGTCATGGCGGCTCCGGCCGCCTCCGCACGGAGACCGACACCAACCGATCCACCGGCGGCGGCCGCGGCCGCCGCTTCCGCGCGCAGGACGCGGGCCGGAAGCAGGCCCGCCCCTCCGGTACGCGCAAGAGCGGCGCGGCAGCGCGCTCCGCCGCCCGCCCGCAGGAGTTCACCCTGCCGGTCACCCTCACCGAGCCGCTGCCCGCGGTCGACTCCTTCACCGAACTCGACCTGCCGGCCCGTCTGCTGACCGCGCTCGGCGCCGAAGGCGTCACCACGCCGTTCCCCATCCAGGCGGCCACCCTGCCGAACGCGCTGGCCGGCCGCGACGTGCTCGGCCGGGGCCGTACGGGCTCGGGCAAGACGCTCGCCTTCGGTCTGGCCGTCCTGGCCCGGCTGAACGGACAGCGGGCCCAGCCCCGGCAGCCGCTCGCCCTGGTCCTCGTCCCGACCCGGGAACTGGCCCAGCAGGTCACCGACGCGCTCACCCCCTACGCCCGCGCGCTGCGGCTGCGGCTCGCCACCGTGGTGGGCGGCATGTCCATCGGCCGCCAGGCGAGCGCGCTGCGGGGCGGCGCCGAGGTCGTCATCGCCACGCCCGGCCGTCTCAAGGACCTCATAGAACGCGGCGACTGCCAGCTCGACCAGGTCACGGTCACCGTCCTCGACGAGGCCGACCAGATGGCCGACATGGGCTTCATGCCGCAGGTCACCGCGCTGCTCGACCAGGTCGACGCCGACGGCCAGCGGCTGCTGTTCTCGGCCACCCTGGACCGCAACATCGACCTCCTGGTCCGCCGCTACCTGCACGACCCCGTGGTCCACTCGGTCGACCCGTCCGCGGGCGCCGTCAGCACCATGGAGCACCATCTGCTCCACGTCCAGGACGACGACAAGCACGCCACCGCCACCGAGATCGCCGCGCGCGACGGGCGAGTGATCATGTTCCTGGACACCAAGCGGGCCGCCGACCGGCTGGCCAAGCACCTGCTCTCCGTCGGGGTCCGCGCCTCGGCGCTGCACGGCGGGAAGTCCCAGCCCCAGCGCAACCGGACACTCGCGGGCTTCAAGGACGGGCAGGTCACGGTGCTGGTGGCCACGAACGTCGCCGCCCGCGGCATCCATGTCGACGACCTCGACCTCGTCGTGAACGTCGACCCGCCCGGCGACCACAAGGACTATCTGCACCGCGGCGGCCGTACCGCGCGCGCCGGCGAGTCGGGCACCGTCGTCACCCTCGTCCTGCCGCACCAGCGCCGCGAGATGGACCGGCTGATGGCCGACGCCGGCATCACGCCGCGCTCCGCGCGGGTCCGCCCCGGCGAGCCCGAACTGCACCGCATCACCGGCGCCCGCACCCCGTCCGGCGTGCCCGTCACCCTCGCGCTCACCGTCCCGGCACCGGCCGCCGCACCGAGCGGCCGTAAGGGCACGTCCGGCCGCGCCGGCACCCGCCGGACCGGCGGACGCGGCAGAACCGACCGCTCGGCGACCAGCCCCGGCACCGCCTCCGGCACCGGCACCGGCGGGGGCAAGGGAACTGCCCGGACCGGCGGTGGCCGAGACGGAACCGCCCGGAGCGGGAGCGGCCGCGAGGGAACGGCGCGGAGCCGTGGCGGGCGGGGTGCCGGACGCGGTCGGCGGCCGGCATCCGGGAACGACTCGTAGCCCGGCCACTTCCGGAGGCGTGCGCCCACAGCCGTGGGCTGCCCCGTGATGCGGTCGGGGAAGTGATCACCGGGCGGGAGCCGGCTTGACGTCACCACCGGTGAGATGCGCCGGGCACTGACCCGGCTCGCTTCGCCCGGCTCGGGTTCGCCCGCCACGACGCCTCCCGCCGCTCCCGCCGCTCCCGCCGCTCCCGCCGCTCCCGCCGCTCCCGCCACAACGCCGCCCCCGTCGCTTCCGCAACGAGTCCCCCGCCCCCTCCGCCGGCGGACGACGGCCCGCCCGCTGACCGGCCCCGCGCCCCGAGAACCGCTGGCGCCGGGGCCGCGTCGTCCGGGGCCGGCCGTGCCGTGCGGCTCAGGCCGCTGCCTCGGTGGTTCGCTCCGTCTGGGCCGCCCTGTCGACCCGCACGGTTCCGGTCGGCTGCTGCGCCGTCCGGCGGCGGCGGACCGGCATGCCGACGGTCGGGTGGGCGACGCCCCAGGCCGCGCCCTTGCAGATGAGCTCCTTGTAGAGGGCGGCGAGGCGGCCGGTGAGGGCCTTGGGCAGGGCCTGGTCGTCCGCCGTGACGAACTGGATCAGGCCCTCCTTCCGGCCGAGCGAGACGCACTGCTGGAAGTAGCGGATGCCCACCTTCGGGGGCTCGGCGCCGGTCAGCCGGGCCGCGATGGCGTCGGCGGCCTGCCACGCGGCGGGGACGCCCGAGGCGCACGACATCCGCAGCGGCTTGTCGCCGGGCCCCATCGCCAGGGCCGCGTCACCGATGGCGTACACCTCGGGGTGCGACACCGAGCGCATGGTCGAGTCGACGACGATCTGGCCCGTGTCCGACACCTCCAACGCGGTGGCCCGCGCGATCGGGTGGACGGCGAAGCCGGTGGCCCACACGGTGACCGCGGCCGGGACGGACGCGCCGTCGGTCAGGACGCGGTCGGCCTCGACGGCGGTGACGGCGGCGTGCTCGTGCACGGTGATGCCCAGCTTGCCGAAGACCTTCCGCAGATGGCCGCGGCCCTTCTCGGAGAGCCAGTCGCCGAAGCCGCCGCGGGCCACGAGGGCGACGTCGAGGTCCGGGCGGCTCTCGGCGATCTCGGTCGCCGCCTCCAGGCCGGTGAGTCCGCCGCCGACGACGACCACGGGCTGTCCCGCGTCCAGCCGGGCCAGCCGCTCGCGCAGCCGGAGCGCACCGGCGCGGCCGGAGATGTCGTGGGCGTGCTCGGCGGTGCCGGGGACGCCCTGCGGGTTCCAGCCGCTGCCGAGGGCGTACACGAGGGTGTCGTACTCCAGTTCCCGCTCGCCGGCGCCGTTCGCGTCGACGACGGCGACGGTCCTGCGGTCCACGTCGACGGCGGCGACCTTCCCGAGCCGCACCTCGACGCCGGTGCCCGCGAACATCTCGTCGAAGGGACGGGGCCTGAGCTCCTGGCCGACCGCCAGCTGGTGCAGGCGGACCCGCTCGACGAAGTCGGGCTCGGCGTTGACGAGGGTGATGGCGACGTCGTCGCGGTGCAGTCGCTTGGCGAGGCGCCCTGCGGCGGTGGCTCCGGTGTAGCCGGCTCCGAGAACGATGATGCGGTGCTGCATGTCCTGCTCCTGTCTGCGCGGGTCCGACGCTCTGCCTTGCTCGGTCACGCCCCTTGAACCGGGCGGCCCGCGGTTTCCTGACAGGAATGGGATGTGAACCAGGTCACACCAGATCGCACCAGGTCACACCCTCATGGCGCGCCTCAGAACGCGTGGAACAGGGGCTCCCCGTGCTCGGTCGTCGCCCAGACCTCCGTCGCGCGTTCCAGCTTGTCGGGGTTGACCTGGCTGCGGAACGCGACGATGCCCTCCGCGTCGATCTCCAGGCAGATCACGCCGACGACCCGGCCGTCCACGACCGCCAGGATCGCGGGGCCGCCGTTGGCCGTCGTGACGTGGATCGCGGGCGAACCGCCGACCATGGCCCGCTTGACGGGGGCCGGCTTGAACAGGCCGCGCATGAACTTCGCGACCGCGAGGGCGCCCTCGAACGCCTTGGCGCGGGCCGGGACCTTCCCGCCGCCGTCGCCGACCGCGATGGCGTCCGCGGTGAGCAGCTTGACCAGCGGCTCGGTCTTCCCGCTGGTGGCGGCCGCGAGGAACTCCTCGACGATCCGCCGGGCCGCCGCCTCGTCGATCTCCGTACGGGTCTTGCCGGCCGCGACGTGCTTCTTGGCTCGGTGGAAGATCTGCTGGCTGGCGGCCTCACTGAGGTCGAGGATCTCGGCGATCTCCCGGTGCGGGTAGTCGAACGCCTCCTTCAGCACGTACACCGCCCGCTCGTTGGGGGTGAGGCGCTCCAGCAGGGTGAGGACCGCGAACGAGACGGACTCGCGCTGTTCGGCGGTGTCCGCGGGGCCGAGCATCGGGTCCCCGGCGAGCAGCGGCTCCGGCAGCCACTGGCCCACGTAGGTCTCCCGGCGGGCGCGGGCGGAGGTGAGCTGGTTGAGGCACAGGTTGGTGAGCACCTTCGTCAGCCATGCCTCGGGGACCTCGATCCGGTCGATGTCGGCCTCCTGCCAGCGCAGGAACGTCTCCTGCACGGCGTCCTCGGCCTCGCTCGCCGAGCCGAGCAGCCGATAGGCGATCGCCTCCAGACGGGGCCTCGCCGCCTCGAACCGGTCCACGTCGTCCATCGTCAACGCCATGTCCCGGATCCTAGGCGGTGTCCGGCGCCCGGCGCGCGTGACGGACGCCTCAGGGCCGCTCACGCGCGGGAGTGGACCGGACGTCCCGTCAGGGCGAGTGGCTGCGCGCGGTGTGCCACGACAACGGAGCGGACCTGTTCGGACTGTGAGCGGCGGGTCAGGCGCGGCGCCGGGTGCCCATCGCGTACGCGAGTCCGTACGCGGCGGCCGCGGCGAGGACGAGGCCGAGGGGCGAGAACAGGTCGACCCCGCCGCCGGCTTCGTCGGTCCACCACGCCTTGGCCGGGAAGAACGGCTCGTAGGTCAGCAGGTCCCAGGCGGCGGTGGGCGTCGACTCGACCGCGTGGATCAGGGGCAGGGAGTTGGTGTAGCCGAAGAAGGCGCCGAGCACGGCGATGACGGCCGCGCCGGTCCGCGCGCCGTTGGAGCGGCCGCCCACCAGCCCCGCGAGGAGGCCGACGACGGCCCCGTTGAGCAGGGCGTGCCCGAGGTAGAGGGCATTGGCGGTGGTGAGCGTCTGGTCCCTGTAGGTGGCGATGTTGAGGACGGTGTAGAGCAGCGCCACGACGAACGAGGCGAGCAGCCCGAGGAGGACGGCGCCCACCGGGTGGCCCCCGCCGTTCGGGCGCGGTCCGAGGGGTTGCGGCGCGAACGGCGGTGCCTGGTAGGGCCCGTTGACCGGCTGCGGCCCGTACCCGGGCGGCACCGGCGGCTGCTGCGGCGGTACGGGCTGCCCGTACGGCTGGTAGGGGTGCTGCGGCGGCGGTGGCTGGTTCATGGTGGTCCCCCGGTGCGAACTGGCTGGAACCGCAAGCTATCAACGGGATCGGTGGGGACCCGTCGGAGCCGCGGGCGGACCTTGTGAAGGACAGCCCGCGGACTGCGGGAGAACTTGCTTGTGGGGTGGGTCAGTTCGGCTTGTTGTCGGTCTTGGGGGGTCGTGCCGGGCGGCGGGCGGGGGTGCGGTGGCCCGTGGCCGTGCCGGCGACCGTGAGGACCGCGAAGAGGACCAGGGCGGCGGCGGGGGCGAGGACGGTCCAGGGGGCCAGTTCGGCGTAGGGCTGGTTCTCGGACAGCAGGCGGCCCCACTCCGGGGTGGGCGGTTGTTCGCCGAGGCCGAGGAAGCCCAGGGAGGCCAGGACCAGGACCGTCGTCGGCAGGCGCAGCAGGGCGTTGCGCAGCAGGGCGGGCAGGACCGCCGGGAGCAGGTGGTGGCGCAGGAGGTAGCCGGGTCCGGCGCCGAAGGAGACGGAGGCGAGCAGGTGGCCGCTGGCCCGTTCCTGTTCGAGGAGGGCGGAGGTCTGGGCGGCGTAGGGGGTCCAGCCCACGAGGCACACGGCGCAGGCGGCGCCCCACACGGAGGGGCCGGTGACCGCCGTCGTGAGGAGGCCCGCGAGAACGGCCGGCAGGGTCGACACCACTTCGGTGAGGCCCGCGCCCACCTGGGTGGCCGTGCCGATCAGCAGGCCGAGGAGGGCGCTGACGGCGGTGACGGCGAGGGCGACGGAGGCGGTGCGCAGCGCGCCGTGGCCGAGGCGGGCCAGCAGGTCCCGGCCGAGCGAGTCGGTGCCCAGGGGGTGGTCGGGGGACGGGGGCAGCAGCCGGGCGGCGGTGTCCACGTGGAGGGGGTCGCGCAGCAGCCCGGCCACGACCAGGGTGAGCAGGGCGAGCGCGCAGCAGCCGATGATCCAGGGCAGGGAGCGGGGGCGGGGCAGCGCGGGCGGGTGCAGCGCGGGCAGGGCGCCGTCGCGCAGGGCCGGGCCGAGCAGGGCGCGGCGCAGCGCCTGGATCAGCAGGCCCGCGCCGACGCCGAGGAGGACCAGGGCCAGGGTCGCCGTCTGCAGGGGCGGCAGGTCCTGGGCGATGGCGGCCTCCAGGGCGAGCCGGCCGAGACCCGGGATGTCGAAGATCTTCTCCACGGCGACGGCGCCGCCGACCAGGGCGACCACGGTCGGCAGCAGCTGCGGGAGCACCCCGGACAGCGCGCGGCGCAGTGCCGTGCGGGCGATCCGGCCGGGCGGGAGGCCGTAGGCGCGCCAGGTGCGGGCCCAGGACTCGTGGAACGCGGCGGGCAGCGACTGGTCGAGCAGTCCCCCGATCATCGCGCCGGAGGGCACGCCGAGGGCGAGGGCGGGCAGCACCATCGACGACGGGCCGGTCCAGCCCTGCGACGGGAACCAGCCCAGCCACACCCCGCAGACCATGGCGAGCAGGGAGGCGAGGAGGAACTTGGGCAGTGCGGCGAGGACGGCCGCCGCGGTGCCCGACGGGCCCCGGCGCAGCCGCTGCCGTGACCCGAGGTACAGGGTGCGGGCGCTGACCAGGGCGGCCACCGCGACGGTGACCGCCAGCGCGCCCAGCGTCAGGGTGAGCGAGACCGCGAAGGCGGTGGTGACCTGCGGCAGGACGGGTTCGCCGGACACCCACGACGTGCCCGCGTCGCCGCGCGCCAGCCCCTCCAGCCATTGTCCGAGGTGGACGAACGGCCCCTCGTCGAAGCCGAGTCGATCCCGTACGGCGGCCAACTGGGCCGGGGTGGGGTCCTGATCGGCGGAGCGGGCGCGCAGGACGGTCAGCGCGGGGTCGTTGCCGGACAGCCAGGGAAGGAAGGCGACGGCGGTCAGCAGGGCGGTGGCGGCGGCGATCCGGCCGGCCCCCGCCCGCCACCGGGTCGGCAGGCCCCGGTCGCCGGCCGGAGTGACGCTCATCGGCGGCTACTTGAGCCGGGTGTCGAGGTCGACGAGGGACCGCTCGCGGGGGTCGAGGAGGACGCCCTCGACGTCGTCGGCGATGCCCAGCACGGCCTTCTCGTGGACCAGCGGGACGACGGCGTCGGTGCGCAGGATCTCCGCCTCGGCCCGCATGACCTTCTTGTGCCGCTCGGCGGTGTCGCCCTCCTCGGCGGCCGCCTCGATGGCCCGGTCGACCTTCGGGTCCTTCAGGCCGGCGATGTTGTAGACGCCGTCGCTGGTGAAGTCGCTGGCGAGGTAGGCGACCGGGTCGCCGGTGTCGAGGAGCGTGACCCGGGAGAAGACGAGCGCGTCGTACTTGCCGGCGAGGAGGTCGGCCTCCATCTGTGTGTACTCGCGGACGTCCTGCTTCACGGTGAACCCGGCCTTCTCCAGCTGCTGCTGGAGGACGGTCGCGGCCTCGGGGAGTTCGGCGCGGTTGGTGTAGGCGGCCAGTCGCAGGGTCCTGCCCTTCGTCTCCTTCCGCACCTGCGCGGTGGTCGCGGCCTTCGCCCGGCCGGTGACCTCCACACGGTCGGCGGCGGCCCAGGGCACGGCGGGCCCGAACAGGCCCTCGGCCTGGTCGGCGTAGCCGCCGAAGACGGAGTCGACGAGGACGCCGCCGTCCACGGCCTCGCGGGCGGCGGCGCGCAGGGAGGCGTCGGTGAACAGGCCGCTCGCGGTGTTGAGGACCAGGCTGTCGGTGCGCACGGACGGCACCTCGTGGCGGGTGCTCTTGTCGAGGAGTTTCGCCTGGGCGGTGGGGATCCACTCGGCGATGTCGACGTCGCCGCCGCGCAGGGCGCTCGCGCGGGCGGTGCCGTCGGCTATCCAGCTGACGTCGAGGCCGGGCGCCTTGGCCTTGCCGCCCCAGTAGCCGTCGTAGCGGTCGAGGGTGGCCTTGGTCTTGCCGGTGAGCTTGGTGATCTCGAACGGGCCGGTGCCGGTCCCGATCGGGCTGACGGTGCCGTCCTTCTTGTACGCCTTCGGGGAGAGGATGCCGAGGGCGGGGCTGGCGAGCCGCAGCGGGAGGACGGGGTCGGCGGTCTTCGTGGTGAGGGTGAGGGTGTCGGCGTCGTCGGCCTTCGCGGTCAGGGTGACGTCGCTGAGGACGCGGGGCTTGGTCTCCGCCTCGTTCGCGTGGTCGAGGGCGTTGACCACGTTGTCGGCGGTGACCTCGGTGCCGTCCTGGAAGGTGGCCCTGCGCAGCTGGAAGGTCCAGGTGGTGGCGTTCTTCCGGGTCCAGGACCTGGCGAGGGCGGGGGTGGCGGCGCCGTTCTTGTCGAGCGCGGTGAGGCCCTCGGCGACGGAGAGCTTGCTGAGGACGGTGGCGTCGTTGCTGTACGGCGACAGGGCCTGCACCGGCGGCACGGCGAGGGCGATGCGCAACCGGCCGCCCGATCCGGCCCCGTCCGCCTCCGGGCCGCCGTCGCCCGGTGCGAAGCATCCGGCCAGCAGGGGGCTGAGGGCGAGCGCCGCGATGAAGCCGCGGGAGGTGGTGCGCATGCTGGGTCCTGTCGTGCGAGGGGGCGGGCGCGCCCCGCCGCGGGCGGGCCGACGACAGGGCCGGGCCAGCTTATAAGGCAAGGCTTACCGAATCCCCAACGGGTGGGTGAATTCTCAACGATCGAGACCGACATGGCCTGCGGCCGGCTTCGGCGGACTCCGACCCTGCCGGGCGGGCGGGACAGTGCCGGGCGTTCGCGGTGGGGCCCTCCTGACGCGGACGGCGTCCGTGCCGCGACCAGGTAGTCCGGCGCCGGCCCGGGGCTGGCCGCCGCGGCCGGGCTCGACGCCGACGCCGTGGTCACCGCGTTCGAGGCGCCAGAAGCGGCTGCCGCCGCCGAGGCCGACTTCCGCCGGACGGCCGCACTCGGCGTCACCGGCTTCCCCACCCTGCTCGCGGTCGACGGCCGTGAGGTCACCGTCCTGGCCCACGGCCGCGCCACCGCCGACCAGATCGACCACCGTCTGACGCCCCTGACGGCCGGGCGCTGATCCCCGGGGCCGGGCCCCAGCGGTCCAGGCCCCGCCCCCACCTCACGACCGAACGGGCTCGACGCCCACCCCACCGAAATCGACACGCATCCGCCAGGTCCGATGCCCACCTGCCTGAACCCCCGCCGACGGCCCGACGAATCGCCGTCGGTCGCTCGCCGTTCCGTACCCGGTCGACGTCCGCGTGCCCCATCACTCGTCGTACGCGGCGGCCTCGTCGTCCGCTTCGAGCAGTTCGTCGACACGGCCCTCGTCCGCGCGGCCATGACCGGCTGAGACCACCACCATCCACCAGCCCCGCGGGGTGTTCGTCGGCCGCGCCCTCCCCCGAGGGTGCGGCCGCTCGCGTGTGTGACGGGGATCACTCCGCAGGGAAAACCCGTCGCCGGGGGCGGGCGTCTGAGGGGTGTGAGATCAGTCAGGAAGGCACGGGGCGGCGAGCCGGACGAGGAACGTCTCGTGCGGCTGGTGGCCCGTGGTGATCGCGCGGCGTTCGAGGAGCTGTACCGCCGTACCGCGCCGTGGCTCGCGGTACGGCTGCGGCGGCGCTGCGCGGACGAGCAGATCGTCGCCGAGGTCATGCAGGAGACGTATCTGGCGGTGTGGCGCGCGGCGGGCGCGTTCGCCGGGTCGGCGGTCGGCGGCACCGCCGTCGGCTGGCTGTGGACGATCGCGGCGCGCCGCCTCGTCGACGCGTTCCGGCGCCGGGCCCACCACGCGCAGCCGCCGCCGACCGCCGCCCTCCCCCACGCGGCGCCCGCCGCCGAGGAGGAGGCGCTCGCGGCCACCGTCGGCGGCGACGTCGGGGACGCGCTGCGGCTCCTCGCCCCGGAGCTGCGACAGGTACTGCAGGCGATGGTGCTCGACGGGCTGTCCGTCCGGGAGACCGCCGTCCTGCTCGGGCTGCCCGAGGGCACCGTCAAGACCCGGGCCCGCCGGGCCCGGATCGCGATGCGGAAGGCACTGGCATGAGCGTGGAACACGCGTCGGCGCGGATCATCGAGTCCTACGCGCACGGCGGCACCGGCCTCGCCGCCGACGAGGTGTGGGCCGTGGAGGCCCACCTGGAGGCGTGCCCGGTCTGCCGGAACCGGTTGTCCGCCGCCGTCGGCGCCGGGGTGCCCGCGGTGGCGTCCCTGGTCGACACGGTGTGGTCCGGCCTCGAACCGCGGGTGGCGGTCACCGCCGCGATGCCCCGCCGCCGGCGTCGGCCGGCGTGGCTGTCCCGGTGGGCCACACCCGCGATGGTGCCGTGGCTCGCCATGGTCGTGGCCGTGACCCTCGCGGCCCTGCTGCTCGACCGTCTCGCGGGCGGCCCCGGCCCCGGGTCCGGTGAGGTGAACCCGGTGCTGGTGCTCGCCCCGGTGCTGCCCGTGCTCGGTGTCGCCGCGTCCTGGGCACGCGGCCTGGACCCCGCCTGGGAGCTGACCGCCTCGGTTCCCCGGGCCGGGCTCCAGCTGGTGCTGCGGCGGACCGTGTCCGTGCTCGCGGTGGTGGTGCCCGCGCTGCTGGTGGGCGGCTGGGCGACCGGGGTGATGGTGGCCCAGTGGCTGCTGCCCTGTCTGGCCTTCACCTCGGCGACCCTGGCGCTCGGCGGTGTCGTCGGCGTGACCCGCGCCGCCGTCTCGCTGGTGGCGGTGTGGGCCGCCGTGATCGTGGCGCCGACCCTCGCCGACGGCCGTACGGCGGCCGCGCTGCGGACGGACGGACTGCCCGTGTGGGGACTGATCCTCGCCCTCGGCCTCGGAGTCGTGATCGCCCGCAGGGGCGCGTACTCGGTGCTGGGAGCCCATCGATGACCATCGGAAAGGACCATCGCATGTCCACGGTGAGCGCGGCCGACATCGCGCCGACGGCCTACGCCTGGGAGATCCGGGCCGACGGGCTGAAGGTCAGAGCCGGAAGGAGACGCATGGCCGTCGACGGGCTCGACCTGTCCCTCGGCACCGGCGTCCACGGCCTCCTGGGGCCCAACGGCGCGGGCAAGACCACCCTGATCCGGGCGCTGGCGACGGTGCTGCGCCCCGCCGGGGGCACCCTGGAGCTGCTCGGCGAGTCCGTCGGCGGCCGGGGCGAGCACCGCGCGCTGCGCCGCAGAATCGGTTACCTGCCGCAGGAGTTCGGCTACTACAAGCGCTTCACGGTCCGCGAGTTCGTCGAGTACATGGCGTGGCTGAAGGAGGTGCCCAAGGCGGACATCCCGGCCGCGGTGCAGCGCGCCGTGGAACGGGTGGGGCTCGCCGACCGCGCCGACGAGCGGATGAAGGCGCTGTCGGGCGGCATGGTGCGCCGGGCCGGTATCGCCCAGGCCATCGTCAACGACCCGACGCTCCTGCTCCTCGACGAGCCCACGGCCGGTCTGGACCCGGCGCAGCGCGTGCGGTTCCGGCAGCTGCTGCAGGAGCTGGGCACGGACACCTGTGTCGTCGTCTCCACGCATCTGGTGGAGGACGTCGCCGCCGCCTGCACGGACGTGGTGCTGTTCGCGGAGGGCCGGCTGGTCTTCCAGGGCACCCCCGACGAGCTGGCCGCCGCGGGCACCCCCGACCAGGTGGGCGACAGCCCGCTTGAGCGCGGCTACACGGCGCTGCTCCAGGGCACCGCCGGGGAGAGGGGCAGCTGGTGAACGCCCGTGTCCTGCGCACCGAGCTGAAGCGGTCCGTGGCCCCGTGGGCCGGCGCCGTGACCTTGGTGACCGCGCTGGGGTTCCTGTACCTGCTGAGCGGGCCGTGGTGGAAGGGCACCGCGCTGTGGACGGCCCAGTGGACGTCCATGGCCATGTGGACCCGCACGCTGCTGATCTTCCTGTGGCCGCTGGCCGTGGCCCTCGGGGCGCTCCAGGGGCTGCGCGACCCCCGTTCGAGGATGGCGGAGTTGCTGGCGAGCACTCCGCGGCCCGCCCGGCACCGCGCCGGGATGACGGCGGGCGTGACCGCGCTCGCCCTGGCCCTGGCCTTCGGGCTGTTCGTCCTCCAGGGCGCGTTCCAGGTCCTCGGCCAGGCCCGGTACCACCACCTGGGCTGGCTGCCGATCTCGCTGGTCGGGGGGTTCGCGCTGGTCGCGGGGGCCGTACTGGGCATGGGGATCGCGCGGGCCCTGCCGTCGGCGCTCACCCCG
Organism: Streptomyces sp. NPDC030183; assembly: GCF_055573455.1. Taxonomy (NCBI): domain Bacteria; kingdom Bacillati; phylum Actinomycetota; class Actinomycetes; order Kitasatosporales; family Streptomycetaceae; genus Streptomyces; species Streptomyces sp. NPDC030183. The sequence continues at coordinate 44,725 of NZ_JBVIBK010000014.1, forward strand.
CCCGCGCTGGCCGTGGCCGCGTTCCTGTTCACCGGTTTCGTACGGCAGTGGTCGGACACGGCGGTGCCGTCGTCCAACATGCCGAACCGGCTGGTGCTGCTGTCGCCGACGGTGGCGGACGTACGGGAGATCCTGCTGACCCTCTCCGCCCGGGCGCACCTTGGCCAGACGGTGTGGCTGCTCGGGATGGCCCTGACGGGCTTCGCGCTGCTGGTCGCCGTGACCCCGCGCACCCGGTTGTTCGCCCTGGCCCCGCTGGTCGCCGGCGCGCTGATCGCCCTGGCCGTGCTGCCCTCCGACCCGCGCCGGACGTATGTCGTCGACGAGGCGGCGGCCGCCCAGGTGTGCGACGGGCCGGTGTGTGTGGCCCGCGTCCACGAGGCACGTCTGGAGGGGCTCGCGGGCCCGGGCCGCAAGGCGCTCGGCCTGCTGCACGACGCCCTCGGCGACCGGGCACCCACGACCATCCGGGAGACCACCACCCCTCGCGGGCTCATCGAGCGGCCCCAGCGGTCCCGTACGGCCGTGCTCGTCGACTTCGACGACGACGCCTTCACCCGCGCCGGGGGCGAGGACCTGACCCGGGCGCTGGTCGCCCAGGGCATCGCGCCGCCGTGCTTCGCGCGCAGCCAGCAGGAGAGCGGCACGCTGGGCGAGACCGCCGCGCAGAGCGTCGTGGCGGGCTGGGTGCTGGGCAGGCTGGAGCCGATCCGCGGCACCGTGCACCCCGCGGAGGAGCAGCTCGCCACGGCCCGCCCGGTGCTCCGGGAGCTGGAGGGGCTGCGCTGGTCCGAGCAGGTCGCGCGGATCAGGGCGGCGCACGCCGCCGCGGTCTCCTGCGAGGGCGACGCGCTGACGGTGCTGGACGGCGGTGCGTCCGGGTGAGGTGGCTGACGCTGTACGCGCGGTCCCGTCAGGTGCCCGCCTCGCTCGCGGCGCTGCTGACCGGCACGGTGGCGGTGTGGGCGCTCACCGGGAGCGGCGACGGGCGGGGCGCTCCCCTGCTGCCGGTGCTCGCGCTCGCCGCCGGGGCGACGGCCGCCTCCGTCGGGCTCGCCGGGCAGGACCCGGCGCTGGACCGGACGGCCGCGATCCGCTGGAGGCTCCGGCGGGCCGCGCACGTCCTGCTGATCGGCACGATCGTCTGCGCGGTGCCGCTGGCCCTGGGAGTGCTCGGCGAGGACCTGGCGACCGCCGGGTTCCTCGTCCGGGACGCGGCAGGGCTGACGGGGCTGGTCGCCGTCGGGGCGGCACTGTTCGGGGCACGGTACGCGTGGACGCCGCCGATCGCCTGGCTGTCCTTCTCGGTCGTCGCCCCGCCTGCCGAGAGCGTGCCCGGGCAGGTGGCCTCCTGGCTGCTGCTTCCCCCCGGCACCACCGCCGCCACCTGGACGGCCCTGGTCCTCGCCGCCCTCGGCACCGCGGTCTACGCGCTCGCGGGGCCGAGGCGGTGAACCGCCCGGCGACGGGCCCAGGAACTTCACGGGGTGCGGCAGCCGTTGGCAGGGTGACGCGTGGAACGTGCGCGGACGCTGGACGACATGGGCTGAAGCCGAGGTGGCACGGATGGCGATGTGGGATCGGATCAAGGACCAGGCCAAGGGGCTGCAGCAGCAGGCACAGTCACGGGGCCTCGGCGCACCGGGCCAGGGGCACGGCCAAGGGCACGGCCACGCCCCGGGCCAGGCGTACGGGCAGGGCCACGGGCACGGCCGGCCGGGCGGGTCCGGCGGTTCGAAGGCCCAGCTGGTCAGCGCCCTCAAGTCCCAGCTGACATCGCTGAAGACGGAGCTGAAGAGCGGTGCCTACCGTGACGCGAGCATGGCCATGTGTGCCCTGGTCGCCGCCGCCGACGGCACGGTGGACCCGGCCGAGCGGCAGCACGTGGAGTCGCTGATCCTGAACAACGACGTGCTGCAGAACTTCCCGGCGGACCAGCTGCGGCAGCGGTTCAACCAGCATGTGGACCAGCTGTCGTTCAACTTCCAGCAGGGCAAGGCGGCCGTTCTCCAGGAGATCGCCAAGGCGGCGAAGAAGCCGCAGGAGGCCCGTGCGGTCGTCCAGACCGGCTTCGTCGTCGCGGGCGCCGACGGGTACATCGCGCCGGCCGAGGAGCAGGTCCTGCGCGAGGCGTGCGGTGTGCTCGGGCTGCCCACGCAGGAGTTCGGGCTCTGACGGTCCGCCCGTCACGCCTCTGCGTACGGCAACCCCGAGTCGTCGACCCGGGGTTGCCGTAGGACCGGGCCCGTCCGTCAGCCGGTCACCGGCCGCAGCTTCGCGCGGAAGTGCCGCAGGATCGGGGACTGCTCCACGATCCGGAAGCCGTGCACCGAACCGGCGTCCTTGGCGATCTTCTCCAGGGTCCGGCCGACGTGGTCGTAGTGGCTGCGGGTGTACACGCGGCGCGGCAGCGCCAGCCGCACCAGCTCGTACGGCGCGCTCTTGACGGGGTTGCCGTCCTCGTCCTCCTCGCCGAGGTAGAGCGACCCGAGCTCCGCCGAACGGATCCCGCCTTCGAGGTAGAGGCGGCAGGCGAGGGCGTGGCCCGGATAGTTGTGCGGCGGTATGTGGGGCAGCAACCGCCCGGCGTTGAGGTAGAGGGCGTGCAGGCCCGGCGGTTCGAGGATGTCGACGCCCGCCGCGCGGACCCGTCCGGCGAGATGGGCGGCTACCTCGGCACGCTCGGCGAGATAGCTGGGCTCGGTCACCTCCAGCAGGCCCACGGCCATCATGTCGAGGTCGCGGCCGGCGAGTCCGCCGTAGGTGGCGAAGCCCTCGGTGGCGATGAGGAGCCGTTCGCACTTCTCGGCGAGCACCGGGTCGTTCAGGCCGATGAAGCCGCCGATGTGGACGATGGCGTCCTTCTTGGCGCTCATCACACAGCCGTCGGCGAGGCGGAACGCCTCCTCGGCGACCTGGCGCGGGGTGCGGCCGGCGTAGGCGGCCTCGTGGCGGGTCACCAGCCAGGCGTTCTCGGCGAACCGGGCGGCGTCCAGGATCATGGGGACGCCGTGGCGGCGGGAGAGTTCGGCGGTGGCCTTGAGGTTCTCCATGGAGACGGGCTGCCCGCCGCCGCCGTTGTTGGTGATCGTCATGACGACCACGCGCACCCGGGAGGCGTCCGGCCCCTCCAGCCAGGTCCGCAGCGCGTCGAGGTCGATGTTGCCCTTGAACGGCTGCTCGCTGTCGAGGTCCTTTGCCTCCGGGCACGGCAGGTCGTGCGCCTCGCACCCGGAGAGTTCGACGTTGGCGCGGGTGGTGTCGAAGTGGGTGTTGGCCAGCACGACACCGCCCGGTTCGAGGAGCGTCGAGAACAGGATGCGTTCGGCGGCGCGCCCCTGGTGGGCGGGGAGGATGTGCCGGAAGCCGGTCAGCTCCGTCACCGTCTCGTGGAAGCGGTAGAAGGAGCGCGAGCCGGCGTAGGACTCGTCGCCCTCCATGCCGGCGGCGAGCTGGGCGGCGGAGATCGCGCCGGTGCCCGAGTCGCTGAGCAGATCGATGGTCACCTCGTCGGCCCGCAGGTCGAACAGGTTGTAGTCGACCCGTTTCAGCGCCTCCTCGCGCTGCTCACGTGTGGTGAGGGCGAGCGGCTCGACGACTTTGATGCGGTAGGGCTCCACTGTGGTCTGTGCTCCTGTTGCTCTGTGGGCTCAACTGATGGCTGATGTGCCGGGGACCGGCTCGCGCGCGGTGCCGGGAGACGCCCGTTGCAGGGGCGGCGGGGACGCCGGCGGCAGGACCTCGTACGCCTCCGAGGAGACGTACGTCGTCACGCGGGGCGGCCTGCCCTGTTCATGGGCCAGTGCCACGTACGCGATGAGGCCCCGCCCGTCCCTCGGCGGGCGCGGGGTGACGGCGGTCAGCGCCCGTTCGAGTACGGCGGGGTCGATGCCGTGGCGGGCGAGGACGGCCGTGGCCCGGTCGAGCGCCACCCCGTCGTGCGGCACATAGGACCGGATCGGGACGTGCAGGGTGAAGCCGGTGGGCCCGCCCGTCGTCCGGGTGAAGGAGTGGCAGGTCAGCACGGGCCGCCGGTCGAACCGCGCCTCGGGGCCCGGTGTCCCGTCGTCGTAGCCGCCCGTCTGCCGGAGGAAACCTTCCAGCACCTCGGCGTCGGGGCCGGGGCTCATCCGGGACAGCCCGCCCGCGTCGGTCGCGGTCAGCTCGCGATGGGTGACGTACACCTTCACGCGGGGCGCTGCCCAGTCGCCGAGGTCGAGGGCGAGGAAGGGGTAGCCGTCACCGGGCGGCAGCGTGTCGAAGGCCGCCCGGTGGCCGAGTCTGTCCAGCGCCTCCCGTACGGTCCCGGCGGCCCGGTCCGCGCCCCGTGCCGCCGGGTTCAGATACACCTTGACCTTGGGGACACCGCCGGGGCGCAGCTCCAGCGCGATCCACAGGGCCAGTGGTCCCTGGGGGTCGTCCGGGAGGAACAGGTCCTCCAGCAGGTCGAGTTGCCCGGTGGCGAAGCCCCAGCGCCGTGCCATCGACCGGACGACCGCCAGCCCGGCCCGGCCGTTCTCCCGCAGGTTCTCCGCGCCGCTGCCCGGTTCCAGCAGCACCCGCAGGGACGGGGGTCCGTCCGGGAGGAACGACAGCGAGAACTCCACCGGTGTGGAGTCGTCGGAGAGGAACGTCCAGGCGGGGGGCGGCAGGTCAAGGGGTCGTTCGGCCACCCCGGCCAGCGCGTCGGTCAGAACCCGCGCGTAGCTCTCGGCGTCGGCCTCGTCGATCCCCGACACCTGGCACAACCGCAGCAACTGGCCCGTCACGAGCCCGCCGAGCGTCTCCGTCGTCCGCGTCAGCGCGGATCCGGGCCCGCTCACGACCGTCCCCCCGGGGTCCGGGGGGACACAGAAAGATACCCGCCGACCTGGGCGGGTATCTCGTCATGCCGTAACCGACGGCCGGTCACGCCCCCGGGGGAGCCTTCGGTCCCCCGGGGGTCGTGCCGTCGGGAGCGGTGGTGTGCGGCGGAAGGTCGAGCAGCGGCGTCGTCGGAAACGTTGTCCACGACACCTCCCTTGTTTCGTTAGTCACCACGAATGCCGCCGCGTTACTACCCCTTAGGTTGAATCTTCATGCAGTGTCGGGAAGTTGCTCCTGTTGCGTGCATCACCCCTTCAACCAGGACAGGAAGGAACTCCAGACACCCGCCCGCTCCGCCTTCCGGCCGGTGGTCGTGTGGTGGTCGACCCGGGCGGTCTCCTGCGCGCGCGGCGGCGCGGGCCGGTGCACGACCTGCGGGGTGAAGCGGCAGGGCAGCACGGCGAGTGCCCGGTGGAACGGGCCCGGCCGCCAGGTCAGGCTGTCCTCGGGCACCGCCAGCTCGATGTCGTGCAGCCGGTTCAGCAGGTTCTCGATGGCCGTCATGGTGACCAGCCGGGCGAGGTCCTTGGACGGGCAGGCGTGCGGGCCCGCGCTCCACGCGAGGTGGGCGCGCCGGCCACCGGTCCGCCGGGCCGCCGCCAGCGCCGGGTCGGTGTTGGCGGCGGTGATGCTGACCAGCACCAGGTCGCCGGCCCGCATCTTCGTCCCGGCGAACTCCAGGTCGGAGGCCGGGTAGTGCGGCGCGTAGTTCGCCATGGGCGGGTTCTCCCACAGCGTGTCGTCGATGGCCTCCTCGATGAGGCCGCCGTCGGCGTACCGGTCGTGGGTGAGCAGCCGGTGCAGGGTGTTGCCGATGAGGTTGCGCAGCGGCTCCGCGCCCGCGCCGAGCAGCAGGATCAGCTGGTGGACGAGTTCCTCGTCGCTCAGCCGCGCCTCGTGCCGCATCAGGTGCGAGGTGACGTCGTCGGCGGGCCTGGCCCGCTTCAGCGCCACCAGCTCGCCGACGGCCTGGCCCAGCACCATGTTGGCCTTCTCGGCGTTGACGCCCTCGAAGACACCGGAGATCCCGAAGACGACCCGGTCGCCGACGTCCGCCGGGCAGCCGAACAGCTCGTTGAACACGAGCAGCGGCAACTGCTTGACGTAGTCGTTCATCAGGTCGACCGAGCCGCGCGAGGCGACCTGGGCTATCAGGTAGTCGGAGGCGCGCTTGGTCATCTCCGTCAGCTGCCGGGAGTCCACCCGGGCCAGGCTGTCGGTGATCGCCTGACGCAGCCGGGCGTGCTCGGCGCCGTCGGTGAACATGGCGTTGGGCCGGTAGCCCAGCATCGGCACGACGGGGTTGTCCGGGCCGATCCTGCCCTCGGCGACGTCCCGCCAGCGCCGGGCGTCCTTGCGGAAGTTGCTCGAGTCCTGGAGCAGGTGGAGCGCCGTCGCGTGGTCGGTGACGAGGGTCGCGTCCACACCGGGCGCGATCTCGACCGGCGCGGTCGCCCCGAAGTGCCGCAGGTACGCGTAGTACGCCTGGGGGTCGGCGGCGTACTCGTTGGTGTACAGCGGCACCGGCAGTCCGCTGCCGTGGGCGGGGCACCCGGGTGGCGGAACGGGGGAATGGGGTTCGGGGGTCATGTCTTTCGTCTTGCTCCTAACGGGCGCGGTCCATCAAGTAGCGGACGAGCGTGATCAGCGCTTCGGCGGACGATCTCTCGTCGCGCGCGTCGCAGGTGACGACGGGGGTGTCGTCGAGCAGATCGAGCGCCTCGCGCAGCGCCCTCTCGTCCCGCAGGGGTGAACCGTCGAAGTGGTTGACGGCGATCGCGTAGTCGAGCCCGTACTGCTCGATCAGGTCGATCACCGCGAAGGAGTCCGCCAGCCGCTCGGGGTCGACCAGCACCAGCGCGCCGAGCGCGCCGCGTGCCATGTCCTCCCACATCTGCACGAAGCGCTGCTGTCCGGGGGTACCGAACAGGTACAGCACGACGCGTTCGCTGACGGTCAGCCGGCCGAAGTCCATGGCGACCGTGGTGGTGGTCTTGCCCTGGACCCCCTTGAGGTCGTCGATGGCCTCGCCCGCGCGGGTCATCGTCTCCTCGGTGGACAGCGGCGAGATCTCGGAGATCGACCCGATGAACGTGGTCTTGCCCACCGCGAAGTGCCCGACCACCAGGATCTTCACGGCGGTCTGGGTCTCCCCGCCACGGACGTACGCCCGCTCATCCAAACTTGGCCCGGAGACCATTCAGCACCTCCTCGAGGATCTGCAGGTTGGCCACGGGGGCCCGCTGCTCGGGCGGGCGGGTGACGAGGTAGCCGCCTTCGGAGAGGGCGGCGAGCAGGATCTTCACCACGCCCACCGGGAGCTGCATGTGCCCCGCGATCTCGGCGACGGAGAGATAGCCGCCGACGCACATCCGCAGCACCTCCTGCTCCTCCGGGGAGAGGCGGGCGGGCCGCTGCTGGTGGTCGGCCGCCGCCGTGACCAGCGTGATCAGCGAGAACTGACCCTCGCCGGGCAGATGGCGGCCGCCCGTGATGACGTACGGCCGCACTAACTCGGCGGCCTCGTGCTCCTGCTTGTCGGAATCGCTCATGGCCGTACCACGCTGCTCTCGCGAGGCGGAGCAGTCAGAACCTTGCCCAACTGCCCGACAAGCTGCTGCATCCGGAAGGTGATGTCCGCCATGTCGACGTCGGAGGACGCGGACACGGCGAGGTAGGCGCCGGCGCCGGCGGAGATCAGGAAGATCCAGCCGCCGTCGAACTCGACCAGGGTCTGCTGCCAGCGCAGATCGGTCCCGTCACAGAAGAACGCCAGCGAGCGGCTCAGCGACTGCAGACCGCTCATGGCGGCGGCGGCCTTGTCCGCGTCGTCCTTGCTCACGTCCTTGGAGCGGGCCCGCTGGAGCCCGTCGGCGGAGATGAGCACGGCGTGCAGAGCCCCGGGGATCTCCAGGGCGCTGTCCAGCATCCAGGAAAGATCGTTGTTCATGAGACCTCGTGCCCTTCACTGCTCGCGTCACCGGTGCCGCTCGGCCGCTCGCCGTCCGGATGCGTGGCGCGACCCTTGTCCGTGCCCTGCTTGAAGGCGGCCATGATCGCCGCCGTGTCCTCACTGCGCCGCCTCGGGGCGGGCGGGGCCGTCGGACCGCTGTTGGAGACGAGCGCCATGGGCCGCTTGCGCCGGCGCCGGGGCAGACCGTCGTCGGTGGTCGGCAGGGGCAGCGAGGGCTCGGGGCCGGTCTCGTGCGCCACGGCGACCGTGTCGACGACCGGCGCCCGCTCCCGGGTCTCCTGAACGACCACGACGGGCTCCTGCGGCTCCTGCGGGGTCGGCATGTCGGTGAGCAGCTCGTCGGGCAGCAGCACGACGGCCCGCACACCGCCGTACGGCGACGTGGAGTCCACGGAGACCGTGAAGCCGAACCGCTCGCAGAGCACACCGATCACGGCGAAGCCGAACTGCGGCGGGTTGCCGAGCCCGGACACACCGGAGGCGCGCTCGCTCGTCAGGAGCTTCTCGGCCCTGGCCTTCTCCTCCTCGTTCATACCGACACCGGCGTCGTCGACGACGATGCAGACGCCCTTGGGGACGGTACGGACGTTGATCTCCACCACGGTGTCGGGGCTGGAGTAGCTGGTCGCGTTGTCGAGGAGCTCGGCGAGCGCGAGAGCCACCGGCTCCACGGCGCGGCTGGTGACCCCGAAGTCCACCTTCGACAGGATCTGCACACGCTGGAAGTGGCGGATCCTGCCCTGGGCGCTGCGGACCACGTCGTAGACCGACGCCACGTCGCGGTGGCGGCCGAGCCAGCCCTCGCAGAGCACGGCGATGGACTGGGCGCGGCGACCGAACTGCGCGTTCATGTGGTCGATCTCCAGGAGGTCCTGGAGCATGACGGAATCGCCGTACTTGCGCTGCAGTCCCGAGATGATGCGCTGCTGTTCGGCGGCGAGACCCTGGAGTGTCCTCATCGCGGACTTCAGGGCCGTGCGCGTTTCCGCCTCGGCCTCCTGCTGCGCCTCTCGGACGGACTGGGAGTAATGAGTCTCCAACTCACGGTAGTGATTCTTGAGCCCTGCGATCTCCTGTCGTAACCCCCGGGCCGCCCGTCGCTGGCGAACAACGAGGGCGGCTGCGAGAAGGGTTAGGACAAGAAGAACCCAAAGCACCGGATTCTGTATGTATGGCGTCATGAGACCCTCTTCAGGCGGCTGAAGGCCAGCTACTGAATTCCCGTCAATTCGCGCAGACCGGAGGTCGCCCGTACCAGGGTCGCCGCCCAGGCTGCCCCCTTGGCGAGAGGTGCCGCTTTTGCACCTATCCGTCCGTTCAGCAAGTGCGGTGATCGTATCACCGCATTGAGTCATGACGAGACGTCAAGATGCGGAATCCTTATGAAACTTCAACGACAACCGGAAGTGACTGGCCCTGCGCGATTCGTGGTTGAGGAACCACCGTGCGCATCCATACTGCCGGACCGGCATTTCCCCACCGCCACGGGGTTCCGATCCCACGTCTCGCACCGAATTGGTCGCACGCCCTCCGAAGAGCCCGCGCCACAGGAACCGCCCCACGGGTCCCGCTGCGCGGGGACGACGGAGGCGTAAACGGAAGCGGATGCCGCGGCGGCTCGGGGCCCGACGGGGAGGGGGGAGGGGGCTCCCGGCGCTCTCCCTGCCGCCCCGGGCGCGTGCGGCGCTCATGGTGGTCCTGTCGCTTTCGGCGTTGTGCGCCATACGATCACGCCGGCGACGGGCGGCAGCCCGCTCCAGGTGCCGGTAAGAGTGGCCCCCGGCGGTCCGGCCCGTCGTGCCGCGCCGCCGTCACGGGGCCTCGGTGACGCGACGGCTACGGGGGCGGGGGCGGCGTCTTGGTCACCGGATCGGCGGTGTTGGGGTGTTGGGGGTCGGGGTGTCGGGGAAGCCGGCACGGGGGGCCGGGTTCGCGTAGCGTGTTTGGGTGGATCTCTTCTCGCGTTCCTGGGCGGCGCTGCGTGCGGTGGTCGCCGATCTGCCCGACGACGCCTTCGGGCGACCGTCCGGTTGCGCGGGCTGGCTCGTCCGGGACCTGGTCTGCCACCTGGTCATCGACGCGCAGGACGTGCTGATCACCCTGGTGACCCCGTCGGACGCCGAGCCGACCGCCGACGCGGTGACCTACTGGACCGTGACGGACGAACCCCCGTCCGGCGACGACCCGTTGGACGCGCTGATCGTCCGGCTGGCCGGGGCCTACGAGGAGCCGCACCTGCTCAAGTTCCACCTCGACGACGTCGGCTCCGCGGCGGGCCGCGCGGCGGGACTCGCCGACCCCGGCCTCCGGGTGAGCACCCAGGACAAGGTGCTCACCGCCGGCGACTACCTCACCGCGTACGTCCTGGAGTGGACCCTGCACCACCTGGACCTGACGGCCCACCTGCCCGGCACCCCGGGCCCGTCCGCCGAGGCCCTGGCCCACTCCCGCGCGATGCTGGAGCGGATCACCGGCGCCTCGTTCCCGGCGTCGTTCACGGACACGGACGCGCTGCTGGTGGGGACGGGACGGCGGAGCCCGACAGGGGCGGAGCCGGCGCAACTGGGGCCGCTGGGCGCGCGGTTGCCCTTCGTGATCGGCTGACGGGTCTCTGGGGTCACCGTGCCGACGCCCGGCACCCAGGCATCTGGGCGCAGCTGGAGGGAGACCTCGGCCGGGTCCAGCCCCGGTCACGGACGAGCAGGGTCGCCGTGGGGGAGGACGGCCTGCTCGACGCCGATGGCGGCGCGGTCGTGCTGGGCAAGGCCGGCGCGGGAGAGCGCTTCCAGACCGACCCGTTCGCCGGGGCTCAAGAACACCAACCAGTCGTGTCGCCTCGGAAGGGAGAACATCGTGAGGCGCTCTGGGCTCCCTGGGCCGCGGTGCCCGCTCACGGCTTGGGCTGTAGGGCGTCGCAGGATGTGGCCACTGGGCTGAGGGCGTCCAGAATCTCCAGGTGCCCGCAGAGGCGGCGTACCGAGCCGGCCAGTTTCCCTACGACCGATCTACGGACGAGCCGCGTGTCCCCCGGCCCCAGCCGGAGCGTCGCGTGGGCCACGTAGACGCATGCCTCACCGCGGGCCCGCGGGATGTTGCCGACAGGGAGGCGGGCGACCGCCGCCTCGACGAGTGGGATGAGCACCCGGATGTGGCCCCGCAGCTGAATACCCAGTGTCTCCAGCTCGTGGTCAGAGAGGCTGCCGCATGCCTCGGTGACGAGTCGGTGCGCCGCTGCCAGCATGGTGCCGATGTCCGGCGGTAGCGCCTGGAACTCGGCCTCCGTGATGACCCTCATGAGCGCCGCTTGCGTGACCTCGCGTTGGCCACCCTCACGCCGGCGCTCAGGCGCTCGTCGCGCGTGGCCGGACGGAGAGCTTCCGGGCGCGCGTCCCACTCGCGACCGCCACCCACCGGGCGCAGCTGCACGTACGGCCCTTCCCTGCCCATGACCTCGCCGACCCTGGCGCTGCCGGTGTCCATGACCGTCTCACCCACGGCCCACTCGGAGGTCTCCATGGTCGCCCTCCCCTCGTGCGGGGCCGGCGGGCCGGCGACGAGGTAGTCCCCGACCATGGGCGGTTCCGGCGGCTGGGCCTGGCGTCGGGCTCTTTGCAGGCGGGCTCCGGCAAGGAGGGCGGTTCCCGCTTCGGGCGAGGCATGCGCGCTCGTCGGCTTCCGGGCATCCATCTGTGCACCGTCCCTATACGCTCAGTTCCGAGGTGACTACTCAGACGCTAGGAGGCCCCTGGCGTGGTCTGAAGCGACTGTGAGTACAGGTGAGTTGCCGCGACGCGCGGGGATTGGGGCGCAGATGCCTTCGAATCCAGGACCAGCCCTGACCGGTGGTCAGGGTTCACCCTCCCGTCCCCGGATGGGGGTCGTTTCGGGCTACGTCTTCCGGTTGATACGGGAGCAGTTGGGCGAGACCCAGGAGACCGTTGCCGCGCGCATGCGAGTGTCGGTCGACACGATCGCGGGGTGGGAGTCGGGACGCCGCCCGCTCACCTCCGTGCCCGTCGGTCAGATGCTCGTGCATCGTCACCGCCTCATGCAGATGGGTACCGCGCCGACACTTGTGCAGGCCCTTGAGCGCGCGATGGAGGCGGACGTCCTCCTGGCCAGTGCACTCGATGACCAGGCGCCCGCCGAGGAGAGCCCTCTGGGTGCCTGGGTCATGCAGCGGGACCTGGTCGAGGTGCTCGCGTGGCCGCTCAACGGGGTCCCGCCTCAGCCGGTCCGGGACCTCCCTGCCCCACCGCGGCCCCGACGAGGCCCCGCGCCCTGCGCCCCCGAGTTGTCGGCCACGGACCGTCGCCGCTTCTTCGCACGCATGCGTGACACCGCCGAGAAGGCTCGGAAGCCGCACCAGTTTCTGATGCGCCGCCAGGCCCTCTATCTGTCGGGCTACGACCGTCAGGCCGACAGCTCGGAGTGGCTCGCCCACCAGCAGAACACGGAGCGGCCGACCGACTGGCTCACCGGCTGGCTCAACTCGCGCTCCCTGGCGGCAGTCGCGGCGCGACACGGGGATCGCGACCGTATGGCCTGGTTCATCGACACCGCGCTCACCGATGACGCCGGCGAGTCCGCGAACCTCAACTACTGGGCGTACTGGATGGGGGAATCGCCGCACCTCGAACTCTCGGACGACTTCATCGGGGATCGCACACCCGGCGCGTGGGCGGGGGACAGACTTCTCATGCACCTCGCAAAGGGTTTGGCTCCTCAGCACGGTTACGTCGACCTCAACATTCACACCGTGTGGTCGCTCCTCCAGGTCCGGCCCCACCTGCTGCGATCCGGTGCGGCATCACGCGCGCTTCGGGGACGTCTGCCGGTCATGTTGGATAGCGGGGAGCTGTCGGCGCGCGGGCGCCGGGAGCTGGAGAGCATCCGGTACGCGATCCGCCTCGCCGAGGCGTGAGAGGAGTCCGATGGTGGCCGAGGACCTGACCGCGGTGGCGCGCTTCCTGTACGAGGCGGGGACGTTGAAGCAGACCAAGCGCACGGGCTGGTGGATGGCCGGTGTGCGGGACCCCGAGTCGGTGGCCGAGCACTCCTGGCGAACGTCCCTCATCGCGACGGTCATCGCGAAGCTGGAGGGCGCCGACCCCGCACGGGCCGCGTTCCTCGCCGTGTGGCACGACTCCCAGGAAACGCGTACCGGCGACGTGAACCACCTCGGGAAGAAGTACGCCTCAGAGGCGGACCCCGAGGCCGTGACCGCCGACCAGGTCGACGGCATGCCGCAGTCCCTCGCGTCGACCGTACGGGACCTGGTCGCCGAGTACGAGGCGAAGGAGTCAGCCGAGGCGATCTGCGCCCGTGACGCCGACAAGCTGGAGTGCATGCTGCAGGGCATCGAGTACAAGGCCCAGGGGTACGAGCTGGCGCAGCGCTGGATCGACAACAGCCGTGGGCGCCTGGTCACGAAGACAGCGAACGAACTGGCGGATCAGCTCTTGAGCACGGGGCCGCTCGACTGGCTGCGCACGGTCCTGGGTGAACAGCCTCGCTGACCTCTCGGCGCACGGGGAAACCCCAGGTCCACGACCTGGGGTTTCCTCGGGGCCGCCGGGGGCCCTGGGTGTCAGCCCGGCAGGTCGTTCAGCCACCAGCGCTGGTTGAGGCCCGAGTTGGGCCACCAGACGCCCACGGAGGCGCCGTCGCTCGTGGACTGGCCGTTGACGTCGGCGAGTTGGCCGGTCGCCGCGTTGAGCAGGGTCCAGGAGCCGTCACCGGTGGTGGAGAGGATCCACTGCGCCGCCGCGTCCCGCGTGCCCTCGTCGGCCTCGGCCGTCAGGTTGCCGCCGCGGATCGCCAGGCGCTTGCCCGCGGCCGCGTTGGTGATCGCGTACCGCGTCCGGTTGCTCGTCGCGCCGCTGCCGATCCGGTCCACGGTCCACTGCTGGGCCTTGGCGCCCGGGTCGACGTTCTTGATGACGAGGCCCTTGCCGTCGCCCGCGACCGCGAGGTTCTTGCCGCTCTGCACACCGGTCAGGGTGTACGTCTCGTCGTCACGCAGCTCCGCCCGGTCCTTCGCCACCCCGGAGACGCCGTTGACCAGGAAGGACGTCACGGACTGGGCGGGCACGGTGATCGTGGCCTTCTTGCCCTTGACCCGGACCGCCTTCTTCTTCACCAGCTTGCCGGCGGCGTCCGTCACCACGGGGGTGACCGTCGCACCGGAGGCGACCTTGCCGAACCTCGACAGATCCAGCGTCACCGCGTGCGACTCGGTGGCGCTGTTGACGTGGACGACCGTCGCCTTGTCGCCCTTCTTCGCGACCGCCGCCGTGCTGGAGGTGTCGTTCGTCTTGATCAGACGGTCGCCCGGCTTGATGTAGTGCGTGAAGTTGCGGGCGGTGTCGAACTTGGTGTTCGTGTAGATCGGGCAGGTCTTCAGGGTGTCCGTGGACTTGCAGGCGAACGAGAGCTGGATGGAGCCCCAGTTGCCGCCCTTCGCGGACTCGCCGCCGGGCTTCATGTTGTCGTAGTCCTCGACCGGCTGCCAGAAGACCCACGCCTTCGGCTCCAGTTCGCGCAGGTCGTCGACCATGCGCTGGGCCAGGCCCAGGCCGGGGCGCATGTCGGTGAAGCTCTGCCCGTCGCCCCAGTCGCCCTCGACCTCGCTCATCCACAGCGGCTTGTCGGCGGCCTTGGCGAGGTCGCGGACGGTGGTGCGCTGGCTGGTGCCGTAGGTGTGGACGTTCATCTGGCCGACGAGGTCGCGGACCTCCTGCGGGTAGGAGCTCCAGTTCGTGGCGAACTTACCGGGGTTGGTCTCGTCCATGGCGGAGATCTCCGCCTTCGTACGGGACTTGTCCAGGACCGGGCCGAGGGCGCGCAGCACCTTCTGCTGGAGCTCGGGGCCCATGTGGGCGCCCTCCTGACGGCCGCCCGTGGGCTGCCCGTCCTCACCGAGCTTGGTGCCCCAGTAGTCGGTGTTCGGCTCGTTGAACGGGTCGAGCGTGTCGACCTTGATGCCGTGCGCCTTCTCCAGCCGCTCGGTGGCGCCGACCAGGTACTTGGCGAAGTCCTCGACCGACTCCTCCTTCAGCTGGTCCTTCGAGGAGTCGAAGCCGCCGGAGACATAGCCGCTGACCGTCATGAACCACGGCGGGGAGTTGCTGAACGCCTCCCAGTGCGTGATGTCCTTCTTGATCCGGTCCACCCACCAGCGCTGCGTGGCGTCGGCCTTGTTGTTCCAGTCGGCCGGGTCGTCGGCGTTCCACCAGTCGACGTCCTCACGGGTGGTGCCCGCCGGGGCCTTCCACCAGCCCTCGACCGCGCCGCCGGCCCGCAGGTAGTCCTTGACGTCGGGGGCGTTGCCGCCGCCGATGTTGTAGCGGGCGATGTTGAGGTTGAGGCCCTGGTCGCCGAAGAGCAGCTGCGCGAGCTTCTCGCGGATCTTCGGGGGGTAGTCGCCGGTGGCGTTGGCGAACCACACCAGGCTGGTGCCCCAGCCCTCGAAACTGTCGCCCTTGTACGAGGGGTCCGGCCGGACGGTGACCGACGCGGCGGCCGGTTCGGCGTGCGCCAACGGCAAGGAGGTGGTGGCCATGACGGTCCCGGTCGCCAGGGCCGTCACGCCGATGGCCCCGAGGAGCCGTCGCGTGCGGGTGCGGTGTGCCATCTCGAGTAACTCCACTCTTCCACGTGCCGCGCGTCCCGGCGCGACACGAGAGATCGGGGCCCGCTGGTGCGGTTCAGTGCTGTTCCGGTGCGGTTCGCGGTGCTCTCGTAAGGTTCATGACAGGTCATGTTTACGTAAACATTCCTCGGCGCGATGTCTACACTGTCCGAATCTCGGCGGTCAAGGGATGCGTTCCGGACCAGCGGTATCGCCGAGCGGCGCGCGGACGGGAGCCTGGGGGACAAGGTGGACACAGCTGACCGGGAGAGCGCGGCCGTGCCGGGCCGTGGGAACGGGACGGGGGCGGGGCCCGCGCCCCGCTCGCGGGGGCGTGGCGCCCGGCCCCGGCAGGGCCCCTCCATGGGTGACGTCGCCCGGCTCGCGGGCGTCTCCGCGCAGACGGTGTCCCGGGTGTCCAACGGGTTCGCCGGCGTCACCGAGGAGACCCGCCGGCAGGTGCTGGACGCGATGCGGGAGCTGGACTACCGGCCCAACAGTGCCGCCCGGGCCCTGCGGCGCGGGGAGTTCCGCACCCTCGGCGTGATCACCTTCTCCCTCTCCACGCTCGGCAACATCCGCACCCTCGACGCGATCGCCACGTCCGCCGCGCGCGAGGGGTACGCCGTCACACTGCTCCCGGTCGCCGTGCCCACGCAGGACGAGGTGAACGGCGCCTTCTCCCGGCTCGGTGAACTCGCCGTGGACGCGGTGATCGTCATCATGGAGACCCATCTGCTCGACGCGGCGACCGTGTCGCTGCCGCCCGGCATCCCCGTCGTGGTGGCCGACTCCGACGCCGGCGACCGCTACACCGTCGTCGACACCGACCAGGCGGGCGGGGCGCGGGACGCCGTACGGCATCTGCTGGACCTCGGACACGGGACCGTGTGGCACCTCGCGGGACCGGAGGACTCCTTCGCGGCGCAGCGCCGGGCGAACGCGTGGCGGGACACCCTCGCCGAGGCGGGCCTGGAGCCGCCGCCCCCGGTGCGCGGCGACTGGTCGGCGGAGTCCGGCTACCGGGCGGGGCTGCTGCTCGCCGAACGGCCCGACTGCACGGCGGTGTTCGCCGCGAACGACCAGATGGCGCTGGGGCTGCTGCGGGCCCTGCACGAGCGCGGGCGGAAGGTGCCGGAGGAGGTCAGCGTCGTCGGGTTCGACGACATCCCCGAGTCGGCGTCGTTCCTGCCGCCCCTGACCACCATCCACCAGGACTTCGCCGAGGTGGGGCGGCTGTGCGTCGAGGGCGTGCTCGCCCGGATGCGACGGCCCACCCCCGATCCCGGCACCACACTCGTCCCGACCCGGCTCGTGTCCCGACGCAGCACGGCTCCGCCGCCGGGGCGCTGACGGAACAGGCCCCTGACCCACGCCGGGGCCCTGACGGAGTTCGGGGCCGGCCGAAAGCACCGCGAATTACTGAGTTCAACTGATTCTTCAACCAAGTATCCGGAATTCCACGACGCCGATAATCCCAGCAGACTTTTATTCCCCTGAATGTCGGATGCCTTGCCCCGGATGCCGGTCGTTGAAGATGCGTGACTTGGCAGGATGCGTACGGCGCTATGGAGACACAGCACATCTGGCTCCCGGACCCGAGGACTCCGTCCGACGACTGGGAGCGCGACGAGGAGCCGCCCCAGGGGTCGGTGCCGGTGACCATGCCGGTGTCGATGCCGATGCAGGTGCCGCCCCCGGGCCGGCCCGTCAGCAGACGGAGACCGCGGCCGGGGGCGCACGTCTTTTCCGGAAACCCGAGAAGCATCACGGTCGCTTTTCTGGTTTTCACCATCACGGTGTGCGCGGCGACGATGCTGTTGTGGTCGCTCTCCTATTCGTACAACCAGTTACACGGCATCGCCCTGCTGGTGGTCTCGGAAAGATTCGCGCAATGGTGGCCGCTGACGGTGTACGGGCCGTGGCTGGTCGCGGGGCTGTCCATCCTGCGGGCGGCGGTGCAGCACCGGACCGCCCGGCGGTCCTGGGCCGTGATGCTGCTCGCGTCGGGCACGGCCGTGGCGCTGTGCATCGGGCAGACCCCGGGGTCGGTGCTCGCGATGGTCGTGGTGGGGATCCCGCCGGTCACCGCGCTGGTCTGCTTCCGTGAACTGGTCGGGCAGTTCTCCTCCCGGTACGGGCCGCGGCACGCCGCCGACACCGTCGCCGGACCCAAGCAGCCGTGACGAAAAACCCCAGGTCGTGGACCTGGGGTTTCGTCGTGTTCCGGGGTCTTCGGCGCCCGTGACCGGCCGGGTCAGGCGCCCACGTACGCGGCGAGGTGCTCGCCGGTGAGGGTGGAGCGCGCGGCGACCAGGTCGGCGGGGGTGCCCTCGAAGACGACACGGCCGCCGTCGTGTCCGGCGCCGGGACCGAGGTCGATGATCCAGTCGGCGTGGGCCATGACCGCCTGGTGGTGCTCGATGACGATCACGGACTTCCCGGAGTCGACCAGCCGGTCCAGCAGGCCCAGCAACTGCTCGACGTCGGCGAGGTGCAGACCGGTGGTCGGCTCGTCGAGGACGTAGACGCCGCCCTTGTCGGCCATGTGGACGGCCAGCTTCAGGCGCTGCCGCTCGCCGCCGGAGAGCGTGGTGAGCGGCTGGCCCAGGGTGAGGTACCCGAGGCCGACGTCCGCCATCCGGCGCAGGATGCGGTGGGCGGCCGGGGTGTGGGCCTCTCCGCCGCCGAAGAACTCCTCGGCCTCGCTCACCGGCATCGCCAGCACCTCGCTGATGTCGCGGCCGCCGAAGCGGTACTCCAGCACCGACGCGTCGAACCGCTTGCCCTCGCAGTCCTCGCAGGGCGTGGCGACGCTCTGCATGATCGCGAGGTCGGTGTAGATGACGCCGGCGCCGTTGCAGGTGGGGCAGGCGCCCTCGGAGTTGGCGCTGAACAGGGCGGGCTTGACGCCGTTGGCCTTGGCGAACGCCTTGCGGATCGGGTCGAGCAGCCCGGTGTAGGTGGCCGGGTTGCTGCGGCGGGAGCCGCGGATCGGGGTCTGGTCGACAAAGACCACGCCCTCGGGGGCCGGGATGGAGCCGTGGATCAGCGAGCTCTTGCCCGAGCCGGCGACCCCGGTGACGACGCAGAGCACACCGAGCGGGACGTCCACGTCGACGTCCTGGAGGTTGTTCGCCGAGGCTCCGCGGATCTGGAGGTGCCCGGTGGCCCCGCGGACGGTGTCCTTCAGTTTCGCCCGGTCGTCGAGGTGGCGGCCGGTGACGGTGCCACTGCCCCGCAGCCCCTCGACGGTGCCCTCGAAGCAGACGGTGCCGCCCGCCGTGCCGGCGCCGGGGCCGAGGTCGACGACGTGGTCGGCGATGGCGATGGTCTCCGGCTTGTGCTCCACGACGAGCACCGTGTTGCCCTTGTCGCGCAGCCTCAGCAGCAGGTTGTTCATGCGCTCGATGTCATGCGGGTGCAGCCCGACGGTGGGCTCGTCGAAGACGTAGGTGACGTCGGTGAGCGAGGAGCCGAGGTGGCGGATCATCTTCGTGCGCTGGGCCTCGCCACCGGAGAGCGTGCCCGAGGACCGGTCGAGGGAGAGATAGCCGAGGCCGATCTCCACGAACGAGTCGAGGGTGTGCTGGAGCTTGGCGAGCAGCGGCGCCACCGACGGCTCGTCCAGAGAGCGGACCCACTCGGCGAGGTCGCGGATCTCCATCGCGCAGGCGTCGGCGATGTTGAGCTTCCCGATCCGCGAGGAGCGGGCCAGTTCGCTGAGCCGGGTGCCGTCGCACTCGGGGCACCGGGCGAAGGTGACCGCCCGGTCCACGAAGGCCCGGATGTGGGGCTGCATCGACTCCCGGTCCTTGGACAGGAACGACTTCTGCAGCTTCGGGATCAGCCCCTCGTAGGTGAGGTTGACTCCGTTGATCTTCACCTTGGTCGGCTCGCGGTACAGGAAGTCGTACCGCTCCTTCTTGGTGTACTCGCGGATCGGCTTCTCCTTGTCGAAGAAGCCGGACTCCGTGATGACCCGGACGACCCAGCCGTCCCCGGTGTAGGTGGGGATGGTGAACGGGTCCTCGGAGAGCGACTTGGAGTCGTCGAAGAGCTGGGTGAGGTCGATGTCGGAGACGGTGCCCCGGCCCTCGCAGTGCGTGCACATGCCGCCGGTGCGGCTGAAGGTGACCTTCTCGGTCTTGGTCTTGTCCGCGCCCCGGTCGATCGTCATGCCTCCGCTCGCCGAGACGGAGGCGACGTTGAAGGAGTACGCGGCGGGCGGGCCGATGTGCGGGTCGCCGAGCCGGCTGAAGAGGATGCGGAGCATCGCGCTGGCGTCGGTGGCGGTGCCGACGGTGGAGCGGGGGTCGGAGCCCATCCGCTGCTGGTCCACGGTGATCGCCGTGGTCAGACCGTCGAGCACGTCGACCTCGGGGCGGGCCAGATTGGGCATGAAGCCCTGGAGGAAGGCGCTGTACGTCTCGTTGATCAGCCGCTGCGACTCGGCGGCGATCGTGTCGAAGACCAGGGAGCTCTTGCCCGATCCGGAGACACCGGTGAACACCGTCAGCCGGCGCTTCGGGATTTCGATGCTGACGTCCTTGAGGTTGTTCTCCCGGGCGCCGTGCACACGGATCAGATCGTGGCTGTCCGCCGCGTGCGGCTCGGGCGACCGCGGGTCCGTCCTCTTGACCGTGCTCATCGTGTCTCCATCTGTTGCGCGATGTGGTGCGCGATCGGGTGTGTCGTGGGAGGGCGAGGCAGCCGGCCGGTGGGGCGGCCGACGGGGCGGCGGCCGGCCGACGAGCCGGCCGTGGAGGGCAGCCGTGCTCGATCTAACCAGGCCACGGGCGGTGCGTCCGGTGGTTTTGCGGACGGCTCAGCGGAGCTCGTTGATCCGGATCAGGTTGCCCGAGGGGTCGCGGAAGGCGCAGTCGCGTATGCCGTACGGCTGCTCGGTCGGCTTCTGGACGACCTCGGCGCCGCTCGCCCGCACCCGTTCGAAGGTGTCGTCGAGGTCGGGGGTGGCCAGGGTGAGGCGGGCGTAGCTGCCCTTCTCCATCAGCTCGGTGATGGTGCGGCGCTCGTCCTCGGTGAGCGAGGGGTCGGCGGCCGGCGGCTCCAGGACGATCGACGTGCCGGGCCGGCCGGGCGGGCCGACGGTGATCCACCGCATGGCCTCGTAGCCGACGTCGTTGCGCACCTCGAAGCCGAGGGTGTCCCGGTAGAAGGCCAGTGTGGCCTCCGGGTCGGTGTGCGGGAGGAAGGTCCAGTGAATGGTGAGGTCCATGCCCGCAACGCTAGGCGCGGGCCCCGCCGGACCGCTTCTCGAATCCTGCCCGGTTGCGCCGCGCGCGGGTCGCCACGGGGGCGTCCGGTGCCGGTGAGGGGCGGTGCCCCGGTGTCCGGGTGCCGTTGTCAGTGGGCGGGTCTAGTCTCCGGACGACCGACCTTTGCTGCGATCAGGAGGTTCCATGGCCTCGCGACTCAACCCGTATCTCCACTTCGGCGGGGACGCCCGGCAGGCGCTGGAGTTCTACCAGGAGGTGTTCGGCGGCGAGCTGGTGCTCAACACCTACGGCTCGTTCGGGCAGGGCGAGGGCCCCCAGGCCGACATGATCATGCACGGCATGCTGGAGACGCCGAGCGGCTTCACCCTGATGGGCGCGGACTCCCCGACCGGCGCCGACAGCGCCCCCGTCTTCACCTACTCCGTGAGTGTCACCGGCGACGACGACGCCGAGCTGCGCGGCTACTGGGAGAAGCTCTCCGACGGCGGCCAGGTGACGGCTCCCCTCGACAAGCAGGTGTGGGGCGATGTCTTCGGGATGTGCACGGACCGCTTCGGCGTCCCCTGGATGATCAACATCAGCGAGCCGCGGGGCTGAGCGTGCGGGCCCCGGGCTCGCCGTGCGTCGCCGGTCGCCGGTCGGCACCGGTGCCGGGTGGGCTCAGCCGAACATGCCCGGCTGGTAGTCGCCCGCGGGCTGCCGGACGAGCACATTGACGCGGTTGTACGCGTTGATCAGGGCGATCAGGCCCACCAGCGCGGCGAGCTGGTCCTCGTCGTAGTGCTTGGCGGCGTTCTCCCACACCTCGTCGGGGACGCCGCCGGCCGCGTCGGCGATCCGGGTGCCTTCCTCGGCCAGTTCCAGGGCGGCGCGTTCGGCCTCGGTGAACACCGTCGCCTCGCGCCAGGCCGCCACGAGGTGGAGGCGCTGCGCGCTCTCCCCCGCGTGCGCGGCGTCCTTGGTGTGCATGTCGGTGCAGAAACCGCAGCCGTTGATCTGGCTGGCCCGGATCTTCACCAGCTCCTGCGTCGCGTGCGGCAGCGTCGAGTCCGCCAGGACCTTGCCCGCCGAGTTGATGTGCTTGAAGACCTTGCCGGCCAGCGGGTTGGCGAGGAGGTTCAGTCGGGCTTCCATCGTCTTCTCCTGGGTCGTCGTGGTGGTGACACCTGAACGACGGGACGGCCCGGCGAGACGTGACACGACCCCGAGTGACGCCCGTCACAACAGGGGCGGGGGGGGGGGGGGGGGGGGGGGGGGGGGGGTGTTGGTGGGGGGGGGGGGGGGGGGTGGTTTTTTTTATGTCCCTTTTTTTTTTTTTTCCCACCACAGGAAAAAGAGA
>NZ_JBVIBK010000014.1:66786-236065 GCF_055573455.1 Streptomyces sp. NPDC030183
AGGACGAAAAAAACCCAGGAGCACCCCAAAAAAAAGGGGGGGGGGGAAAAAAAGACCGTTTCTCCCCCCCCCCGCCGCCTCTCGGACCGCGTCAGGTCACCCGGTCACTGGATCGTCCAGGTCTGGTTGGACTGGTTGAGGGGCATCCACTGGCTGACGGCGGCTCCGTTGGCGGTCGATCCGCCACCGACCTCCAGGACCTGCCTGCTCTCGAAGTTGCGGATGACGTACCCGCCGCTGGTCGGCTCGAAGTACCACAGCTGGTTGTTGCCGCCGCCGTAGGTGTACTGCCGGAGCGCGGCCCCCTTCCGGTGGCTGGAGGCGTTGATGTCGAGGACCTTGCCGCTGTTGCGGTTCACGATCCTGTAGAGCTGTCCGCTGACCGGGACGATGTTCCACTGCTGGTTGGTCCCGCCGGTGCTCGGCCACTGGATGATGCCGGCGCCGTCGGCGGTGGAGCTCTGGTACACGTCCATCAGCTGTCCGCTGTTGGCGTTCTTGATGGTGTAGTTCGTCGACGCGTTGACGTTCGGTGTGCCGGTCGCGTCCTCCAGCGCCCCGCCGGCCCGCTGCACACTGAAGTCGGCGAAGAAGAAGTACGCGCCGTCGGTCTTGGCGACCCGTACGTAGCGGAACTTCTGGCGGACGTCGATGTTGCCCGTGAGCGTCGAGGCGAGCGGCAGGGTGCTCGTCTGGCGTCCGAGGACGGTGTAGGTGCCGAAGGACGGGTCGTTGGAGCCCCGGATCTCGAAGTTGCCGCGAGTCTCGGGCTGGTCCAGGTCCTGGCGGGTGGTCAGGGAGAACTGCCCGAGCTGGTAGGCCTGGCCCAGGTCGACCTGCCACCAGGCCGAGGTGTCGCTCCCGGTCGGCGACCAGCCGGTCGCACCGTTGTTGTCGTTGGCCTTGGACGCCGCCCACGAGGAGTTCAGGGTCGTGGACGCGGAGGCCGGCTTGTTGTGCGCGAGGTTGATCCTGGCTGCCAGCCCCTGGTAGGCGGGCTCCAGACCGGACGCCTTGATCACCGCGTCGCCGGAGGTCCTGTTGTTGGTGAGCGTGACGCTGGTGCCGTTGCGGTTCTGGTTGATGAATCCGTCGGTGCGCGACAGCACGTTGTTCGAGAGGGTCATGTTGTTCGACCCCTCGTCCAGGTAGATCCCGCTGACCGCGGACGTGCAGGCGGACGGCGTACGCACCACGTCGTGGATGTAGTTGCCGTTGAAGACGGTGCCCGGGTCGTTGGAGAGGTGGTAGATCCCGGCGGCGTCGCAGAGCCGGTTCATCACGTTGCCGATCCGGTTGTAGCTGACGCTGTTGCCGCCCAGGGCGTTGGCCGCCGACTGCCAGCCCCAGCCGAGCGAGATACCCGCCCACGGTGTGTCGGATATGTCGTTGTGGTCGATGGTGGTGCTGTTGACGAAGCCCGCGTTGATGCCCGCGGTGCCCACGTAGTCCTCGCCGATGCGGGTGATCAGGTTGTTGGTGACGGTGACGTTCTTGACGACCTCCCGGGCGTCCTCACCTGCCGGGGAGGTCGGCGGGTTGTAGACGGTGTGGAACTCCACGGTCGGGTCGGAGAACTTGCCGACCATGATCCCGTTGCCGGCGATGTCGTGGATGACGTTGCCGGTCACGCTGCTGGCGTGCACGCCGTGGTGCAGGTCGAGGGCGGTGGCGCCCATCTGGGTGAAGGTGTTGCCGGTGAAGGAGAGGCGGTCGGCGTTCGACGCCTGGACCCCGGCCGGCGGACGGCCGACGAACTGGTTGTTGGAGGTGTCGGCCGACGTGTTGTAGTTGCCGCCCTGGCCGTTGAGGTAGCCGTTGTCCGTCGCCTCCATCCAGGTGGTGCCGGTGAAGGTGAGCCCGGAGAAGCGCAGGTCGTGAGCGGGGCTGTCGAGGCTGGTGCCCTTGATGTCGAAGAGCGTCTCCAGCGTCGGCGCCTGCACGGCGGCCGTGGACATGTCCTCGCCGGGGCGGGGCTTGTAGTAGACGGTCTGCGCGGCTGTGTCGACGTAGAACTCGCCCGGTTCGTTGAGGAACTCGTGGGCGTTCTCGAAGTGCACGGGGGAGCCGTTGGCGAGGATCGGGAAGGGACGCGGGAACAGGATGCCCGCCTCGTGGTCCTGGATCGACACGTTGGCGGTGCCGTTGCTGTTGCTGATCGACTTCAGCCGCAGATAGCTCTCGCCCCACTGCGTTTCCAGCATCATCTCGACCTTGCTGAGCTGGCCCCAGTCGGAGACCTGCGAACTCAGCATCTTCAGCAGCTTGTTGGTCTTGTCGCTGCCCTGGAGCTGGAAGTCCGAGCCGATGTCGGGGAAGCGGGCCCGGGTGGCGCGGACCCCGTTGACGTACAACTGCCGGAAGTCGAGGCCGCCCACCGACGCCTTGTACTCGCCGCCCGAGGCAGCGGTCCAGCCGGTGATCGCCTTGCTCCCGGTGATCACCGGCGTCTCGCCGTTGTACGCCTGGTAGACGACCGTGTGGCCGTTGGTGCCCGAGTCACTGGTGCCGAAGGTGATCGGGGAGGTGAGGGGATAGGTTCCTCCGCGCAGGTTCACGACGATGTCGTCGGACATGTTCGCGTTGACGGCCCGGACCGCGGCCTTGGCGGCCTGGATCGTCCGGAACGCCGCGGCGGTGCTGGTTCCCGAGTTGCTGTCGCTCCCGTTGACGGGGTCGACGTAGAAATTCGTCGTGGCCGCGTAGGCGGGTTGGGCGGGCAGTACGGCCGCGAAGACGACGGCCGCCGCCGCGAGCGCCCTGACTGCCCCCGCACCCATGCGTAGGGGTCTCATCTGTGGTGTCCCTTCTGCAACCCCCGGCTTCTATGAGTTGCATTTATCGACGCAGAAGAGCACCGCAGTCAAGACAATAGGCATGCCTATTTTTTTTCTGTGGCAACACCCGTGACACGTGGACGAATTGAACGGAGGGCGCACCGCAGGGCCACCGGCATGGCAATACCGCAGGCTGTGGCCCTGCCGAGGGGAGCGGTCGGCACGCCCGTCGCGAGGATTCTCTCCACGCCGCCAGCGCCCCCCACTTCAGAATGAGTACTACTCATTTTCCTTGGTGGGGATGCGACCGGGAGTGAAACGCGGGCTCCCGCCGACCGTCGCCGCGGTGACGTGCCGTCCGGCGGGCGGCAAGGGCCGGTTACCCCCGCGACGGCGCCCGGACCCTCGTGTACAGCGTCAACTCCACCGACGCCAAGGGCCGGGGCATGAACAAGGTGGCCGAGACCATCATGGTCGCGGCGTTCGGCATGCCCGACGCCCCCGCGCACCGCTGAGGTCCCCCGCCGCACCGCCTGATGCCCCCTCGGGCACGCACCGCTGAGGTCCCCTCCGCCGTGCCCCTTCCGGCGGGTTAGGGTCGTGATCCACCGACACAGGGGGATGCCGAGATGCCGACGATGAGCGGAACGGTGACGGCGGTCAGCAGCAACGCCTCGTACTCGTTCACCAAACCGAACCGGGACGGCGTCACGCTGCTCGCCGGGCTAGGCGTGGAGGGGGACGTCCACGCGGGGGTGACGGTCAAGCACCGCTCGCGGGTCGCGCAGGACCCCACGCAGCCGAACCTCCGCCAGGTGCACCTCATCCACGAGGAGCTGTTCGAGGAGGTCGCCGCGGAGGGCTTCGAGGTGGGGCCCGGTGACCTCGGCGAGAACATCACCACCCGGGGGATCGACCTGCTGGGGCTGCCGGTCGGCACGCTGCTGCGCCTCGGCGGCGGGGCGGTGCTGGAGGTGACGGGTCTGCGAAACCCGTGCCGCCAGATCGACGCCTTCCGCGAGGGCCTGCTGAAGCGGGTCGTCGGCCGCGACGCGTCCGGCGGGCTCGTGCTGAAGGCCGGAATCATGAGCATCGTGAGGGAGGGCGGGGTGGTACTGCCCGGAGACCCGATCGAGGTGGAGCTGCCCAGCGGCCCGCACCGGCCGCCGGAACGGGTCTGACCACGCGCCCCCGCTCCACCGCACCGCCGCCTTTACGCCAACTCCGCTTGCGTACACGCAAGTTGTTCTACGGTGAACGGCTTCGCGGCTAGCATCGCCCCATGCGCCTTTGTCGGCAACATGACAATCTCGCGGGGCTGCCCCGTGATCCGCGAGCCGACGAGTACCCGATGCCGGCCGTCCCGTACGGCTGGTACGCGGTCCTGCGGAGCCGGGAGCTGCGGCCGGGGAAGGTCGTCAGCCTGCACTACTTCGGACGGGCGCTGATCGCGTTCCGCGGGGAGGACGGCCGGGCCGCGGTCCGGGACGCGCACTGCCCGCACTACGGCGCGCACCTCGGCGTCGGCGGGAAGGTCGTGGACGGGACGGTGGAGTGCCCCTTCCACGGCTGGCGGTTCGGCGCGGACGGACGGTGCGTCGAGGCGCCGTTCGCGGCCCGCACCCCGAAGGTGGCGCTCGGCGGTCTCCCGGTGCGCGAGCACAGCGGCCTCGTCCTCGTGTACGTCGGGCCGGGCGAACCCGCGTGGGAGGTGCCGGAGATCCCGGAGGCGGTGTCGGGGGAGTTCTCGCGGCCGATCGACGACACCTGCCGGGCCCGGATCCACATCCAGGAGATGCGCGAGAACATCGTCGACGAGTCCCACTTCCACTTCATCCACGGGCAGAGCGAGCCACCGGTGCAGCAGTGGCGTGAGGACGGCCCGTTCGCCGAGGCGCGGGGGTCGTTCACCCGGCGGGTGCTCGGCCGGGACATCGCCAACACCTTCGACGCGTTCATGTACGGGCCCGGCGTGATGGTGGTCCGCTCCCACGGGCCCGTGCTGTCGGTCACCGCCGTCGCGCTCACCACGCCCGTGGACGACCGCACGAGCGAGCTGCGGATGCTGTACCACCTGCGCGGACCGGCCCGGATCCCGCTGCTCACCCCTCTGCTCAAGCTGGTCTTCCGGAGGGAGGCGCTGGGCGAGGTCCGCGAGGAGGTCCGCATCTGGGACCACAAGATCCACCAGCCGCGTCCGGTGCTCCTCCCGCACGAGAAGGGCATCCGGGCGCTACGCCGCTGGTACGCGCAGTTCTACCCGCCCCGGGCACCCGACGGGCCGGCTCGGGTGCTCCGGGCCGCCGGAAATCGGGCTGCGGCTGACGACCGGTCGGCTCTAGGCTCCGCCCCGGGGGCCGGCAAGGCACCCTGACGCGACCAGCCGGACGAGCGGCCGGCGGATCGGAGATTCCGGGGCCATGACCTGTCAGCTGTACGCACTCTGCTTCGACGCGAGCCGGCCGCGGGACCTCGCGCACTTCTGGTCCGGTGTCCTCGGCTGGGAGCTCACCGACGACCCGCACGAGGGCATCGCGCTGCTGCCCGCCGACGACACGGGGTTCCGCCTCGGCTTCTTCCCGACGGAGCGGCCCAAGACCGTCCCGAACCGGATCCACTTCGATCTGACGAGCACGTCCCCCGAGGGCCAGCAGGAGACGGTGGCCCGGGCGCTCGCCCTCGGCGGGCGGCACATCGACATCGGTCAGCGCCCCGAAGAGGGGCACGTGGTGCTCGCCGACCCCGACGGCAACGAGTTCTGTGTCATCCCGGCCGGCAACAGGTTCCTCGCCGACTGCGGCTTCCTCGGGGCGCTGGCCTGCGACGGCTCGCAGGAGGTCGGGTACTTCTGGAGCGCGGCGCTGGAGTGGCCGCTGGTCTGGGACCAGGACGAGGAGACCGCGATCCGCGCGCCCCACGGCGGCCCCAAGATCACCTGGGGAGGTCCTCCGGTGGCGCCCAAGGACAGCAGGAACCGCCTCCACTTCGACCTCGCGCCGCCCGCCGGCGGCGACCAGCGGGCGGAGATCGACCGCCTCCTCGCCCTCGGCGCGAAACCCCTCGACGCCGCCCCGCGCCGGGACGGCCGCGTCACCCTGCTCGACCCCGACGACAACGAGTTCTGCGTCCTGACACCCCGGTAGGCCGGTCACGTTCCCGGCCGGTCACGTTCCCGGCCGTGCACGTTCCCGGCCGTGCCACATCTCCCGGCCGAGTCACCCTCAGCCGTCGCATTCCTCCGTCGTGTCACATTCCTCGGTCGTGTCACATTCCTCGGCCCCGCTCCGTCGGACCGGGAGAACAGCACCGACGTTCCGTCGTGAGGCGGGAGAGGGGACCGAGTCATGGCCATCCACACGGCACCGCCGTACCGGGGGACCACGTTCCTGCGGGTCGCCGTCGCGTTGCAGACGCTGACCCTCTTCTTCCAGGCGGCCACCGCCGGTCTGCTGCTGACCTCCGCCGGCGGAGCGCTGCTGCACGACGTCGGCGCCCGCGTGATGTACGGGGCCGCCATGCTCCACGTACTGGCCGCCGTCCTCGCCTGGCGCCCCGGCGGCGGCTCTCCCCGGCCCGTGCTGTACGCCTCGGGCTTCCTCCTCCTCGCCTCCCTCCAGGTGGTCCTCGGCATCGCCCACGTGCCGTCGCTGCACGTCCCCCTCGGCATCCTGATGTTCACCGGGAGCGTGCTGGTGCTCGTGGGCGGACGGCCCGGCGGCGCGCCGGACCGCCCCGGCAACGGGAGTTGATCGCTTAACCTCGAACGTGGATGTCGGTGCCTTGGGGTTCCGGGTGAGGAGGCGAGGGTGCTCGGCAGGGGCACGCGTTTGCTCGCGGGGGGTCTGGGCGTGGCCTGCGTGGTGGTGCTGGTCGGGCCCAGTGCGCCGGGCGGGGGGCTCTTCGGCGGGTCGGAGCCCGTGAAGGCCGTCCGGGACATCGACCCGGACCGGGTCATGACGTGGAACCTCTGCAACCCGTGCGACACGGGTGACGTCGACCGGGCGGCGGAGATCGCCCGGTACGCGCCGCAGGTGATCGGCGTGCAGGAGGCGTGCGTACGGGACGTCGAGCGGATCCGGGACTATCTGGAGCACCTGCACGGGCTGGTCTACCAGGTCGCGTACGGTCCGGTGCTGCGCAGTTGGAACCGCTGCGGCGGAGTGCCGTGGAAGCCCGGCGGCTTCGGCCAGGCGATCCTGTCGGCGGCGCCGATGAGCGACCCCGTCAAGAAGCTCTACCCCGACGGCGGCTCCGAGGCGCGCGGGTACCTGGCGGTCACCACCACCGTGGACGGCAGGCCGGTCCGGGTGTTCAACACCCACCTCGCCCAGCGGAGCCAGGAGGCCGTCCGCCGGAAGCAGGTCGGGGTGCTGGCCGAGGCGGTCGCCCGGCACGACCGCGCCATCGTCCTCGGCGACCTCAACGCCGTGCCGGACGCCCCGGAGCTCACCGCCCTGTGGGCGCTGGCCGCGGACGCGGATCCGGCGTGCCGACCCCCGGCCTCCGGCGACTGCGAGGTCACCACCGACTGGCGGCTCAAGTTCGACTACGTCTTCCTGCGCGGCGTCACCCCGCTGGACCAGGACGTGCGCCGAACCCCCGCCTCCGACCACGACCTGGTGCACGCCGACGTGGACACCGCACAAGGGAACACCGCGGACGGACGGTCCTAGAAGGCTCACGCACACGCGCGCCCCGGTGTACGAAGCCGGTTCCGGTCGCGGTAACTACCGCCGGGTAGTGGAGAGATCGGGTGGAAAGTCGGCCACGGTGGCACCACGCTCGCCTTTTTCCCCTCTCTCGAGCTAGACATTGCCCCGACTCACCTTGACCAGTGGGTACTTGAGGGCAACTTCAGCACAGGGGGAAGGACACATGACGACATCCCATGGCGCACCGAGACGTTTCGGGCGTCTGAGAATGGCCGGGGCCGCGCTGACCGCGCTCCTCGTCGCCGGCACGGGGACGGCGACCCAGGCGATGGCCTCGCCGAAGACACCCGACACCCTGCCGACCCCGCCCGTGCCGTCCCTGGCGTGGACGGACTGCCAGGGCGGCTACGAGTGCGCGAACGCGGACGTCCCGCTCGACTACCGCGACCCGGACGGCAAGAAGATCACCCTGGCGGTGGTGCGCAAGAAGGCCGCGGACCCGGCCAAGCGCAAGGGCACGCTCTTCATGCAGCCGGGCGGGCCCGGCAACTCCGGCGTGGACTTCGTCCGCAACAACTACGCGGGGCTGCCGGCCGCGCTGCGCGAGTCGTTCGACGTGTTCGGCTACGACGTCCGCGGTGTCGGCCGCAGCTCGGCGCTCACCTGCTTCGACGACACGCGCTACTCCAAGGCCGTCACCGACGCCAAGGGCGTGCCCGGCCCCGACGCGTTCGGGCCGGCGCTGCGGGAGGCCGCCGAGTTCAACCAGGCGTGCCTCGACAACGCGGGCGGACTGCTGCCGTACATCGGCACCGAGTACGTCGCCCGTGACATCGACCTGCTGCGGCAGGCCCTCGGCGAGGAACAGCTCACCTACTACGGGCGGTCGTTCGGCTCGTACATCGGGACCGTGTACGCCGCCCTGTTCCCGCAGCGGGTGCGGGCGCTGACCCTCGACGGGGCGTACGACCCGGTGCACTACGCCAACCGCCCGTACGCCTACGACCGGCCGCAGTACCTGGCGCTGGACGGCGCGATGAGCCGCTTCCTCGACTGGTGCGCCGCCGACCAGGCCGTCTGCGGGTTCGGTGACGGCGACCCGCGCGGGGCGTTCGAGCAGCTGAAGAAGGACCTGGACGCCAACCCGGTCACCACCGCGAGCGGCGGCAAGGCGAACGGTTACACGCTGGTCTACCGGCTGATGTTCAACATCAACGAGGGCAAGGTCATCTGGCCCTCGCTCGGCGCGGCCCTCAGGAAGGCGCAGCTGCGGGACAACACCTCGTTCCTGCTGCGTCCGCCGTCCCCGGCGAGCTTCGACTTCCTCGGCCCGAACGTGGCCGTGGAGTGCGCCGACCGGGACTACCCGCGCAACCAGTGGCTGCTGAAGCACAAGGTGGAGTCGTTCGCGAAGGCGGCACCGCTGCTCGGTCCGGCGATGGCTTTCGGTCCGCCGACCTACGACCACCAGCATGCGACCGCGTGTACACAGTGGCCGGCCGAGCGGGTCAGCCGTTACGACGGCTCCTACCGGGCGAAGGGCTCGGCGCCGATCCTGGTCATGGGCACCACCGGTGACCCCGACACCCCGTACCAGGACGCGGTGGCGCTGTCCCGGCGGCTCGACAACGCCTCGCTGCTGACGTTCCAGGCGGAGGGGCACACGGCGTTCGGCCGGAGCGCCTGCGCGACGGACGCGGTCGTCAAGTACCTGGTGGACCTGACGGTCCCCGCCCACGGCACGACCTGCGCCGACGAGACGCAGCCGCCGTCGTCGACGCCGAAGGTGGCCCCGCCCGGCACGACGCTGGGTGAGCTGCGCAACGGTGTGAACGAGCGCGTGGAGCGCATCGGTTCCGTGGCCTGACCGGTCGCGCACCGAAACCGAGGCGTCGGCCGTGACACGGCCGGCGCCTCGGCCTTTGCCCGCGGCGAGCACGAGGCCCCTGGTTACTCCAGGTCGCCGGCGAAGTCGTCGGGGCCGGGGCTCAGCGGGTCCAGGGGGCCCGGTGGCTGTGCGCGGCGGTCGGGGGCGGTCAGGGGCTGCTCGGTCCAGATGCACTTGCCGTCGGGGGTGTAGCGGGTGCCCCAGCGCTGGGAGAGCGCGGTGATGAGCTGGAGGCCGCGGCCGCCCTCGTCGGTGTCGGTGGCCCGGCGGATGCGGGGCATCGTGAGGCTGCCGTCGAAGACCTCGCAGGTCAGCTCGGAGCCATGCAGCAGCCGAAGCCGGACGGGCCCTTTGGCGTGGCGTACGACGTTGCCGACGAGTTCGCTGGCGAGCAGCTCGGTGGTGGGGGCGAGGTCGTCCAGGCCCCACGCGGCGAGCTGTTCGCGGACGTGGCGGCGGGCCTGCCCGGCGGCCCTCGGGTCGTCGAGGAGCGGCCAGCAGGCCACCCGGTCCTCGGTGAGGGCGTGCAGCCGGGCGACGAGGAAAGCGGCGTCGTCGGCGGCCTGCTGGTGGGCCGGGAGCAGCCCGTGGATGAGGGTGTCGCAGAGGAGTTCCAGGTCGGCGGCGGTGCCGTCGTCGTGGGCGTTGCGCAGCAGACGGGCGAGTTCGGCCATGCCCTCGTCCATCTCGCGTTTCGAGGACTCCACGAGCCCGTCGGTGTACAGCACGAGCATGCTCCCGTCGGGCACGTGCAGCTCGACCGTCTCGAACGGCGGCTCGGCCGCCCCGAGCGGCGGGTCGGCGGCCAGGTCCGGGAAGCGCACACTGCCGTCGGGCAGGACCAGCGCCGGCGGCGGGTGCCCGGCGCGGGCGAGGGAGCAGATCCGGGTCGTGGAGTCGTACAGCGCGTACAGGCACGTCACGTACGACTCCTCGCCCATGCCGGCGACGAGGTCGTTGAGGTGGGTCATGATCTCGTCGGGCGGCAGTTCGAGGTCGGCGAGGGTGTGGACGGCGGTGCGCAGCCGGCCCATCGTGGCGGCCTCGGGCAGTCCGTGGCCCATGACGTCGCCGACGACGAGGGCGACCTGTCCGCTGGAGAGCGGGATGACGTCGTACCAGTCGCCGCCGACGTCCATGCCCCGCCCGGCGGGCAGATAGCGGGCGGCGGCCTCGCAGGCGGGCAGGCGGGGCAGGGCCTGCGGGAGGAGGCTCCGCTGGAGTTCGCGGGAGCGGGTGTGCTCGACGTCGAAGAGCCGGGCCCGTTCCAGGGACTGGGCGAGCAGGGCGCTGATCGCCGTGAGCAGGGTGCGCTCCTCCTCGGTGAGGCGGCGCGGCCGGTCGAAGGAGACGACGCACACCCCGAAGGTGTGGTCCGACGCCGTCAGCGGCAGGAACGCCCAGGACTGCTTGCCCGACCGGCGGGGCAGGTCCGCGTTGCGCGGCGCGTACGCCGTGTACTCCTCGGCCGAGGAGAGGAAGACGGGTCTGCCGGTGGTGATGGCGTCCCAGGCGGGGCCGTGCCGTGTCTTGCGGCGGTGGTCGATCAGCTCGATGAACTCGGCGGAGTAGCCGACGTACCCGACGTTGTGGAGCCGGTCGCCCTCGACGTCCTGGACGAGGAACCCGGTGGCGGCGAACGGCGGCAGCACCCGCCGGGCCACCGCGTCGATCACATCCCGCGTGGTGGTCGCCTTCGCCAGCGCGGCCGTCAACTCGGCTGTCCGGAAGGCCCGTTGGGTCGCGGCCAGCTCGGCGGCGCGGCGCTCCTCCGCCAGTCTGCGGTGCTCGGTGATGTCGGTGAAGTAGAGGGTGTGGCCGTCGGGCCCGGGGACGACGCGGAGGTGGAACCAGCGGCCCTTGCCGGGGCTGTGCACGTCGAACCCGGTGGGCTCCCGGTCCGCGGCGGCCCCGCGGCACAGCCGCTCCAGTCCGGGCACCCCGTCGCACTCGACGGGCAGCTCCCACAGCACCCGGCCGAGGAGTTCGCCCTCGGACAGGCCCAGCATGCGTTCGGCTTCCAGGTTGGCGAAGGTGATCCGCCACGCCTCGTCCACCGCGAGGAAGGCGTCGCTCATGTGCCGCAGGGCCCGGCTGAGGGCGTCGCGGGCGGAGCGGGAGTCGGTGCTCTCCCAGCCGACGCCGACCATCCGGTGGGGCCGGCCGCGCTCGTCGTAGGTGGCCCTGCCGCGGGCCCGGGTCCAGCCGTAGGTGCCGTCCGGGCGCCGTACGCGGTACTCCGCCTCGTACACGGTGCGGTCGCGGATGGCGCGCTGCACCGCGGCGAGGGTGGGGGCGAGGTCGTCGGGGTGGACGATCCGCATCCAGTGGTCGATCCGGCCGGTGAAGTCCGCGGGCCGGGTGCCGTACAGCTCCAGGGCGGCCTCGTCCCAGATCAGGTCGCCGGTGCGGATGTCCCAGTCCCAGGAGCCGACGCTGACCTCCGTCAGCGCCTGCCGCAGCCGCTCGCCCCTCGACTCGGCGGGTGCCGGGCCCGGCGGGGGCGGCGCCTGGGCCATCCGCTCCTGGGTCCAGGCGACGAGGGCACGCAGGAACCGCCAGTTGTCGTCGTCGGGTTCGCCCCGGTCGCCGGTGAGGACGGACAGCGCGCCGATCGCCCGGTCGCCGCACGCCATGGGGACGACGGCGAGACCGGTGCCGGGCCATGTGAGGTCCACGGAGGCGATGGGTGCCCAGGAACCGCCGTCGCGGTGGAGGGCGCGGGCCGGGGGCAGGGGGCCCTCCTGGTCGATGATCTCCCAGGAGCGGGTGAGGGCGGGCGGGAGGCCCGTCACCGACACCAGCCGCAGCGCGGACATCGGCCCACGGAGGTGGATCATGCCTCCCAGAGCGCCGAGTTCCCCCACCGCGTGCTGGAGCGCGAGCCGGAAGACCTCGCTCTCCGCGACACCCGGATCCACCGCGCCGAGCAGGGCCAGCCGTGCGTTCATGAATCCGACCTTAACGTTCACCGCTCGATCGAGGCAGTGCACCACAGGAATCTCACCGATCCGTCGCGTGGTCGTTCACGTTCCTCAACTCGCTTGGCTGGCGCGATATCTGACGGAGCGACAGAAGTGTTCCCGGAAGGGCGACCGGGTCGGCGGGCGGGCGGCGTGACCAAGATCCGGCGCGGGTCGTTGGGCCGCTGCAAGACCCAGGTTGTCCGGCCGAACCCCAGCAGGCGCCCCATGTTCAAGTCGTTGGTCAAGACGTTCGTCGAGCAGTACACGAAGAACCAGCAGCTCAGACGAGAGCTGAGGGTTCAGCACGAGGAGCAGGAGCGGCGATGGCGTGAGGAGGACCGGGCCGTGCTGCGGGCCGCGCTCGCGGAGAACCGGGTCGCGCTCGACGAGCACAACGGCACGCTCCGCCGGGCCGCCGGCGTCTCCTACATCACCCTGCGCTGCCACGAGGACACCTGGACGTTCATGGCGCGCACCGCCTTCGGTGTGTGGGAGCCGAACTGGACCCAGAGCACCCGCGACCCCTACGACCGGATCGGGCCCGGGGTGAGCAAGGCGGGCCGCTTCACCGCCGACCCCAACCTGCCGCCGGGCCGTATCACCAAGGGCGAGGGGGGCATGCAGGACGTCCTGCTGTCCGGCCACAACCTGGTCCTCGTCCTCGACGCCCTGCACACGGCCACCACGTCGGAGCTGTCCGCCACCGGGGCCCGCTGCAGGACCCTCTACGACAAGCTGGCGTCCTTCACCGCCAAGCTCGACCCGAGCGCGCCGCCCGGCCGCACCACCGGGGTCCTGTGCCGGATCGACGACAGCATGCACACCCAGTACGTCGGCGGCCGGCCCTCCGGCGGCACCGGCCGCGGCACCGCCGCTCCCCTGCTGCACAAGGTGCCGTCCCCCGCCCCGGCGACCCGCTGAGACGGGCGGCGCGAGCCGGGGCGGGGCCGGGGTCAGGACAGGGAGGCGAGGAGGCCGGTCCGCGGTTCCAGGACGCCGGGCTGGCCGAGGGCGCGGAAGTCGGCCTCGACGTCCGACAGTCGGAGGGTGCCGGCGCGGACGGCGTGGTAGCGGACGAGCGACCACACGAAGACATCGAGATTGTCGAACTGCGTGTCCGCCTCGACGACCTCCTCCTCGTGGAACCACACGGCCACCCGGCCGTTGCCGAGCACCACGTAGTAGTTGCCGCCCCCGTCGGCGCCGACGGACCACACGTCGTCGTCCGACAGCTCCGTCTCGTAGTCCGAGTCGAGGATCCGGCAGTCGTTGGCCGCGAACTCGAAGGCGTACGACCAGTCGTGGATGTCGAGGAACCGCGGCATGGTCCCCGCCCGCACCCGGCGGTCGAAGGCGGCCAGCGCCGTCGCCGCGTCGCGGGGGAGGCGGGCGAGGAACGGTGCGACCGGACGGGTCGACGCCGGGGGCGCGGCGGCCCACGGCTCGCCGGGGAACCAGCGCGCCAGATCGGCGTCGAGCCCCCGCTCCACGTACCCGGCCAGTGCGTCGACGGTGAGAGACATGCGGGGAGGCTATCCGAGCCCGGCCGCCCAGGGGCCCTGGACGGCCGCCCACATGGTGGATCACGGCCCGGGGCCGTTCGACGCGAGCGGAGCACAACCATCCGCCGTACCGGGCGGTCTCACCCGACAGCAACGTCATGCGATCCAGGGGGGACGACATGCGACGTATCGGAGCGGCGGTGGCCGTACTCGTGCTCGCCGGCACGGCGGCGGTGGCGGCGGGCGGCGGCGCGAGTGCCGCGCCGGCGGGGGCCGCGCGGGCGGCGGCGGCCTGCCCGACGGGCTGGGGCAGCGGCCTCAAGGGCGTCCCGGACAGCGGCGTCGTCCCGCTGGCCGACATCAGGACCGGCCGGCACGACTGCTTCGACCGCATGGTCTTCGACGTCCCCGGCGGCGGCGACCACATCGGCTACTACGTCCAGTACGTCGACGAGCTGCACCAGGCCGGCTCGGGCGACGTCGTCCCGGTCGGCGGCGGCGCCGTCCTGGAGGTCAGGATCGCCGCGCCCAGCTACGACCCGGCCAGCGGCGCGATCGCCTACCCCGGGAAGGTGGCCAAGCCGCTGCCCGGCGTCGACATCACCGGCTACCGCACCTTCCGCGACACCCGTTTCGCCGGCAGCTTCGAGGGCGAGACCCAGGTGGGTCTCGGCGTCCGCGCCCGGCTCCCGTTCCGGGTGGTCCAGCTGCACGACCGCCTGGTCGTCGACGTCGCCCACAGCTGGACGAGCACGCGCTGACGCCGGCCGGGGGGCGTGCGGCGGCGGGGCGGAGCACGGCCGCCGCACGAGGAGGGCCGGGGTGACGGTCCCTTACTCCGGTTCGCGTACGGCCTCCACGGCGTCGCGGACGTCGGGGTGCGGGTCGTCGGCGAGGCGGTCCAGGAGGGCGCCGACGCCGGGGGTGGACCAGCCGGAGACCGCCCACACCAGGTCCTCCCGTACGCCGGGGTCGGGGTGGGCGGCGAGCGGGGCGAGCCGGGGCAGCGGGCCGCGGCGGCGCATCCCGAACCAGTGCAGCGTCTCCCGCACCACCGCCGGGTCACCGGGCCGCCCGGCGGCCTCCAGCCGGGCCAGCAGCACCCGCGCCGGCGGCGGGGGCCCGTCCAGCGGATGCGGCAGCCGCTCGCGCAGCCGCCGGGCGCCGTGGCCGCCGCGCACCCGGCAGCCGAAGCACGTACAGGGCCGCGTGCCGTGCGCGTCCGGCAGGTACCGCCATCCGACGACCTGGGGCGCGGACCGCACCCGGTGCACCTCGCGGGGCCGGACCGCCCGTGGCACGAACACCTCCCAGCCGCGCGGGTCCTCCAGCGCCGAGATCCGCCGGACCGCCTCGGCGGCGGTGACGGTGACCTGGCCGCCGCGCGCCCGGTCCGTGTACCGCCCGACCAGCACCTCCTGGGCGTCGTCCAGCCGGACGTGGACGGCCACCAGTCCGCCCCTGCTGCCGAACCGGCCCAGCTCGCGCAGCCACTGGTGGGTGAGGGTGTACGACGGCAGCACGGGGAAGCAGTACACGCCCCGCAGACCGCCCTGCCCGTGACTGGCCGCGCGCACCCCGGCCCGGCGGATCCGGGGCGCGTCGGCCGCCGAGGTCAGGTGCACGAACATCGCCATGCCCCGGATGCTAGGTGTATTGACCCGCAGCGTTGTTGACGCGGGGCGGGAACACGCGACGGCCGTGCGCCGGTGCTGTTCCGCGATGCCCGACTTGTAGGGTCCGCACGGTGGAGAGATCGAATGAGGGTTTGAACGACGAGGCGTCGACCGAGACGCTGCTGGACGTGCTGCTGGGGGCGGCACGGGAGGCTCCCGGCCGGACCGTCGTTCATGTGCGGGGCGACGGCGGCGAGCACACCGTCACCTTCGCCGGACTCCGCGACGAGGCACTGCGGGTGGCGGGCGGCCTCGTCGCGGCCGGCGTCGCACCGGGCACCCCGCTGCCGCTGGTCGCCGACCGGGGCGAGGACTTCCAGCCGATGTTCTGGGGCGCCCTGGCGGCCGGCGCCGTGCCCGTGCCGCTCGCGCCGGAGCCGCGCCGCGTGGGACCGGTGTGGGAACTCCTCGGCCGCCCGCCGGTCGTCGTCGACGCCTCCACGGCCTCCCTGCTCGACGAACTGGACGCGGGTGTCAGGGCATTGCCTCTCGACCCGCTCCGCGAGAGCCGTCCGCCGCGGCGACCGCACCGGGCGGCGCCCCACGACGTCGCGTTCCTCCAGTTCTCCTCCGGCAGCACCGGCTCCCCCAAGGGCGTCGAGCTGACCCACGCGGGCGTCCTCGCGAACCTCCGCCAGATCCGTACGGCGATGGCCATCACCGGCGACGACGTCCTCGCGACGTGGATGCCGTACTTCCACGACATGGGTCTCATCGGCACCCACCTCGTGCCCATGGCCGCGCGCGTGCGGCAGATACGCGTCGAACCGCTGTCCTTCGCCAAGCGCCCCGCGCTGTGGTTCGAGGCCGCGGCCCGGCACCGCGCGACCCTGCTGTCGGCCGCCAACTTCGCCCTCGACCTGGCCGTGCGGCGGGTCCCGGCCGCCACCCTCGCGGGGCTCGACCTGAGCCGCGTACGGCTGCTGCTCGTCGGCGCCGAGCCGATCGCCCCGCGCGTCTGGCGGGAGTTCCTGGCGCACACCGCCCCCGCCGGTCTCGACCCGCGCGCCCCGCTCCCGGTCTACGGCCTGGCTGAGGCGACGCTCGCGGTGACCGTGCCGCCGCTGGGCGAGCGCGCCGAGCCGCTGGTCCTGGACCGGGCCGCGCTCAGCCGGGGCCGGGCGGTGGAGACCGCGCCCGGCCCGGGCGCGGTGGAGCTGATGGACCTCGGACTGCCGGTGCCGGGCTGCGAGGTCAGGATCACCGGGACCTCGGGCGCTGCCGAGCGGACCGGCGGGGGCGGCGAGGGCAGCGGGAGCAGCCCGGACCGGGTCGGCCGGGTCGGCCGGGTCGGCCGGGTCGGCCGTGTGCTCGGTGAGGGCCGGGTGGGGCAGGTGGAGGTGCGGGGGCCGCAGGTGGGGCGGGGGTACCACCGGGCGCCCGGGGCGAGCGCGGAGGCGTTCGGGGCCGACGGGTGGCTGCGGACCGGGGACCTCGGGTTCCTGCGGGACGGGCGGCTGGTGGTCACCGGGCGCCACAAGGACGTCGTGTTCGTCAACGGCCGTACGTTCCACGCGTCCGACCTGGAGGAGGCGGTCGCCGCGACGCCGGGGCTGCCGCCCGGCACGACCGCCGCGGTCGTCGGGTCCACCGACCTGGACGGCGGGGGCGAGCGGGTCGTCGCGTTCGTCCGGTGGGCGAGACCTCCGGCGGCGACCGCCGGACCCGTGCTGCGGGCCGCCGCCGGGCGCCTGCGGGAGGCCCTCGGGCACGACGACGTACGGGTACTGCCGCTGCCGCCGGGGGCGTTCCCGCGCACCACCAGCGGCAAGCTGCGCAGGGGCGCGCTGAGGGAGGGGTTCGAGGCCGGGCGGTTCGCGGCGGCGGAGGAACGCTGGGGCTACGCGGGGGCGGGGAAGCGCTGGGGCGACGCGGCGGCGGGGAAGCCCTCAGGCGACGCGGCGGCGAGAAAGCCCTGGGGTGACGCGGCGGCGGGGAACGGCGAGGTCGCCGGGGCGGGGACGGCTGTGGTGCGGGAGATGGCCGCGGTGACGCATTCGGCCGCCGTGGGGGAGACGGGCGCGGAGGGGGAGACGGCCGCCGCCGTGGCAGAGACGGTCCCGGCGGCAGACACAGTCCCGGCGGCAGACACAGTCCCGGCGGCAGACACGGTCCCGGCGGCAGACGCAGTCGCCGCGGCAGAGACGGTCGCCGCGGCAGACACGGTCCCGGCG
This sequence comes from Streptomyces sp. NPDC030183, assembly GCF_055573455.1. Taxonomy (NCBI): domain Bacteria; kingdom Bacillati; phylum Actinomycetota; class Actinomycetes; order Kitasatosporales; family Streptomycetaceae; genus Streptomyces; species Streptomyces sp. NPDC030183. Next base: position 84,422 of record NZ_JBVIBK010000014.1, read on the forward strand.
GCAGAGACGGTCGCCGCGGCAGACACAGTCCCGGCGGCAGACACGGCCCCCGCGCCAGACACAGTCCCCGTGGCAGACACAGTCCCCGTGGCAGACACAGTCGCCGCGGCAGACACAGTCCCGGCGGCAGACACGGCCCCCGCGCCAGACACAGTCCCGGCAACAGAAACGGTCCCCGTGGCAGACACAGTCCCGGCGGCAGACACGGTCCCGGCGGCGGAGACGGTCGCCGTGGCGGAGACGGTCGCCGTGGCGGAGACGGTCGCCGTGGTCGGGGGGTCTCGGTCGGTGCGGGACGTCCGGGAGGCCGTGTGGCGGATCTGGGCGCGGGTGTTGGAGCGGCCCGAGGGCGAGATCGGGCCGCACGGCCGGTTCTTCGACCTCGGCGGCTCCTCGCTGAAGGCGATGGCCGTACTGGCCGGGCTGGAGGACACGTTCGCGGTGACCGTGGAGCCGAGGGCACTGCGGGACCACGACACCGTGGCGGGCCTCGCGGAGTACGTGATGGCGGCGACGGCGGGCACGGGGGCGGGAGCGGACACGGCTGCGGCATCGGCCACCGGTTCCGCTCCAGCTCCTGCCCCCGCCCCCCACGGTCCCGGTGGCCGTGCCGGTGTCGACGCGGCTCCCTCCGGTGCCGTGGCCGTGCTCTCGGTGGCCTGTCGGTTCCCCGGGGTCGAATCGCCCGAGGAGTTCTGGGAGTTGCTGGAGGCCGGGGGCGACACCGTCGGCGGGATACCCGAGGGCCGGTGGGGGAACGGGCCCCGCCCGCGCACCCCGTTCGGCTCCTTCCTCTCCGACCCGGCGGCCTTCGACGCCGACTTCTTCGGGATGGACGACGCGGAGGCACGGGCGACCGACCCCCAGGCGCGGATCTTCCTCGAACTGGCCCACGAGGCACTGGAGCGTGCCGGGTACGCGGGCCCGCGCCGGGCCGGCCGCAGGGTCGGGGTGTTCGCGGCCACCGGTGACAGCGGCTACCGCGAGGTCCTGGCCGAGGCCGCCGACGGTGACCTCGCCCGGCACCCGGCCGCCCTCACCGGCAATCTGCCCAACCTGATCGCCGCCCGCGTCTCCCAGGTGCTGGACCTCAACGGCCCGGCGCTCGCCGTCGACACCGCGTGCTCGTCGGCGCTGGTCGCGCTGCACCTGGCCCGGCGGAGCCTGGCGGCCGGGGAGTGCGACCTCGCGGTGGTCGGCGGGGTCAACCTGGGCCTGACCGGCACCGGGCACCGGCTGCTCGAAGCGACGGGCGCGCTGTCGCCGACGGGACGGTGCAGGGCGTTCGACGCCGACGCGGACGGGTTCGTGCCCGGCGAGGGAGGCGCCGTCGTCGTACTCGCCCGCCTGGACGAGGCCCGCGCCGCCGACGACCCGGTGCTCGCCCTCGTCCGCGGGACGGCGGTGAACAACGACGGCCGCTCGCTTGGCCTGCTCGCGCCCACACCGCGCGGGCAACGGGAGGTCATCGCGCGGGCGTACGCCGAGTGCGGGGTCGATCCGGCCACCGTGTCGTACGTCGAGGCGCACGGCACCGGTACGCCGATCGGGGACCCGGTGGAGGCGCGGTCCCTCGGCCAGGCGTTCCCGCCCCGCCCCGACGGGCTCCCGCGACGGCTGGGCTCGGTCAAGGCGAACCTGGGGCACCTGCTCAACGCGGCCGGAATGCCCGCCCTGGTCAAGGTCGTCCTCGCGCTCGCCCACCGCAGGCTCCCGCCGACACCGCACGCCGGGCGGCCCGCCCCCTTCCTCGCCCACGCGGCCCCCGGCTTCCGTCTCGTGACCGAGCCGGAGCCGTGGACCACCCCGGACGGCCGTCCTCTCACGGCGGGGGTCAACGCGTTCGGCTTCGGCGGCACGAACGCCCACGTCATCCTGGAGCAAGCGCCGGACGGCGACCGCCGTGGGGACGGCTCGGACGGCGCGGATGACCGCCGTGGGGACGGCTCGGACGGCGCGGATGACCGCCGTGGGGACGGCGACGGCGACCGCCATGGCTGCGGGGAAACTTGTGGGTGCGGGCGTCTGCGTCCCGCGTCCGCGTCCGCCGGCGGCGTGGCCGGTGGCTCCGGTCCGCATCTGCTCACCCTCTCCGCCAGGGACCCCGGCGCCCTGCGGGCGGCCGCCGCCGGTCTCGCCGCCCACCTCCGGGCACGGCCCGACCTCGCCGAGGCGGACGTCTGCGCCGCCGTCGGCACCGCGCGCGACGACGCCCCGTACCGTCTCGCGGTCGTGGCCGACGGCGACCTCGTCCGACGGCTGGACGCGGCCGCCCGCGCCGACGCCGGCGCACCCGCCCGCGCCCGCCCCCGCACCGTCTTCGTCCTCCCCGGCCAAGGGGCGCAACGCCCCGCCCCGGCCCGCGCGCTGTACCGGTCGGCCCCCGCCTTCCGGGACACCCTGGACGAGGCGTCCGCCCTCGTCGGTCCCGTCCTCGGCCGCTCCCTGGTCACGTGGTGCCTGGACGAGTCGGCCGCCCCCGAGGAGCTGGCGCGGACGGAGGTGGCGCAGCCGCTCCTCGTCGCGTTCGGCGCGGCCCTGGCCGCGCAGTTGGGCGCGTGGGGCGTACGTCCCGACGCGGTCGTCGGGCACAGCGTCGGCGAACTCACCGCCGCGCACCTCTCGGGCGCCCTCTCCCTGTCCGACGCGATGGCCTTCGCCGCCGAACGGGGGCGTCTGGTCGGCGAACTGGCCGCGCCGGGCGCCATGGCCGCCGTCCGGGGCGACGAGGACACCGTCGCCTCCGTGATCGCCGCGTCCGACGGCGGTCTGTCGGTGGCCGCCGTCAACTCGCCGACCCAGCTGGTGATCGCCGGCGCGTCCGACGCGGTCGACCGTGCCGTCGCGGACCTGGGGGCGCGCGGTGTCGCCGCCCGTCGGCTGCGGGTCTCGCACGCCTTCCACTCCCCTGCGCTGGACCCCGTGCTCGACCCGCTCGGCAACGCCGCGAAGGCCCTGACCGTGCTCCCGGCCGCCGTGCCCATGCTGAGCACGGTCAGCGGGGAGTGGGGCCCCGAGCTGAGCCCCGCCCACTGGCGCGACCACGCGACCCGCCCGGTGCGCTTCGGCGCGGCCGTGGCCCGGCTCCTCGACGACGGGTACGACACCTTCGTCGAACTGGGACCGGGTGACACCCTCTCGGGCCCCGTCCGCACCATCACCGCCGACCGGCTGGGCGCGGGGGCCGGGGCGAGTGCCGGGGCGGGGGCCGGGTCCTCGTCCGCCGGTGTGGCGTATCTGCCCGCCCTGAGCGTCTCCCCGAACGGTGACGCCTTTGGAGTTCCGGACGCACGCGCCCTGCTGGAGACGGTCGGCCGCCTGTGGACACGCGGGGCACCGCTGTCCCCGACGGCCTCCGCACGCGTACGCCCGGGACAGCGCCGGGTGCCCGTCCCCACGTACCCGTTCCAGCGGCGGCGCCACTGGCCGGAGCGCCTCGACGCGGCGGCACCCCGCCCGACGCGTCCCGCCCCCGAGGGCGCCCCCGCCCCCCGGCCCCTGCTGTGGCGCGACGCGCCCCTCATCGCCGCCCCGGGCCCCCGCGCCGTACGCCTGGCCGGCGCCGGCACGGCCCTCGCCGGGGCTCTCGCCGACCGCCTCGCCACGCGGGGCGTGACCGTGCTGGGGCCGGACGACAGGTCCCCGGGCGGGCCGAACACCCCGGAAACCGTGCTGTGGTTCGCCGAGGACACCCCGGAGTCGGCCACGGCCGCCGACGCCATCGCCTCCCTGCGGGGTGTGCTCCCGCTGCTCGGAACCGCCCCCGCCCGTCTGCTGCTCGTCACGGAGGACGCGTACACGACCGGCGCCGGGGACTCCCCCGAGCGCGCCCGGCCGGCCCGGGCACTCCTCCACGGCTTCGCCCTGGCCCTCCCCGACGAGCACCCGGCGCTGTCCGCCCACGGCGTCGACCTCTCCTCGCACGACCCGCTCGCCGTCCGACTCCGGTCGCTGGAGCTGGAGTTGGCCGCAGCCGACGCCCACGGCGACGCCCCCGGCCATGCTCAAGGCGACGTCCCCCGCGAAGCCGTCGGCACGGTCGCCTGGCGGGCGTCCCGTCGGCTCACCCGTACGCCCGTCCCCGCGACCGGCGCCACCCCGACGACCGCCGACGTCCTCCCCCCGAACGGCACCTACCTCATCACCGGCGGCGCGGGCGGCCTCGGTTCCGCGCTCGCCCGTGACCTCGCGGAACGCGGCACGCCCGACCTCGTCCTGACCGGCCGCACCGCCGCTCCGCCCCGAGCCCTGCTCGCCCGACTCCGCGCCCTCGGCGCCCGCGCCCGCTACCAGGCGGCGGACGTGAGCGACGCCCGCGCGATCGACGACCTCGTCGCCGGACTACCGCCCCTGGACGGTGTCCTCCACGCCGCCGGTACGGCCCGCCCCGGCAGCCTGCGCGGCAAGTCGGACGACGAGATCGAGGAGACCCTCGCGGCCAAGGTGCGCGGCACGGTCCTCCTCGCGGAGGCGCTGCGCCGGTACGGCCACGACACCGCCGTCCGCGTCGTCTTCTCCTCCGTCTCCTCGGTCCTGCCCGGCCTGTCCGGCGCCCTCGGCGACTACGCCGCCGCCAACGCGTTCCTCGACGCGTTCGCCACCGCGGAGCACAGCGCGGGGCGCCCCTGGCGGACGATCGCCTTCGGGCCGGTCTCCGACACGGGCCTGGCCAGCGGCCCCCGGGCCGAGGAGCGCCTGCGCGCCCTTGGCCTCGCCCCCCTGCCCGTCCGCGCCGCCCTCACCGCCCTCCACTCGGCGCTCGCCCTGGACACGGCCCATGTCCTGGTGACGGCCACGGCGGATCCGGCGACGACCTCGCGGACGGCGACGGCCCCGGCAACCGCACCCCCACCGGCCCCCGCACCGACCCCGGCACCGGCCCCCGCACCCGCACCCGCACCCGCACCGACCCCCGCCCCAGCCGCATCGACGGAGACAGCCGCCCCCACGGAGGCGGCCGCCCCCGCGATCACCGCCCTCATCCGCCGTCTGCTCGCCGAAGCCCTCCACCGTTCCCCGGCGGACATCGCCGACGACGCCCCGTTCCTCGGCCTCGGGCTGGACTCCCTCAGTGCCGTGGACCTGGCCCGGCGCCTCGAGAGGGAGTTGGGCCGGGCGCTGCCGGCCACCCTGCTCTTCGAGTACCGCACCATCGGCGAACTCGCCGCCCATCTGGCCGCCGGGGCGCCCGGCACACCCCCGCCCGCGCTCCCCGCCGCACGGGGGCATGGCGACCTCCTCCCGCTCACCCCCCTCCAACTCGCCTTCCACATAACCGAGTCGCTCCACGAGGGCCTCACCGCCCACGGCTATGTCCGTCAGAGCGTCAGCGGCCCCCTCGACCCCGCGCTCCTCGGCCGGGCGCTCGCGCGTCTGGCCCGGCGCCACCCCATGCTCCGGATGCGGTTGACCAGTGACGACGGGCCCCGTCCGCGCCAGTACGCCGCACCCGCCGAGATCCTCGACGCTCCCGGTTCCGACGCCGGCCCCGTCTGGTACGAGGTCCGGCGGGTCCCGGCCGGTCCGCGCGCCCTGGCCGACCTCGAACGGGCCCTCTGCAACCGTCCCTTCGACCTCACCTCGGAGGATCCGGTACGAGCCGTGCTGGTCCCCGACCACGACGACGCGCACCTCGCCCATCTCCTCCTGGTCGTCCACCACGCCGCCGCCGACGGCTACAGCCTCAAGGTGCTGAGCGAGGACCTCTGGTCGCTCTACACCGCACTCGCGCGGGGCGACGAACCGACACCGCCCCGCGAACTCCCGTCCTTGTCGGACGAGTTCGGCGCCTATGCGACCGCCCTCTCCGCCGAACGGCACTCACCGGCGTACGAGCGGGACCTGCGGTACTGGCGCGACCGTCTCACCGCGGCGCACACGTCCACCGCGTCCTCCGCCCCCGCCCTTCCCTACGACGGTGATCCCGACGCTCCCCCGGCGCCGCCGCTGGTCCACCACCGCACCGAGCTCGACGAGGAGTTGACGTCCGGGTTGCGTGAGGTCGCGGCCCGGCGCGAGGTGTCGCTGTTCCATCTGATGCTGGCGGCCTACGGGCGGTGCCTGGCGCGGTGGAGCGGACGGCCGGACGTCGCCGTGAACGTGGCGCGGGCGCGCCGCGAGGCGGCGATCGCCGGTGTCGACCGTCTGGTGGGGCCCCTCGCCGACACCCTGCCGCTGTTCGTGACGGTCGGCCCCGACGAGCCGGTGACCGCGCTGGCCGGCCGGGTCCGGGAGATCTGGCGGGAGGCCGAGGCGCACGCGACGCCCGGCAGCGCCGACCTCGCCCGGCTGCTGGGCGAGGTGCGGCCCGCCACGGGACCGGCGCCGCGCACGGTCGCCGAGGCGGGATTCAGCTTCGCCCGCTTCCCGGTGGTCCACGGCCCCGACTGGCCCGTCACCGTCACCCCGACGGCCGCGGCCACCGCCACCGCCGCCACCCGGCTCGGCCTCCTGTGCTGGGAGGCCGACGCGAGCCTGCGCCTCTCCTGGAACCACCCGGCCGCCCTGTTCCGCCCCGGGACGGTACGCCGTCTCGCCGACGCGTATGTCTCCGAACTGCGCGCGGTGGTCGCCGAGTCGGCTGGGCCGGCCGCCGAGCCGAGCACGCACCCGACCACCGAGCCGGCCTCGCCCCCGACCACCGAGCCGGCCTCGCCCCCGACCACCGAGCCCACCACGCACCGGCCCGCGCCGCCCCCGGCCCCGGTTCCCGGGGCGGAGCCGAGGGGCGCCGGGCGGCCCGGCATCGTCGAGCGGCTGTGCGCGCGGTTCCGCGCCACGCCCGAGGCCGTCGCCGTCCACACCGGCGGCGCCGTCCTCTCCTACGCGGCCCTCGACACCGCGTCCGCCTCGCTCGCCACCGGGCTCCGCGCCCACGGCGTACGCCCAGGCGACCTCGTCGGGCTGCTCACCGAACCGGGCGGCACCGCCGCCGTCACCGGAGTGGTCGGCATCCTTCGTGCCGGCGCCGGCTGGGTACCGCTGGACGCCACCCACCCCAGCGCCCGGCACCGGGACCAACTGGCCCGTACCGGTGTCCGCGTCCTGGTCTGCGACCCGGCGACCCACGAGACCGCCGCCCGGCTGGCGGGCGTCGTCCCCGTCGTCACGGCGGAGGTCGCCACGCCGCTCCCGGGCGGCCCGCCCCCGGCCGACGGCCCCGCCGCCCCGGTCCTTCCCAAGGGCCCCGCCGCCCCCCTCCTCCGGGAAGTTCCCGCCGACCCCGGCCACCCCGGCGTCGGCACCGCCGAGCCCTACGACCCCGACGCCGTCGCGTACGTCATCTTCACCTCCGGCTCGACGGGACGTCCGAAGGCCGTGCCCGTGACCCACGGGTCCATGGCGAACTACCTCGACTGGGCGCTGGCCACCTTCGGCTACGGCCCCGGCGACCGGCTGGCGCAGACCGCGTCGGTCTGTTTCGACGCCTCCGTACGGCAGTTGCTGGCCCCGCTGCTCGTCGGCGCCACCGTGCACACCGTCTCCCGGGATCTGCTGCGCGACCCCGAGGCGCTCCTCGACCGGGTCGTGGCGGACCGGATCACGGTGTGGAGCTCTGTTCCGACGCTCTGGGAACGCCTCCTGACCGCCGCCGAGGAGCGCGTCCGCGCCGACGGGGCGACGCCCCCGGACCTCTCCGCCCTGCGCTGGGTCCACGTGGGCGGCGAGGCCCTCCCCGCGGCCCACGTCCGCCGCTGGTTCGACCTCCTCGACGCGACGGCCTACCCGGCCCCTTCCGGCGTCCGACGGGCCCGCCACCGGGTCGCCAACCTGTACGGCCCCACCGAGGCCACCATCAACGCCACCTGCCACATCATCGACACCCGCCCCGCCGACGACGTCCGCCACCTCCCCATCGGCCGCCCCGTCACCGGCACCGAACTGGCCGTGGTCGACGCCGACGGCCGCGCGTGCGCGCCCGGGGAGGCCGGGGAACTCCTCATCGCCGGCACCGGACTCACCCCCGGCTACCTCGGAGACCCGGACCTCACCGCGGCGGCCTTCACCGAACGGGACGGGCGGCGCTGGTACCGCAGCGGCGACCGCGTCCGCCGCACGGCCGACGGGGTACTGGAGTTCCTGGGCCGCCTCGACGACCAGGTCAAGGTCCGCGGCCACCGCGTCGAACTCGGCGAGGTCGAGGCCGCGCTCCTCGCCCACCCCGGCCTGGCCCGCGCCGCCGTCCTGCTGCGGGAGGGGCGGCTCGTGGCGTACGTCGAGCCCCGGGCCGGGGCGGCGCGGCCCGACGCCCGCGAGGTACGCGCCTTCCTGTCCCGGACGCTCCCCCCGTACATGCTCCCGGCCCGGATCCACACCCTCGCCTCCCTCCCCCTGACCGGCACCGGCAAGATCGACCGCAACCGTCTCGCGCCGCCCCCGGACCACGGCACACCCGCACCCACGCCGGAACCGCCCGCAGACCGGGCCGCCGCCGTACCGGAGGAGCCCACCGCGGCGACCGGGCGGACAGCGCCCCGCACCCCACCGGCGACCCCCACCGAACGGCTGCTGGCCCGCGCCTGGTCCCAACTCCTCGACGTGCCCGAGGTCTTCCGGGAGGACGACTTCTTCGTCCTCGGCGGGGACTCCCTCACGGTGCTGGAGCTGTTCTCCCGTCTGCGCGACGGCCACCGCCTCCTGCCACGACCGACCGCCGTCTACACGCACCGCACCCTGAGGGCGCTGGCGGCGGCCATCGACACGGCCGACGACACGGCGGCGGCCACCGCGGTCCCCGTCGCGGAAGCCGCCCCGGCCGCCCCCGCGTCCCCCACCGCCGCCGTCACCCCCTACCCCCTCACCCCCTCCCAGCGGGGCTTCCTCCTGGCCGACGCGCTCTCCTCCGGTGCGCCCGGCGGTTCCGGCGGCCCAGCGGACTCCGCGTGGCTGGCCCGCTTCCGGATCCGCGGGCCCCTGCGCCCGGAGCTGTTCCAGCGCGCGGTGGACGTCCTCGTGGCCCGGCACGCGATGCTCCGGACCGTGTTCCCGGCCGGGGCGCGCCCGCCCGTGCAGCAGGAGTTGCCGGACACGCTGCGGCTGCCGGTGGAGACGGAGGCGCTGAGCGATCCGGGGCTGCTGGAGCGGCGGGTCGCCGAGGAGGCGCGGCGGCGGTTCGAGCCGTGGGCGTGGCCGCTGCTGCGGCTGCGGCTGTTCGCGGTCGCCGCCGACGAACACGTCCTCGTCGTGCACGCCCACCACCTCATCGGCGACGGCTACAGCGCCGCGCTGCTCACCCGCGAACTCCTCACCGTCCACGACCGTTTCGCCGCCGGACTGTCCGACGGGCTGGAACCGCTGCGCTCGACCTTCCGCGACCACGTGGAGCTGCGCGCCGCCCGCCGGGCCCCGTCGCCGTCCCCGGAGACGGCGGACCACCTCGCCCGGCACCGGGCCCCGTACACGCCGCCCGTGCTCCGCGCGTCCCGCCCCGCCGACGGCACCGCCCCGTCCCCCGGCTTCCACACCGCCGGCTTCACCGTCGACGCCGGCCGCGCCGAGGCGTTGCGCCGGCTCGCCCGTGCCGCCGGGACGACGCCGTACGCGCCGTTCCTCACCGCGTACCACCGCGCTCTCACCGGCCTCACCGGCCGACGGGACCTGGTGCTCGGCCTCGCGGTCACCGGACGCGACGACGGCGTGCCCGACGCGCACCGGGTGTTCGGCCCGTTCGCGGAGGCGGTGGCCGTCCGCCCGCCGGTGCGCGGTGAGGCACCCGTCCCCTTCGTGGAGGACCTGCGCCGGGTCGCCGCCGAGGTGGTCGCTGCCCGGACCGCCGGTCCGCCGGACCCGCGGACGGACGAGGGCCTGCCCCGTACGGCCCAGTTCTTCTTCACGTTCCTGGACTTCGGTTCCCTCGGCGCCCCGGCCGGCACGGCGCTGACCGTGCTCCCCGACGACACGGACACGGCGCTCGCCCCGCCGCCCGTGGGCACGGACGTCTTCCTGGCCGTCCGCCCCTCGGCCGACGGCGTACGCGTCACCGTCCGCGCGTCGGCGACCGCCCTCACCGAGGAACAACTGGCCGCGTTCGCAAGGGATTTGTGCCACGAGCTGGAGGGCAGCGCACCCCTGGACGCCGCGCTCGTCGGCTATCTGCCCGCGCCCCGCGACCTGGCCGCGTACGCGGGTCTGCCCCCGGACGCCGTGCCCGGCCGGGAACAGCTCCGGGCGCTCCTTTTCCCGGACGGCCGCCCGCGGCTGCTGGAGACGACGACCACGCCCCTCGGCACGTCCGGCTTCCTCGCCCTGCCGCTGTTCGCCGACGAGCTGACCCGCACTCCCGCAGCCGGGGCCGGTCAGGCCCCTCTGGCCGCCCGCACCGCCCGAGCCGTGGAGCACGCCCTCGCCCTCGGCGCCCGTTCCGTCTCCCTCGCCGGGGTGATCCCGGCCCTGACCGGCTACGGCTACGACGTCCTCCGGGAAACCGCCCCCACGACGGCCACGGCCGCCGCTTCGCTCCCCGCCGCGCTCACCACCGGCCACGCCACGACCACCGTCGCCGTCGTGAAGACCGTCCACGCGGCGCTCGCCGCGACCGGCCGGGACCTCGCCGCACTGACCCTCGCGGTCGTCGGCTGCGGTTCCATCGGCATGTCGTCGCTCCGGCTGCTGCTGGCCCGCAGCCCGCGCCCGCCGGCCGGGCTGCTCCTCTGCGACCTGCCGGGCAGCCTCCCTCGGCTGCGCCGTCTCGCCGCCGAACTGTCGGCGGACCGTCCCGGCACGGCCGTAGAGGTCCTGGAGTCCACGGGCGCCGGTGAGGGCCTGCCGTCCGGTCTGTACGAGGCGGCCGACCTCATCGTCACCGCGGTGAGCGGCCCGACGGCCCTCCTGGACGTCGACCGGCTCCGCCCCGGCACGATCGTCGTGGACGACTCCTTCCCGCACTGCTTCGACACCGCGCGGGCACTCGACCGGATGGGGCGCGAGCGGGACGTGCTGCTCGTCGGAGGCGGACTGCTCGCGGTGGCGACCGCCGAGACCCGGCTGTCGGCGGACCTCCCGGCCCTCGCGCGCACCGGCGCCGCCAAGGGCACGCGGTTCCAGCCCCATCTGCCGGGCACCCTCGCGTCCTGCCGTCTGGAGTCGCTGCTCCACGCCCGCCACGACGGCACGGAACTCCCCCCGACCCACGGCCTGGTGGACCTCCCCCACGCCCTGGCCCACTGGGACGCCGCCGAGGCGGCCGGGGTCACCGCCGCGCCCCTGCACCTCCTGGACCACGTGATCCCCGAGACGACTCTGAGATCGCTGCCCCTGCCCATGCCCCGGCGGTCCTGATGCCGGCTGTCCGGGCCCTCATGACGACGCCCGGCCGGGAGTCCCCCGGCCGGGCGTCCGTCGGTGTCCGCGCGGCTCAGCGCACGACGACCCCGGCGGTCGTGGCCGACCCGTTGGTCCAGCCGTACCGCTTCGCCGTGACCTTCACGGTGATCTTGTGGCCCCGGTCGGCCCCGACCAGGACGTACGTCGACCGCGTGGCGCCCGTGATGGTCGTGCCGTCGCGCTTCCAGGAGTACGTGTAGGAGGTGGCGGACGGCGACCAGGTGCCGTGGGCGGCGGTGAGCTTGTAGCCGACCTTGGCGGTGCCGGTGACGGCGGGTGCCGTGACGGCCTTCAGGGCGGGGCCGACGGCGACGGTCACGGCCGGGGAGGTGGAGGTGACGGACCCGGCGCCGTTGCTGACCTTGGCACGGCAGGACACCTGGTGCTTGTAGTCGGCGGAGGTCAGCGTGCGGGACGTGCCGGTGGCGCCGGTGATGGTCGTACCGTCACGGAGCCAGGACCAGGCGACGGTCGTCTGGTAGCCGGCCCATGCGGCGTCGCAGGTCACCTTGGAGCCGGTGCGGGCGGTGCCGCTGACGGCGGCCCGGGAGGTGACCTTCGGCTTGGTCAGCAGGGTCTGGGACTGGGCGGACAGCTGGGAGGTGAAGTCACCGGGGGAGATGTCCACCGCCTTGCGGAAGACGACGGTGGCCCGGCCGTCGGGGCCCGCGGTGACCTCGCCGGAGAGGGCGTTCGCGTCGGGGACGGCGGGGACGGGCGCGCTGTTGAGGGCGGTCGCCTTGCTCCAGGTGCCGCCGGCCGGGCGGACGGCCCACTGGAGGTAGTTGTCGTCGCCGTTGTCGATGCCCGGGGTCTGCGGCCAGACGACCTGGACGGTGCCGTCGGCGCCTATGGACGCGGAGACGTCCCACTTCACATAACCGGTCGACAGCGTCTTCGGCGCCGACCATGTGCCGGTGCTCGCGGTCCGGGTGACGGTCCGTACGACAGGGGTTCCGGCCGTGGAACTCCACCCGGCCCACACATAGGTGAGGTCACCGTTGGGTGCGGTGAGCGGCTCGCTCTCGTCGCTGGGGTCGATGGCGGCGACCGCGGTCTGCGGAGCGCCCCACCCACCGGACACGGAGGTCCGCCTGACGGACTTGAGGTCCGCAGCGCCACCGGCGGCGGCCCGCCAGAGGACGGTGGTGGCGTCCTTGGCGTCCATCGTGACCCGCACGGTGCCGGTCGCGCCGGCGGTGCCGGGCAGCGGGGCGGCGGCACTCCAGCCGCCGCCCGCCGAGGCGCGGGTGGCGGTGTGGACGGTGTGGGCGTCCTCGCCCTCCTCCGGGAGCTGGTCGTAGACGTCCCAGACGGCGGTGGCCGCGCCGTCGGGGGCGACGGCGAGCGCGAGGTCGTAGACGGACCCGGTGGTGACATGGGCCAGCGGCTTCGCGGTGGACCAGGTGGTGGCGCCGGGGGCGCGGGTGGCGGTCATGACGTCGTAGTCGGCGAACCCGCCCTGGTCCCACACGGCGGTGAGGGTGCCGTCGGCCGCGGCGGCGAGCCGGGGCATTCCGAGGTACACGCCGGTGGTCGTCGCGATCGGCGCGGGTGCGGACCAACCGCCCTGGGCGGAGTTCCAGGTGGCGGCCAGCGCCGTCGGGTCGCCGCCCGAGCCGCCTCCCGCCAGCCAGGTCACCACGGCCTGCCCGGTGGGGGTCACGGTCAGCTCGGCGCGGGCGCCCTTGGACCGGCCGGTGGCCAGCGTGTGCGGCGTACCCCAGGCGGTGCCGCCGGCGGCCTTCACGGAGACCTCGTAGTCCCAGGTGTCGGCGCCGGCGGCCCGGTCCTGCCACAGCGCGAACGCCGTGCCGTCACCGGCGGTGCGCACGTCGATCAGCGTCTGCTGCCCGTCGGCCCCGGTCAGCGCGGCGGCACTGCTCCAGGGCCCGGCCACCCCGGTGTACCCGGCGGCGCTCGCCGTGCCCCCGGCCCCCAGCGTCACCGCGACGACCGCACCGACGACCGCCGCACCGACGGTCCCCGGCCTCCACACCCTCACTGCCACGACGGCTCCTGTTCTGCGGGCACGCTCGTGTGCCCGGTACGCGTACGCGAACTCGGTGTGGGGGGAGCCACGGCCCGGGAGCGGGTGCGCGAAAAGAGTGGGGTTGCGCTGCCCTGCCGCAGGTCACGACAGGGATGACGCTACATGTCGTCCCGTCGGCCGCATCCCCAGGGTGATCCTCGAAGCGGTCAGGGTTCCGTATCCCGGCGCCCGCGCGGCTCGGCACGAGATCTCCGGCGCGACGGAGAACTTCCCCGTCCACGGCAACCTTCGGGTGTGCGGCGCCGACTTGGCGGATGTCAGGGGCCGAGGCCCCCACAGCGCCAGAAAGACCAAACCCTTGCCAGATCAGCACCGTTCACACCGCCGCCGCCCGGCGACCCGCCATGTGCTGGCCGCCGCCCTGGTCCTCGCCACCGCGGGTGCCGCCGTCCCGCTGGTCGCCCAGGCCGCCCGCACACCGGAGCCCGCCAAGCCGACCGTGCTCGCCGACGCGGCGGCCGGCAGCGGCCGCTACTTCGGGACGGCGGTGGCCGCGGGCAGGCTCGGCGACTCGACGTACTCCACCCTCCTCGACCGGGAGTTCGACATGGTCACCCCGGAGAACGAGATGAAGTGGGACGCCGTCGAACCCTCCCGCGGGTCGTTCGACTTCGCCCGCGCCGACCGCATCGTCAGCCACGCCACCGCGCATGGTCAGCGCCTGCGCGGCCACACCCTGGTGTGGCATTCCCAGCTGCCCGGCTGGGTCGGCTCCATCCGCGACGCCACCACCCTGCGCGCGGTGATGAACAAGCACATCACCACCACGATGAGCCACTACAAGGGCAAGATCTACGCCTGGGACGTCGTCAACGAGGCCTTCGCCGACGGCGGCAGCGGTCGGCACCGTAGCTCCGTGTTCCAGGACGTGCTGGGCGACGGCTTCATCGAGGAGGCCTTCCGCACCGCACGGAAGGCCGACCCCGCGGCCAAGCTCTGCTACAACGACTACAACATCGAGAACTGGTCCGACGCCAAGACCCAGGGCGTCTACCGCATGGTCAAGGACTTCAAGTCCCGCGGTGTCCCCCTCGACTGCGTCGGCTTCCAGAGCCACTTCGGCGCCGGCGGTCCGCCGGCGAACTTCCGGACCACGCTGTCCGAGTTCGCCGCGCTCGGCGTGGACGTCCAGATCACCGAACTGGACATCGCCCAGGCGTCCGCCGCCGCGTACACCGACGCCGTCAAGGCGTGCCTGACCGTCGACCGCTGCAAGGGCGTCACGGTGTGGGGCATCCGCGACAGCGACTCCTGGCGCACCGGTGAGAACGCGCTGCTGTTCGACGGCGGCGGCCGGAAGAAGCCCGCGTACAGCGCGGTGCTCAAGGCCCTGGCCGGCGGCAGCGGCGGGGGCGCGCCGAGCGGGGGCATCACCTCCGGCGCCGTCTACACGCTCTCCGACGTCGCCGCCAAGCGCGTTCTCGACAAGCCCGCGGGGAAGAACGGCAACCGGACCCCGCTGCGGATCTGGGACGCCCGCGGCACCTCCCACCAGCAGTGGCGCGCCGACCGCAACGCGGACGGCTCGTACACCCTGACCAACGTCGCCAGCGGCCGCGTCCTGGACGCGCCGGGCAACCAGACCGCCAACGGGACGAGGACACAGCTCTGGGACGCCAACGGCGGTGCCAACCAGCGCTGGCGGGCCCACCGGAACAGCGACGGCTCCTACACGCTGACCAACGTCGCCAGCGGTCGCGTGCTGGAAACCCCTCGCGGCCGGACCGCCAACGGGACCCCCGTGCGGATCGGGGACTCCAAGGGCGGCGCCCACCAGCGCTGGAGGTTCAGCCCCGCCTCGACGAAGGGCGGCACCTGCGCTCTTCCGTCGACCTACCGGTGGACCTCGACGGGTCCGCTGGCGCAGCCGTCGAACGGCTGGGTGGGGCTGAAGGACTTCACCACCGTGACGTACAAGGGCAAGCACCTGGTCTACGGGACGACCGCTTCGGCGTCGGGATGGGGCTCGATGGCGTTCGCCCCCTTCACGAACTGGTCCGACATGGGCTCGGCAGGCCAGAAGGGCATGAGCCAGGGCGCGGTGGCACCCAAGCTGTTCTACTTCGCGCCCAAGAAGACCTGGGTGCTGGTCTCCAACGGCTGGGGCACCGCCTGGACCTTCACCTACCGCACGTCCAGCGACCCCACCGACCCCGACGGCTGGTCCGCGCCGAAGCCGCTGTTCACCGGCAGCCTCCCCGCCGGCTCCGAGGGCGGCCCGATCGACCCGACCGTGATCGCCGACGACAAGAACATGTACCTGTTCTTCGCCGACGACAACGGCGGCATCTACCGGTCGGTCATTCCGATCGGTAACTTCCCCGGCAGCTTCGGCTCGTCGTACACGAAGATCATGAGCGACACGAAGGCGAGGCTGTTCGAGGCGCCGGAGGTCTACAAGGTCAAGGGCCGGAACCAGTACCTGATGATCGTCGAGGCGATGGGGGCGGGCGGACGCTACTTCCGCTCCTTCACCGCCACCAGCCTGAGCGGTTCCTGGACCCCGCAGGCCGACAGCGAGAGCCGTCCCTTCGCGGGCAAGGCCAACAGCGGTGCCACCTGGACCAACGACATCAGCCACGGTGACCTGGTCCGCGACAACCCCGACCAGACCATGACGGTCGACCCCTGCGACCTGCGGTTCCTCTACCAGGGCCGGAACCCCGCGTCGGACGGCACCGACTACCTGAAGCTGCCGTACCGGCCGGGCCTCCTCACCCTGCGTCGCTGACCCACACGGCCCACGGTGACCGCCCGACCGTGACCCACCACCCCGGGAACCCCAGCCGCGCGTCGGCTGGGGTTCCTCTCCTCTCCCGGGCCGCCGCTTCCGCGAGATCGGTGCCGGCCGTCAGCGTCCCGCGTCGACTGACGACGCGAGGGGCCGGGCCGGCGCTCGTCGCGTCGACCCGGCCCCTCGCGGTCCGGAGATCCTCTTCGGCAGGGGGTCAGTCCATGCCGAACTCCATGGCGGCGCGGTCCAGCAGCTCGTCGTCGTCGGAGCCGGTGAACTCGCCGCGTGCGGCGATGGCCTCGGCGCCGCCCTCGGGCATGGTGCCGATCAGCCCGGTCGCGGCGGCCTGCGCGGCACCGATCGCGGCGGGGCCGCCCGTGCCGATGAGACCCATCGCGGCGTACTGCTCCAGCTTGGCGCGGGAGTCGGCGATGTCGAGGTTGCGCATGGTGAGCTGGCCGATCCGGTCGACCGGGCCGAACGCGGCGTCCTCGGTGCGCTCCATGGAGAGCTTGTCCGGGTGGTAGCTGAACGCCGGGCCGGTGGTGTCGAGGATCGAGTAGTCCTCGCCGCGCCGCAGCCGCAGGGTGACCTCGCCGGTGACCGCGGCGCCGACCCAGCGCTGGAGCGACTCCCGGATCATCAGGGCCTGCGGGTCCAGCCAGCGGCCCTCGTACATCAGCCGGCCGAGGCGACGGCCCTCGTTGTGGTACTGGGCGAGGGTGTCCTCGTTGTGGATGGCGTTGACGAGACGCTCGTACGCGGCGTGCAGGAGGGCCATGCCCGGCGCCTCGTAGATGCCGCGGCTCTTCGCCTCGATGATGCGGTTCTCGATCTGGTCGGACATGCCGAGGCCGTGGCGGCCGCCGATGGCGTTGGCCTCCATCACCAGGTCGACGGCGGAGGCGAACTCCTTGCCGTTGATGCTGACCGGGCGGCCCTGGTCGAAGCCGATCGTCACGTCCTCGGTGGCGATCTCGACCTCGGGGTCCCAGAACCGGACGCCCATGATGGGCTCCACGGTCTCGATGCCGGTGTCCAGGTGCTCCAGGGTCTTCGCCTCATGGGTGGCGCCCCAGATGTTGGCGTCGGTGGAGTACGCCTTCTCGGCGCTGTCCCGGTACGGCAGGCCGTGCGCGACCAGCCACTCGGACATCTCCTTGCGGCCGCCGAGTTCGGTGACGAAGTCGGCGTCCAGCCAGGGCTTGTAGATCCTGAGGTGCGGGTTGGCGAGCAGGCCGTAGCGGTAGAACCGCTCGATGTCGTTGCCCTTGAAGGTCGAGCCGTCGCCCCAGATCTGGACGTCGTCCTCCAGCATCGCCCGCACCAGCAGCGTGCCGGTGACGGCACGGCCCAGCGGCGTGGTGTTGAAGTACGCCCGCCCGCCGGAGCGGATGTGGAAAGCGCCGCAGGTCAGCGCGGCCAGGCCCTCCTCGACCAGCGCGGCCCGGCAGTCGACCAGGCGCGCGATCTCGGCACCGTAGGTCTTCGCGCGGCCGGGCACCGAGGCGATGTCGGGCTCGTCGTACTGGCCGATGTCGGCGGTGTAGGTGCACGGGACGGCGCCCTTGTCGCGCATCCACGCGACCGCGACCGAGGTGTCGAGCCCGCCCGAGAAGGCGATGCCGACGCGCTCGCCGGCCGGAAGGGAGGTGAGGACCTTGGACATAGGAAGAGTATGCACAACTATGCATGATCATGCAATGTCGGCAGGACGAAGCCCTCGCACGACGAAGCTCCCGCACGACGAAACCCCCGGGTACGGGACCCGGGGGTTCATGGCTGAGTGTGCCGTCGATCGGTTACGGGGCGTCGATCAGGTGGTGCGGGGGCACCTGCACCGTGCGGGCGCCGGGCTTGCCGCCGAGGATCACCTTGCGGAGGGCGACGTTGTTCTTGGTGTCGCTCTCCTTGAGACGGTTCTCCGGGTTGGCGATGACCTTGATGTAGTACGTGCCGTTCGGCAGGTCCGTGATGTCGAAGGACTGGCCGGGGCGCTCCTGGGTGTAGGTGTCACCGGAGCCGACGTCGAGGACCTCGCGGACGGAGATGGCCTCCTGGGAACCGCACGCGGTCGACAGGTCGGTGTTCTCCGGGTGCCAGTTGGCGCCCTTCACCGTGTAGTCGATGGCGTCGGTGTTGGCCAGGCAGAACGCCTCCTTGCCGGAGCGCACCTCCTTCGTCTGGTCCGCGCTGAGCAGGCGGTAGCTGGCGAAGTCGGTGAAGTGCCAGTGCATGTGGCCCTCACGCGGGTCCCACTCCATGGTGCCGGCGGGGGAGTAGCCGACCTGCTTGCCCTTGGCGTCGTAGAAGTACTGGTAGGAGTCCATCAGGTCGGCGCCCGGCTTGCGGAAGCCGTCCACGACGAGGGGCGCGGGGCCCGCGTTCCACACGTTGGCGCTGAAGGCGAGGTAGTCCTTGCCGGGTACGTCGCCGTCCTCACCGTCGGTGATGGAGATGCCCCAGGCGGGCAGCGAACGCAGGTCGGGCTTGGGCACGTTCGCCGGGGCGCCGGCCTTGCCGGTGGGCCGCTTGGCGGCCGGCTTCAGCGCGGGCGCGATACGGGACCCGTCGGTGTGGCCGGGGCCGTCGCCCAGGTGCTTGGCCATGCCCCGGTCCGCCAGGGCGTGGGGGAACGCGGGCGGCATCGGGACGTCCTCGCCGCGCGGGCCGAAGCCGTGCAGCGGCGGCTGGGTCGGGTCGACGGGAGCGGCGTCGTGACCGCCGTGACCGCCATGACCGGCGGCGTGGTGGCCGGACGACTTGGCGCCCACGCCCACGCCGCCTTCACCGCCCTCGCCGCCCTCGTCGATCTGCTGCACCGTCAGCTTGATGGTCGGACGGTCGTTCGGGATGCCGAAGAGGTCGCGGTACTTCTTCGCGATGCCCACCTCGGCGGTGTACTCGCCCGCGGGGATGTCCATGGCGTCGTCGTAGCGGTACTGGGTGGTGTTGACCGCCCAGCCCTTCTCGACACCCCACACCGAGCCCAGCGTCCACGGGTTCCGGGAGCAGCTCTGCGGGTAGTGCGAGGTCGACGGGGCGTCCGGGCGGATGCGGCCGGAGGCGTTGTTCGGGCAGAAGTCGCTGGCGGTCTTGAGCACCTGCTGACCCGCGGCGTCCTTGAGCGAGATCTCCAGGAAGCCGGACAGCCCGGAGTGGTCGGTGACCAGCCCGGCCGGAAGCGTCCGCGTCGTGGTCTTCTTGCCGTTCCGGAAGATCTGCTTCGCGACGATCGGGTCCTTGTAGGACTTCCGCGTCACCTTGAACTCCAGGGGGGCTCCGTCGACCGTGACGTATGTCCCCAGGTCCAGGAAGGTGCCGCCCTCCGAGTACCGGTAGGCCGTCACCGACTTCGAGGCGGCGATCAGCTTGAGCTTCGGGGTGCCCGCCTTGGCCGCGGGCGCGGCCCCAGCGCCCGGGGCGGCACCCGCCACGGTGGCGACGACGGCGAGCGTGGCCAGGGCGGCGAGCCCGGGACGCCTCAGACGGCTGCGGTGTTCTTGACTGGTCATAGGTTCCTCGTCTGCGAGTGCCATGGTCAGTGGCATCGGACTGGACAACCCACGGACGACCGGCCGCCGATGCTGCGGGCGCTCCCCCGAACGCCTCCGGCTGCAACCGGTCTGTGAGCACCCTGTGAGACAGGTGAAAACCGTGCGGGGGTTGCCTGTTGAGAAGAAATCCAAGAAAACCGCGGACGGTGACGCCCAAACACCGTGCTGTGAACCGGCGCGAAGTCCCCGGAGAACCCACCCAGGAGCATCACACAGTGTGCACACAGCTCTGAGAATGGCTCGTTAGCGTTGCTGACCGCTCGATCCGCTCGATCCCACGTGCGAACGACGTGACCGGGCCGCGACCCGGCGGGTCGACGGCATGCCGACACAGGAAGACCTCCATGGACTACTGCTCCTCATGTCGCCGACACCTCAACGGCGCCCTCGTCTGCCCCGGCTGC
Organism: Streptomyces sp. NPDC030183; assembly: GCF_055573455.1. Classification (NCBI taxonomy): domain Bacteria; kingdom Bacillati; phylum Actinomycetota; class Actinomycetes; order Kitasatosporales; family Streptomycetaceae; genus Streptomyces; species Streptomyces sp. NPDC030183. Next base: position 104,492 of record NZ_JBVIBK010000014.1, read on the forward strand.
GGTGCGTACGCGCCGGACATCGCCCCGACGAGGCCCGTTCCGACGACCTCCACGGCCGTCGCCCCGACGGTTCCGGCGGCGACCTGGGAGTACGCGGCCCCCACCGCCGAGGGGACGACCTGGCACGACGGGACGGCCTCGGCGGCCGAGGAGACCTGGCACGACGGCGGGCCGGCGGAGCCGGAACCGCCCGTGGAGCGGGCGCCGGCCGCCGCCTCGGGCGCCGCGGGTGCGGGAAGCGCCGCGGACGTCGAGGTCGAGGACGTGGAGGGCGTCCCGGCCGCGCCGCGGGGAAGGGCTGCACGGCGGCGGCAGATGGCCCGCTGGAAGAAGAACCAGCGCCGGGCCGTGGTCGCGACCGCGGTGGCGCTGGTCGGCGGCGGACTGACCGTGATGGGCATGGACCGCCAGTCCACCGACCGGACGCAGGCGGCCACCGCCCCGGACGCCGAGGGCCTGACCGCCGTCGAGGAACAGGGCTCGCAGAGCGGCCGCACACCGGACACGCGCCCCGACGAGACCCGGCGCTCCCCGGACTCCTCGCCGGGCCGGGCGTCCCGGGGCGGCTCCTCCTACGACCGGTCCGGCGCGCAGCAGCGGGACACCGGCGCCGACACGGGCGACTCATCGCGTACGGCCGCGACCGCGCCGTCCGGTCAGCGCGTGCAGTCGGGCTCCGCGCCGCACGGCGGTGCGGGTGCGGACAGCTCCCCGGACACCCCGTCGGGCGGGGCGACCACGCCTCCGGCCGCCGACGACTCCGCGAACTCCGGCACCGGCTCGGACACGGGTACGGGGTCGGGTTCCGGGTCGGGGAGCGGCTCCGGTACGGACACGGGGACCGGCTCGGGTTCCGGCACGGGCTCGGGGTCGGGCTCGGACACGGGCGCTTCCGACGGCTCGGGCTCCTCGGACTCGGACGCGACCTCGCCGTCGGGCCTGTGCCTGCTCGGCGGCATCGTCTGCGTCAGCTGAGAGCGGCGCGACGACCACCGGGCCGGCCCCGACCGCGCACCCCGCGCGGTCGGGGCCGCCCCCGTTGCCAGCGGTCCCCGGCCATCGGGCGTGGCCAGAACCCCGGCGATCCGGAACTCCCGGGCCACTCCCCCCTCGGGGTCGAGGATCCGCTCCACCAGACCGTCGCGCAGCAGCGCCGAGGTCTGCCGGGTGAACGTGGACGGCGCGAAGACGGTCGCGCGTGAGGATCAGCAGCTCCCGCTCGATGCGCTCCCCCGCCTCACGGGCATCCACACCGGTCCCCTTCCGCGGACGGCGTCGTCGTCCTCCTCGACCCGGAACCGGCCCCGCCCCACCACCCGGCCGTCCGGGAGGGGCGGCGGTCTGCCCGACGTCGGCGATCACGGTGGACGAGGACGGGAGCGGCGCCTGAAGGGCTACACCTTGGGCGCCCGATGAGGCCCCAGTTCCTCCAGTACGGCACCGAGTTGGGCGGCCGTGAGGGCGTCCCCCGGCAGGGCGGGGGCGGGAGCGGGCGGGGAGGCCGGGGGCCGGAGGCTGTCGAGGAACAGGGCCAGGGGCCGCTGCCAGGCGTCGGCACCGGTCGCGGCCGTGAGCGCGGGCACGGCACGTCCGAGGGCGGCGAGCCCGAAGAGCACGTCCTCGACGGTCACGTCCCCCCGCACGGTGCCCTCGGCCCGGCCGCGCGTGAGCAGCAGCTTCATCGTCTCCCTGTTGTGCGCGTGCACGGCGTCCAGCGCCTCGACGCCCTCGACGCGCGTGGTCATGAGGTCGTTGGTGCCCCGGTCGGCGGCCAGCGTCGCGAACACCACCCGCAGATAGGCGTGCAGCCCCTGCCAGGCGTCCGCGGCACCCCGCGCCCGCTCACCGGCGTCCATCGTGCCGGTGAGCCGGTCCCGGAAGACGGCGTCCACGAGTGCGGCCCGGGTGGGGAAGTGCCGGTACAGCGTCGCGTTGCCGACCCCGGCCCGCCGCGCGATCACGTCCCACGGCGCCTCCAGCCCCCACTCGGCGAACACCTCCCGGGCCGCCGCGAGGAGCAGCTCCCGGTTCCGCCGGGCATCCCGTCGCAGCCCCGGAGTCCCGTCCTCCGCATCGCCGCCGCCCATCACACCCTCCGCATCAACCGACACACCGCCCGGCCCGACGCACCGCCCCGGCCCGCCTGGCCCGACCGACCCGACCAGCCCAACCGACAGGCGGCCGACCCGCTCGGCCCGACCACCCGACCGGGGACCGCTCCCCGGTCCCGCCGCGCGCGATGCTACCGCCGCCGGAGTGCAGGCCGGCCCCGTTCTCGCGGGCCCGCGGCGGCCCGGTCGCTCCGGTGGGCTCAGCCGACGGCGGTCCGTTCGGCGGCCGGGGCCCGGCGAGCGGACGGACGGTCGACGTGGACCACCACGGAGCCGTAGAAGCGGTGCACGGCGTCGTCGACGCTGCGGATGAAACCGGACTCGGCGTTGCCGCGGGTGCTGCCCATGCCCTTGAAGAGGGACAGACGGAAACCGGTGATCTGCGCGCCGTTCGCCGGGAGCATGTCCCCCGGCTCGGGGCGCAGCCGTTCCAGTGTGCCCCTGGGGCCGCCGGTCTCCCCGTCGACGAGCGTCTCGACGTGCAGATCGGCCGGTGCCTCGGCGAGCCGCCTGACGGGCGGCCTGACCGGAGGGCTGTTCGCGGCCGGGGGCGCCCGCCGGGCAGCGGAGTCCCCCGGCGGAGACGATCGGCAGCGGCGTCCCCGGCGCAGACGATCACCGGCGTCGCCGGCGTCCCCGGCGTCTCCGGGGAAACCGCTCCGGCAGCGGGCCTCAGGTGTAGACGATCGGGCAGCCCCGGCGGAGGGAGTGCTGGGCGGCGCGCAGATACAGCGCAACGTAGAAGGCCGCGTCGAGGTCCTCGCTCCACGGCCCCCGCCGGGACGCGGCCAGCTCTCTCGCCGGTCCGTCCATGAACCACAGGGTCAGGTCGAGGTTGTCGCACATGGCCGGGGTCTCGGCCGGCAGGTCGACGGCCTCGGCCAGTCTCTCGGCGAGCGCGAGCATCTGCGGGGCGCCGGCGACGAGGGTCTCGTCCGTGTACCCGGAGCCGACGGGCAGCAGTATCGGCTCGTCGAGCGAGAACGGCACCAGCACCGACCAGCCGCAGAGGACCTCCACCTCCTCGGCCGAGAGGTGCGCCCCGCACAGCGCGACGAACCCGTCCATGGAGGGGACCAGCTTCTCCTCGAAGCGCTGGCCCGACCCGCGGACGAACTCCGCCTCCTCCGGCACCGAGTCATAGGGCGGCAGCCCCCGCCGGCCCAGTTCCTCGTTCAGCGCGGAGGCGACGTGGGCCCACCCGTCCTCCTCCTCGTCCCCGGCCCCCTCGAACCAGTCCTGCGCCCCGACACTCACCAGATACACGCCCATGAGCGGAACGTACAACGCACCACTGACACTCCGGTCCGCCCGCTCCGGAGGGCGGCGGCCGCCTGAGAGGATGCGCGGACGATCACCGGAGAAGCGAAGGGGGAACGAGCATGACCGTGCTCATACTGTCCGGCGTCCTCGTACTCGTCATCGGCGGCTGCGCCTGTGTCTTCTGGGCCGCCCGGGGCGGCCCCCGCTGGGTCCGCGCCGTCGCCACCGGGACCCTCGCCGTGGGTGAACTCCTCCGCGTCGTCGACCCCCTGCGCTCCTCGAACAGCAAGAGAGGCGACACACAGGGGGATTGACACCTCGCGCCCTCCACACGAAGAAGCGGACGGCCGCGAGGAGAGGTCCCACGGCCGTCCGCCTCTACGCATGCCGCCTCCGCGAATGCCGCGCCGGGAGAGCCCGGCACCGCGTCGTGGGATCAGCGGGCTGTCCAGACCCCGCGGTCTCCGCCCGGCAGGTCACCCGCCGAACGTGACCACGAGGCGGCCGTCCGAGGCGAAGGACCACTTCATCGCGCCGGAGTACGACGAGCAGCGGGAGCCGTTCGTACCGGACCAGAACTGGTTGGAGCCGTCGGAGTTGCCGATGACCCGGTCGTTCGTCCCGCCGGCGCCCCGGCACGAGGTGTTGTCGCGGAAGAGCGACGTACCGCCGTCGAAGTTGAAGTTGCGTTCGGTGTTGTCGACGCTCACGTTCCCCGAGACCGTCATCGTGCCCGGGTTGCTGTTCCACGTGAAACCGTGCTTGCCGTTGTCGTAGGCGATGCTGCGCCTCACGACATGGTTGACGGCGATGTCGTCGCCGCCGAGCTTGTAGCCGTTGCGGTCGCCGTTGCCGGCCTGGGAGCCGTCGCTGAGCGTGCCGTTCTCGAAGGCGAGGGAGTCCTCGATGGTCACCGGGCCGATGGGTCCGGTGTCCGTCTTGGTGTAGAGGTCCCAGCCGTCGTCGATGTTGTTGTGGGCGACGGCGTACCGGAAGACGTTCCCGGTCCCGGTGGTGAGCTTCGCCGCGAACCCGTCGGCGTCCTCACCGTCGGAGTCGGCGTTGTCGTGCGACTCCGCGCTCAGGATCAGGTTGTCCGACGGCCAGTCGGCGGCCGGGGTGGTGGAGGTGGCGCGTCCCAACTGGAGCCCGGTGTCGCGGTTGTGGCGGGTCACCGTACGCTCGATGACGTTGTGGCTGCCGCCGACGTAGATGCCGTTGTCACCGGCCCGTTCGACGACGATCCCCTTGACGTGCCAGTACGAGCCGTTCAGCTGGAGCCCCCGGTTGGACGGACTCTCGCTCTGCGCGGCGAAGTTCAGGACCGGGGTCTCGCCCGGGTAGGCGGCCAGGGTCGTACGGGCGGAGGCGGTGCCGTTCCTGCCGACCGGGATGGTGACGGTCGAGGAGTGCTGGTACGTCCCGCCGCGCAGGTAGATCGTGCCGCCGGCGCTGATCCGGCTGATCGCGGAGGTGAGGGTGGTGGGAGCGGACTGCGTGCCGGCCGCGCCGTCGGCGCCGTTCGGGGCGACGTAGAGGGCGGAGGCCGCCGGGGGTGTGCCGGTGCCGTCGGGCACGGTCGCGTCGAGGCGGTCGACGTTGGGCAGCCCGGCCGCGGAGGTGGGTGTGAGCCGGACGGTGTTGCCGCCCGCCACCACCGGCACGGACAGGCTCTTCGTGGTCCAGCCCGACCAGGTGCCCGTGCCCTCGAAGGAGACGGTCGCCACGGTCGAGCCGTTCACCACGACGTTCGCGGCCCGGGCGGTGGTGGTGCCGTTGGCGAACCGGACGCCGAGCGTCGCCGTGCCCGCGGCGCCGGACGCCACCGTGAACTGGACGTAGCCGCTGGTCGAGTTGGTCCCGTTGCAGAAACCGCTGCCCGAGTAGCCGGTCCAGTCGGAGTCGATGGTGCCGGCGCAGACGGCCGGCGAACTCTCCGCCTCGTACCGGGCTGTCGCCGCCTGCGCGGTGGTCGCGCCGGCCAGCGCGACGAGCGTGCCGGACAGCAGGGCTGTGCACGCCATGACGGATCTCTGACGCATGGGGGGCCTCCATCTGCGGGTATGGAAAGCGCTTTCTCCGCAAGGTAGGGAGCCGGCCTGAACGCGTCAATGGACCAGACAGAACTTTCTGTTCACATGGAGGAACAGAAACGGGTGAAGGAAGGGGAAGTTCATCGAATCAGTTCATGTTCATGAACTCACCTCCCATCTGTGCACCTTGCGGAGTGCCGGGCCAACAGGCGGCGGAGAATCTTCTCCCCGAGGGGATAGCCGGGGGGCGCTCGCCTCGTCGTGGGGGGTGTGGAGAAGGGGAGGGTCGATGAAGGCCTCTGGGCATGACGAGTTCCGGGAGTTCGTGGCGATGCGGTCCACCGCCTTGCTGCGGCTCGCGGTGCTGCTCACGGGAGGTGACCGGTATGCCGCCGAGGACCTGCTGCAGATCGCGTTGATGAAGGCATACGGGCGCTGGGCGAGCATCGAGCAGCCCGAGGCGTACGTACGGCAGATCATGTACCGGCAGCAGGTCAACCGCTGGCGGCTGCGCCGGCACCGCGCGGAGACGACCGTGCCGGTCCTGCCCGACTCCGCCGCGGAGGGCGACGCCGGGGCGGGATCCGAGCTGCGGATCGCGCTGTGGGCGGCACTGCGCCGGCTGTCCCAGCGGCAGCGGACCGTGGTCGTCCTGCGCTACTTCGAGGATCTGCCGGAGGGCGAGGTGGCGGCGCTGCTGGGGTGCCCCGTCGGCACGGTCCGCAGCACCGCGCACCGGTCGCTGGCCAAACTCCGGTCCCTCGTTCCGGAGTTGGGGCCTGAAGGGCTTGAGGGGACCGGCGCGCCCGTGGAACAGGTCACGCAGCTCAGCTACGCACCGAGGGGGGTCCGGGGATGACGACGGAGCAGGTGGAGGCGAAGGTCCGGGAGACGTTGCGAGCGGTCGACCTGGACCGGGTGCGGGCGCCCGGGGACCTGGTCGACCGGGTCGTGCGGCGGCGTGACCGGCGCCGTCTCGCGCAGGCCGCGGGGTCGACGGTGGCCGTCGCCGCGATCGCCGCCGGGACGGTGCTGGGCCTCGGGGGCGGTGGCGCGGCCGACCAGGACCGGCCGGCGCGGCCCGCGGCGTCACCGCAGAGCTGGAAGCCGTGGAACATCAGCGCCAAGGGCGCGGCCGAGCGGGGCTGCCTGGTGGACGGCGCCGCGCTGTACTGCGCCGGAGGCAGGTACGACGCGGCGAAGTTCGACGCCCGCACCGGCGAACGGCAGTGGACCGTCAAGGTCGTCCGCAGCGGCGGCTACAGCCACGACCACCCGATCGCCGTGCGCGACGGCGTCGTCTACGCGTACCAGAACCACACCGCGCGGAGCCAGCCCGACGGCAACTACGCGGGCGGCACCGATCTGGTCGCGGTGAAGGCCGGCACCGGGAAGGTGCTGTGGAAGGCGGAGCTGGCGAACGACAACCGGGACGCGCAGTCCGCGCTGCTCATCGACGGCGCGGTGCTGGCGAACACCCCGAGGGACCGCACGGTGTCGGCCCTCGACCCGAGGACCGGCAGGACGAAGTGGCGCCACACATGGAACAAGGGCGTCTGGTGTGACCGGGCGGTGCTGAGCGGGGTGCCGTACCTCGTGTGCCGGCGAGAGGTGAAGCATCCCCCGTCCACCGACGTCCTCCGCCTCGACCCCACCACCGGAAAGGCCGAGAAGGTCACGGAACTCCTCGGCGGTCGCTCCCTCATCGGGACGTCGAAAAACCGGCTGGTGGTCGGCACGGAGAGGGGCGCGGCCGGCAAGAACCTGAGGATGACCCTGGTCAGCGGCTCGGGGCAGAAGGTCGAGCGATCGATGCCCCTCCAGGGAGCGCAGGCCAACCTGGACGTCATCGGTGACCGGGTGATCTCCGTGAACTGGGAGGGTGAGGCCCGCGCCTACTCGCTGCGGACGGGCAAGGTCCTGTGGACCCGCCCGGTGGGCGTCCCCATGCCCGACGAGGAGTCGATGACGGGTATCGCCTCACCCGTGGTGTCGGAGAAGCGGGGGGTCGTGTTCTTCCTCAGCCCCACCGGTGACCTGTCGGGTCTCGACCTGCGCACGGGACGGCAGGTCTGGCACCACCGCGTCGACTTCTTCGGGAAGGGCAAGCCGCTGAACTACGGCATGCCGCCCCAGTTGCTCTCGTACGACGACGTACTGATCGCCCGCTTCGGCCCGAAGATGGTCTCCGTGCTCCCCCGCCTCACCGACTGACCGACTGACCGACTGACCGACTGAACGACCGAACCGTGGCCCGGCCGAACCGTGGCCGGGCCGCACCGTGGCCGGGCCGCACCGTCGCCGGGCCGCACCGTCGCCGGGCGTTCCGTCTTCAGTCGGCGAAGCAGCCGAACTCCTCGTCGTCCCGGTCGTCGTAGTCCGCCCGGGACTCCGACTGCGAGTCGCTGAACACGACCCTCTCGGGGGCGAGTTGCTCGGGGCGGAAGGTGAGGAAACCGGAGACCTGGTCGTCCGAGGCCATGTTGGTGCGCAGGGCGTAGGTGGTGCCGGGGTCCAGGGCGGTGGTGAAGGGCCGTTCGGTCGTGAAGCCGTCCGGGGCGGTGCCCAGTCGTATCCGCTGCGCGAGGGTTCCTCCGTCCGTCGCCCTGATGTGCCACAGCGTCCGTCCGGGGTCGTCGACGGTGCTGGAGTCGTCCCACTCGTAGAGCGCCGCCTCGGTGATCCCGTCGTCCCGCGCGGCCGGGCAGTCCCGCCAGGCGAGCGTGGGCTCCGCCGCGGTGCCCGTGACGAAGAGGGGATCGTGCTCGGCGCCGCAGGCCGTCAGGAGGGGCGCGAGAACCACAACTGCCGCCATGCGCACCGCTGTTCCCCGTCTCATGGAGCGGAGTCTAGGCCCTGTCGTCACATTCCCGCCGTCGCCCGAAGGGCGGCCCCGCGGCGTCAGGTGCGTGCTCTCGGCGTGCCGGGCCCTGACCCGAGTACTGGACGTACTCGGGTCGGGGCCCGGTGCGTCGAGAGCGCGTGCATGGCGTCGCGGGGCAGGTGGGAATTCGACGACAGGGCCTAGGGAGGAACGCGGGCCCCGTCACGATCCCCCGCGCCCGGCCGGCGGGGCGGAGCGGGGCCGCCTCACGGGCGCGGCGGCGGGACGTCGGCGGCCAGTGCCTCCCGCATGGCCTTCGCCGTGGCCGCCGGGTCGTAGTCCGCGGGGACGCCCTCGACCATGATGATGTCGCCCTCGATGTGCCGGGAGCGCAGCGGGGCGATCTCCTGGTAGGCCGGTGAGTCCCACCAGGCGCGGGCCTCCGCGATCCCGGGGAAGCCGATCATCACGACATGGCCCGGCCAGCTGCCCTCCTTCACCTCGTGCGGCGTGACATGGACGAGGAAGCGACCGCCGTACGGCTCGAACGTGCCGGGGATGCGCTCGATGTACTCGGCGATGTCCGGGTGCGGGGCGGCGTCGCGCAGGTGGGCGATGACATAGGCGGTCATGGTGTGCTGTGTCCTTTCGGTCGGTGGCAGTCGGAGGAGGGTCGTGCTCCGGTGGTCTCCCCGCGCGGACGAGCCTGGCAGCCCGCCCGCGGGCGCGTCGATGACCTGAGGGGTAATGCCCCGGCCCCGGCGGCCCCCCGACCGCCCGGCTACAGCAGCCCCGGCGGGAGGGTGATCCCCGCCTCCGCCAGGTGGCGCAGCGCCGCCGCGATCGAGTGGCAGTCGAAGAGCGCCGCGTGTTCCGTGCCCTCGGCGGCCGGGCGGGGCAGCTCAAGCCCCTCCCACAGGCGGCCCGAGTTGAGGCCGGCCGTCGCCGGGGCGACCGCGTTCAGCCAGGGTCGGATGTTCAGGAAGCCGGGGGTGAGGGGTGTGTGCGTGATGTGTTCGCCCCGGGCGCGGGCCCAGCCGATGTTCTCGCCGAGGACCAGCATGTCGTTGCCGTAGGAGAGGACGGGCCCGCCCCGGCAGAAGGCCAGGAAGTCGCTGAGGGCCTCGGCCGGGGGTACGCCGTCCTCGTCCACCGACTCCTGCGTGATGCCGGTGAGTTCGGTGAAGAAGGGGGACAGCCGGGGGTTCGCCACGGGGCGGACCAGCGTCTCGTGCTCCTCCACCACCGCGTACCGCTCGTCCAGCCGCACCGCCCCGATCTGCACGATCTCGCGGAGCTGACCGGGCGCCGACCAGTCCTCCGCGGCGGCTCCCGGCCAGGTCGTGAACTCCAGGTCGAAGATGACGAAGGTGGGCACGGCGGCACTCTCCCGGTGAGGCGTGAGCGGATCAGCCTACCCAGCCGGAAGGGGTCAGTCGGAGACCGGAACGGCCGGGCTCACCGCCGCGTGGCCGGTGGACAGGTCCACGCCGACCAGCCCGTCGGGAAGCACCCGTCCGCCGTCCGGCGTCCCGGCCGAAACCCCCGACGACGGCTTCGCGTCCGTACCCGAGCCCGTCCCCGTCCCCGCGGTGTCCGGCGCCGGCGCGTCGCACAGCGCCTCGGCGAGATGGACGTTGATCGCCTCGTCGATCGGGCTCGGTTCCAGCGTGCCGTCCTCGTTCAGGCGCTGGTACTTCATCAGGGTGTAGCCCATGCTGAGCTGGCGCTTGCCGTCCGCCCGGGTGAGGCTGAGCGTGCCGGCGCCGAAGACCCCGCCGTCGTGGCCCCAGAAACGGCCGCAACCGGGGATCTCCAAGGTGTAGAGGCCGAGGCCGTAGTCGATGGTGACGCCGGGGGCGACCGCCACCGGGACCGTGCGCTGCATCTCGGCCAGCGACGCCCGGCCGACGAGCTTCCCGGCGAGCAGCCGGGCGTAGAAGCGGTTGAGGTCGTCCATCGTCGAGGTGATGGCGCCGGCGGTGTAGCCCCAGGACATGTCGTAGACGCTGTAGTCGCGCGGCGGGTCGATCAGGCCGAAGAACGACTCGTACATCCTCGCGTGCGGGCCCTTGATGTACGGGGTGCTGGGGAACGCGGTGTGGCGCAGCCCGGCGCGGTCGATGACGTGGCGGGTGAGGTACGCGGCCGCCTTCTGGCCGGTGACCTTCTCCAGGATGAGGCCGGCGACGACGTAGTTGGTGTTGGAGTACGAGCCGGGCTGCGCCCCGGGGCGGCCGGTGGCGGGGGCGGCCAGGCCCAGGCGTACGAGTTCCCGGGGGCTGATCGAGCGGAAGCGGTGCTCGTCGAGGCTGGCGGTGGAGTTCCGGGCGAGGGAGGGGAAGGCGCCGAGGACGTAGTCGCCGAGGTGGCTGGTGTGGTTGAGCAGCATCCGTACGGTGATGGCGTCGCCGCGCTCCCGGTCGCCGCCGGGGAAGAGCTCCGGCACGTACCGCGTCACCGGGGCGTCGAGGTCGATCCGCCGCTTCTCCGCCTGCTGGAGGATCGCCACCGCGGTGAACGTCTTGCTGATGCTGCCGACGCGGTGCCGCATGTCCGGGGTGACCTTGCGGCCGGTGTCCACGTCGGCGAGCCCGGAGGCGCCCTTCCAGCGGTCGCGGCCCTCGCGGACGGCGGAGTACGTGCCGTACATGCCGGCCTCGTGGACGGCGTCGAGCGTGGTGCGCAGCGCGGCCCGGTCCAGGGTGCCGGGGGCGGCGGACGGGTGGGGGGTTGTGGTGGTGTCGGCGGCGGCGGACGCCGTGGGCACGGCGGTGACCATCAGCAGGGTGGTGCCCACGGCGGTACCCACGAGGCGCTTGATGCGCATGGTTGTCTCTCCCCGTTTCGGCTCTCGATGTCCTGAAGTCTCGCGGGAACCGGTGCAGGGCACATCGTTCCGCTGGACGAGGGCCTTCACGGCGGGACCATGACATCTGTCATGACGTCCCGTCAGGCGGCCTGGCCGCGCTGGCACTTCGCGCACCCTCGCCGTCTCCCGCCTCCCCGAACCGGGCCAGCGCCACGCCTCCGGCCACGCAGGCCGCGAACCCGGCGGCCGCCGGCGCCGTGTAGCCGTGCCGGGTGGTGTCGCCGAGCCACGCCACACCGAACAGGCCCGGCCAGACGGTCTCGCAGATCACCATCGCCGCGGTGGCCGCCGTGACGGAGCCGGACTGGAGGGCCTGGACGAGCAGGAGATAGCCGCCGAGCCCGGAGACGACCACCGCGTACGCCGCCGGCTGGGCCAGTACGGCGGGGACGGACGCCTCCGGCAGCAGCCGGACGGCGGTCGCGGTCAGCCCGAAGCAGAAGCCGGCGGCGGCGCCCAGGACGACGGCCCGACCGCGCCGCAGCCGTCCGCCCACGACCCAGCCGACCGCGACCACCAGCAGCGACACCACGAGCACCGTCACCCGCAGCGCCTCGTCACCGTCGCCGTCCCCCGCGCGCCCGGCGGACACGGCCAGTGTGGCGAGCCCCAGACACACCACCGCCACGGCCGCCCACTCGCCGCGTCTGAGCCGCAGTCCGAGGACGAACGTGCCGACGACCGCCGTGATCGCCAGGGACGCGGCGACCGCCGCCTCGACCAGGAACAGCGGCACCAGCAGCAACGCCCCCACCTGTGCCCCGAATCCGGCCGTGTCCAGCCCGGCGCCCAGCAGGAACGGCCACCCCCGCAGCACCGCCACGACCGTCCCCCACCGCCCCCGGGCCTCACGGGCCTGGGCACCGGCGCCGGAGTTCGCGTCGGCGCCCCCGTTCGCCGTCCGCCGCGACCCCAGCGCCTGGAACACCGTCGCCGTACCCATGCACAGCGCGGCGCACAGTGCCAACGCCAGACCTGCCACCATCCGCGCACCGTAACGGCGCGACGGGGCCCGGCCCGGACGACACCCGCCGGACCCACCCGCACGGCTGCGTGCGTCTTCCCCCCTCCCCCCACCCCCTTCCCCCCTCCCTCGCTCACCCCACCCGCCCCCAGGACCACACAGATTCCGACAGGCTCATTGCTCCCCTTCTGTTCGAAGTCCTACTGTGAGCCCGGTTTTTCAACAACAACGGACAGCATCCGACGGTCCTCAGTACGCGCACTCCCCCAAGTCGTCACGAGGAAGGCCCCGGTCATGCATCACCCGCACCCAGGCGCAGTGAGCCGCCGCCGTCTGCTGGAGGGCGGCGCCGCGCTCGTCGGCGCCCTCGCCCTGTCCGGCAGCGCAGCCCGGGCCGTGACCCGCACCGCGACGACGGCCGCGGCCGAAGCCGCCGCGGCGGTCATGTTCGACGGCACCGAGTGGAACGGCGACATCGCGCTCTTCCGGGTCGGCGCCGAACCACCCCACACGACCCTCATGCCGTACGCGGACGTCAGACAGGCACTCAAGGCGGACCGCACCGACTCCCCGTACCGGCTGAGCCTCGACGGCCGGTGGCGGTTCGCGTACGCGGACCGGCCGGACGACCGGGACGAGGACTTCTACCGCACGGACGTCGACGACAGGGCCTGGGACACCATCGCCGTCCCCTCCGTCTGGCAGACCCAGGGCTACGACCGCCCCATCTTCGTCAACATCACCTACCCGTGGTGGGGCCCCAACGGTCTCGGGGAGGAGGCGCAGCCGCCCGCCGCGCCGACCCGCTTCAACCCCGTCGGCCAGTACCGCCGCACGTTCACCGTGCCGCGCGGCTGGGCGGGACGGCGGACCTTCCTGCACTTCGAGGGCGTCAAGTCCGCCCACTACGTGTGGATCAACGGCGAGATGGTGGGCTACGGCGAGGACTCGTACACGCCCGCCGAGTACGACATCACCGACCACCTCAAGCCGGGCACCAACCAGGTGGCGGTCGAGGTCTACCGGTTCTCCGACGGCGACTGGCTGGAGGACCAGGACATGATCCGGCTGAGCGGCATCTTCCGCTCGGTCTACCTCTTCTCCACCCCTTCCGTGCACCTGCGTGACTTCAAGCTGGACACCCCGCTCAGCGACGACTACACCGCCGCCGAACTGTCGGTCACCGCGAGCGTGCGCGACTACGGCGGCGGGGGCGCCGGACGCCACACCGTCGAGACCCAGCTCTACGACGCCGGCGGGCACCCCGTGTGGTCCCGCCCGCTCCAGCAGTCCGTCGACGTCGGCGCGGCCGGCGAGGACGTCACCGTCCGGGCCGCGAAGGCCGTGCCCCGCCCCCGGCTCTGGTCGGCCGAGCACCCGAACCTGTACACCGCCGTCCTCCGGCTGCGCGACCCCGCCGGGAAGGTGACCGAGACCGTCTCCCACCGCGTCGGTCTGCGCGAGTTCGCGCTCAAGGACGGCCTGATGCGCGTCAACGGCAAGCCGGTCTCCTTCCGGGGCGTCAACCGGCACGAGATGCACCCGGACGGCGGTATCGCCCTCACCCGGGCGCACATGGTCAAGGACATCACGCTCGCCAAACGGCTCAACATCAACAGCGTCCGCACCTCGCACTACCCCAACAACCCGCTGTGGTACGAGCTGGCCGACGAGTACGGCCTGTATCTCGTCGACGAGGCGAACATCGAGACGCACGGCATCCGCGACCGGTACCCCGGCGACCACCCCGACTGGTCCAAGGCGTGTGTGGCCCGCGCCCAGCACATGGTCCACCGCGACAAGAACCACGCCAGCGTCGTCATCTGGTCCCTCGGCAACGAGGCGGGCGGCGGCAGCACGTTCGTCGCGATGCGCGACTGGATCACGTCGTACGACACCACGCGCGTCGTCCAGTACGAGGGCGACGACCGGCCCGCGATCAGCGACATCCGCTCGGAGATGTACGACAGCCCGGGCCGCGTCGAGCAGCGGGCGAAGGACACCGCCGACCGGCGGCCCTACGTCATGATCGAGTACGCCCACGCGATGGGGAACTCCAACGGCAACCTCACCAAGTACTGGGACCTGGTCCGCCGCCACGACGTCCTCCAGGGCGGCTGGATCTGGGACTTCGTCGACCAGTCGCTGGCCTGGCCCACGCCGTCCCGCATCCTGCTCACCGAGTCCGGGCCCGGCGGCCTGCGGGGCGAGGTCCTGCCGGCGTCCGGCGCCTTCGACCGGAGGAAGGGCGTGTCCGGCGGCACCGTCTTCGCCCGCGACGACCGCCTCGACCTCACCGGCTCGCTGACGCTGGAGGCGTGGGTCACCCCGCACCACACGGGCTACCACCAGCCGATCCTCGCCAAGGGCGACACCCAGTACGCCCTCAAGCAGACCGACCGGACCCTGGAGTTCTTCCTCTACGGCGGCGGCCAGTGGATCGCCGTGAACTGGGCCCTGCCCGCCGAGGGCTGGACCGGCACCGAGCACCACATCGCGGGCGTCTTCGACGCGGACACCGGCACGCTCTCCCTCCATGTCGACGGCGAGCGCAAGGCCACCCGCACCACCACCCGGCGGCCCGCCTCCACCACCGCCCCCCTCGCCCTGGCCACCGACGTCGACAACCCGACCCGCGAGTTCAGCGGCACCATCCGGCGCGCCCGTGTGTACGCCCGCGCCCTGAGCGCCGCCGAGCTGGGCGACGAGCGCCGGGGCCCCGGCGACGACGGCGTCCGGTTCTGGTTCGACGCGGCGACCGCCGAACTCACCGAGAAGCGGCCCCGCGAGCGGACGTTCCTCCCCTACGGCGGCGACTGGGGCGACAACCCCAACGACGGCAACTCCACCTCGGACGGCATCCTCACCGCCGACCGCCGCCTCACCGGCAAGGCGGCCGAGGTCAAGCAGGTCTACCAGGCGGTCGGCGCGGCCCCCGCGAACGGCGGCCCGCTCACCCCCGGAGCGCCGGTCACCCTCACCAACGAGCACCTCTTCACCGACCTGCGCGCCTACGACGGCCACTGGTCGCTGCTGGCCGACGGCGAGGTCGTCCAGCGCGGCCGCCTCACCCGCGCCCAGCTGAGTGTCCCCCCGCTCTCCGGCAAGGACATCACCGTCCCGTTCCGTCTGCCGTCCGCCCCGGCCCCCGGCACGGAGTACTTCCTCCAGCTCTCCTTCACCACCAGGGAACGCACCCCGTGGGCGAAGGCGGGCTTCGAGGTGGCCAAGCAGCAGTTGCCCGTCAAGGCCGCGGTTCCCGCCGTGAAGCCCATCCGGCCGGCGGCGGTGCCGGCCCTGCGGTACGAGGAGACCGCCGGGAAGGTCGTGATCAGGGGCCGCGGCTTCTCCGTCACCGTCGACAAGGCCGACGGACTGCTCACCGGGTACGAGGCGCGCGGCACCCGCCTCCTGGACTCCGGCGCGGTACCGAACTTCTGGCGGGCGCCCACCGACAACGACCGGGGCAACGGCCAGCACACCCGCAACCAGACCTGGCGGGACGCGGGCGCCCGGCGCACGGTGACGGAGGTGACGGTACGGACGCCGGGCACCGACCGGGCCGTCCAGGTGAAGGTCAGCGGCACCCTTCCGACCAGCACCGAGTCGGCGTACACCACCACGTACACGGTGTTCGGCAACGGCGAGATCCGGGTCGACAACACCCTGCGCCCGGGGGCGGCGTCCCTGCCGTACATCCCGGAGGTGGGCACCCTGCTCTTCCTCCCGCGCCGTCTGGACCGCCTCCACTACTACGGCCGGGGGCCGCAGGAGAACCACTGGGACCGCAAGGACGGCACCGACGTGGGCCGCTACTCCGGCACCGTCGCCGGGCAGTGGACGCCGTACATCCGCCCCCAGGAGAACGGCAACAAGACCGACGTCCGCTGGGCCGCGCTCACGGACCGCTCCGGTGCCGGCCTCCTCGTCTCCGCCGAGCCCGGCACCCTCCTGGAGGTCAACGCCTCCCACTTCACCCCGGAGGACCTCTCCTGCGGGGCGCGCCACGACTACCAGCTCACGCCCCGCGACGCCGTCGTCCTGCGGGTCAACCACCGCCAGATGGGGGTGGGCGGCGACAACAGCTGGGGCGCCCAGACCCACGACGAGTTCAAGCTCTTCGCCGACCGCGACTACGCGTACACCTACCGGCTGCGGCCCCTGCGGGACGTGGACACGGCGACGAGGGCCGCGCGGACGTGGACGGCCCTGGAGTAGCGGGGCCGTGAACGGCACGAACCCCGTCCCGCTGACCGCGGGACGGGGTTCGTAGTGGAGCGCCGGGCAGGCCTTGCACCTGCATTTCCCCACAGGAAGTGGGGCGTCTTTCCTTAGACGACCAACGCATTGAGCGTTTCCCGGTGTTCCGGCGAGCGGCTCGTGCTCAACCATAGCGGATCTTCGCGGGGGCCGCGAACCGGTGATCGAGCCGCGCTCAGAGCAGCTGCGCCTGGGGCGCGTACTCCACCCTGATGTACTTGGCGTTCCGCTCGCCGAAGGCCGCCCGGAGGATGGGTTCGGCCGTCTCCGGGTCGTCGACGCCGACGAGGACGTGGCCCCTGCCGTCCTGGCCGACCTCGCGGAGCTGGAAGGTGCCGTCCCAGCGGCTCATGTCCTCGCTGATCCGGTCGGCCAGGGCGTCGATGTCCCCCGCGTTGATGTCCGTGTCGTGCAGCCGGACGGTGACGCCCTTCTCGGCGGTCCCGCAGACGGCGGCGTCGAAGGACGCGGAGGGCATGCGGTAGATGCTCACACCGGAGCCCTCCTCGTCGACCTCCATACCGGTGAAGATGTCGGCGTAGCGGCCGTAGGCGATCTTGTCCACGTGGTTGAGCGTCCGCTGCAACGGGGTGTCCTCAGGGCTGCCCAGGCCCGCGAGACTGCCCTCCGGCCGGGTTCCCTCGCACACCGTCGCCGGTGACGACACCTCCGCCACGGTCTGCGCGCCCGAGCTCGACCCCTGCAGGGCCCCCAGCGCGAGCACCGCTCCGGCCGCGGCCGTACCCACCCGCATGCTCATCCGCCTGTTCATCCGGCCCTCCGGCCCCCCGGGGCGGCCGCCCGCGCGACCGCTGTCCCCCCTGTGACGCGGGAAGCGGCCGGAACGTTCGGCGCACCGGCGCAAGCATCACGAAGGGGTCGCCCGGACCGCCGGCGCCCGAACGTTTACCCAGTCCGCGCCGTCCCAGAGGGGACCGACTCTCCAAGGAGGCCCTCCGTGTCGAAGACGCGCATCAGCAAGCCGGTTCTCGTCGCCCTGGCCGTGGCGTTGTCGGGGGTGGTGTCGGCGTGCGGCGACGAGTCGTCCTCCGGGGCCACGTCCACGGCGCCGAAGTGGCGGGAACCCGCCTCGTACACGTACACGCTCACGTCGAGCGGCGGTGAGCGGGCGCTGATCGGGACGTTCGAGGTGACCGTGCGGGCCGGGAAGGTGACGAAGGCCGTCGGGGCCGACGAGGACTCACGGCGCGTGGTGCGGCAGTTGGACGGCCGGGTGCCGACCATCGGGGAGCTGCTGGCGGAGGCGGAGGCGGCCAGGGACGAGGACGCCGACACGGTGGACGTCGACCGCGCGGCCGACGGGCGGCCGTCGCACATCTCCCTGGACTGGGACGAGAACGCGATGGACGACGAGGCGGTGTACGACATCGGCGACTACCGGCCGGCGGGCGGGCCGGGCCAGGAGTCGCGTTGAGCGGTCGAGCGAAGGTGAGGTCTCCGGGGTGGGTCGCTTCGCGCTCGGTGGGTCACTTCGCGCTCGGGCTCGGGCCTTTCGTCCTGCCGTACGTGCTCAGGTCCTGGATCGTGCCGCCGACCTTCTCGCGCAGCGGCTCCAGCACCTCCTCCTTCGCGGAGATGGCCCAGCGCGGGCCGACCAGCTTCTTGCCGCCGTAGATCGAGGCGGAGTCCAGCCAGACCCGGAGGAGTTCCTCCTTGGGGAACGTGGTGATGAGGTAGTCACCGGCCGGGGTGTGGCAGACGCCCTCGCGGAGTTCCTCCGCCTCGGTGCGGATCTTGACCTCGCAGTCGGTGAGCGAGGCGAGCACCTCGACCTTGGCCGGGGCCACGACCTCGGCCACCGGGTCGGTCCTGTCCTGCGTCTTCCCGGACGCCCCCTCGTCGTCCCCGCCGCCGCACCCCGCCACCAGGGGCAGCACCGCCAGGCCCGCCGCCAGCGTGATTCCGCGCGTCAGCTTCCTCACCACGTGCCGTACTCCGTTCCGCGTGCTCGGTTCCGTCCGCTTCCCGCCGCGTGGGCTCCCCTTCCGTACGTACGCGGGCGCCGGAATGCTCACACGGGCCGCGTGGACCACGCCGACGTGGTCGGATCGCGCTGAACGGCCGGGCGCCCGGCCCCCTCCGGGCGGAGAGGGCCGGGCACCGGCAGGGCTCAGGCGCCCGTACGGCCCGCCGACTTGCGGCGGGTCACCGCGAAGATGACACCGCCCGCCGCGACCAGGCCGGCCGCGCCGAGCGCGAGCGGGATCGCGTTGCCGCCGCCGGTCTCGGCGAGGTCGCCGGAGCCGCCGTTGGGGCTCGGGGTGGAGTCAGGGGTGTCCGTGTCCGCAGGGGTCTTCGGGGACTCGGAGGGCGTGGGGGTGTCGTCCGCCGGGGGCTTCTCGTCGGCCGGCGGCTTCTCGTCCGTGGGCGGCTTCTCCTCGGCCGGGGGCTTCTCCTCGGCCGGGGGCTTCTCCTCCTCCGCCGGGGGCTGGTCCCCGGTCGGCACGCAGTTCTTCGTGCCGCCGTTCCAGGCCGCGATCAGCTTGTCCTTGATGACCGGGCGGTCGGGGCCCTTGGGCACGTCACCGTGCTCGAAGCCGTCCGCGGCGTCCAGCTTGCCGTCGAACTTCACCTTGCCGCGGTAGAGGTCGACCTGGGCGTAGCAGCCCGCGTCCGGGACCGCGATGTCCAGGGTGTCCGTGGCACCCCGCCCCACCGTGACGGTGTCGAAGTCGACGAAGACCTGCTCGCCGGAGGTGGCGAAGGTCGGGCCGTGGGCGAGGTACGAGGCGAGGGAGACCGTGCAGGTCGTGGCGTCCGCGGCGGCACGGACCGTGATGTGGGCCTTGCCGTCCTCGGTGGGCTTGAGGTTCTGGTCGTCGAGCTTGACCCAGTCGGCGAACCGCACGCCGTCCAGGGAGAACTCGCAGCGGTCGGTCTCGGTGACCGTGCCCGCGCCCTGGCCGGGGGCGTAGCTCTTCTCGCCCCACCCGTCGCCACCGGGCGTACCGGTGGCCCAGGCGGAGCCGGAGGCGGCGGCGGTCAGGGCGAGGGCGGCTGCGCCCGTCCCCAGCAGGCGGCGCACGGTGACACGTCTCGCTATGGACATGCGGATCCCATTCTCGTCGAGCTTGGTGGTACGAGACCCCGGGCACGGCGGCGGGCGCGCGACGGTACGGGGCAGCACCGGGTCACCGGGGCCGCGCCGGGGTGTGAGGTCGTCGGAGAAACACCTGGCCCACTGTTCGTGTGAGCCGCGGAGTGAGCACATCGTTTACTACCGGGTAGGGGCTGTCAACCTCGGGAAACGCGAGGTCACTTGGGGCGGTGCGAACATGTGCGCACGGGTGGCACACATTCGGGACACATGGGGAATCCCGCGCTCCGGTGGCGTCACGGTCTCCCCATGAGCTCCCCGCCGGATGCCCACCGGCGCGCAAAAACCTCCCCAACGCGCTCCGCCCTCCGGGGGAGACACCGGAGGGGGATTTGACAACCTCCGACCCGCTCCCGACTCTACGTTCATGACATCCATTTTCATTTGCGGTGCCGCGTACCCCGGGTGCGCCACCGAGCGGGGTGGCCGTCCGTGCGTGTCGCCTTCGTAGGGAAGGGCGGCAGCGGCAAGACGACGCTGTCCGCGCTCTTCGCCCGCCATCTCGCCCGCTCCGGCGCCCCGCTCGTGGCGATCGACGGGGACATCAACCAGCATCTGGCGCACGCGCTCGGCCTCGACGAGGACGAGACGTTCGGCGCCCCGCCGCTCAGCTCCCGCACCGGTGAGATCAAGGACCACCTGCGCGGCGGCAACCCACGGATCGTCTCCCGCGAGGCGATGGTCAAGACGACCCCGCCCGGCCGGGGTTCGCGCCTGCTGCGGCTGCTCGGCGACGACGACGTCCACCGCACGCACGTACGCGAGGTCGGCGGCGTCCCGCTCATGGTCACCGGCGCCTTCGACGAGAGCGACCTCGGCGTCGCCTGCTACCACTCCAAGCTCGGCGCGGTGGAGCTGTACCTCAACCACCTCGTCGACGGGCCCGGCGAGTACGTCGTCGTCGACATGACCGCCGGCGCCGACGCCTTCGCCTCCGGGCTGTTCACCCGGTTCGACATGACGTTCCTGGTCGTGGAGCCGACCCGGAAGAGCGTGTCGGTGTACCGGCAGTACCAGGAGCACGCCGCCGAGTTCGGCGTCCCCGTCGCCGTCGTCGGCAACAAGGTCACCGGCGAGGACGACCTCCTCTTCCTCAAGGAGCACGTCGGTGACGACCTGCTCGCGCACTGCGTGCAGTCCTCCTACGTCCGCGCGCAGGAACAGGGACGCGGACAGGGCGAGTTGGAGTCGCACAACCGGCGCACCCTGGAGCGACTCAAGGAGGCCGTCGACGCCCGCACGAAGGACTGGGCGGCCTTCCAGCGCCACGCCGTCGAGTTCCACCTCCGCAACGCCGCGGCCTGGGCGAACGCGGCGACCGGCCATGACCTCGCCGCCCAGGTCGACCCGGAGTTCCGCCACGGGCCGCAGGCCCTGACGCCGGCGACGCCCTCCTGAGCCGCCGAGGCCGAGCCGACGTCCGGCCCGGCCCGCCGACGCACCCCTCTCCCTTCCCCTTCCCCCTTCCCCGGCACATCCACAGAACAGGAACACCCATGTCGCTCGACGTCTCCCCGCAGTTGCTCGCCGACGCAGAGAAGGACGAGGTGCGGGAGGAGGAGTTCGTGGAGACGGTGCGTACGTCGCTGCCGTACGCGTACGACCTGATCTCCGCCCTGGCCGATGAACTGCGCGCGGGCGGCGCGGAGTTCGCCGACAACCAGACGCCGCCGCCGTCGGAGAAGGAGCGCGGGCAGCTGCTGCGGGCGCTGTCCAGCGACGCGATCCGGGGCAGCCTCGAACGGCACTTCGGGGTGGCGCTGGCCTTCCAGAACTGCCACCGGGTGGCGGTGTTCCCCGCGGAGGCGCGCGGCGGGGCGACGTACACGAAGTTCACGTCGCTGCGGTCGCAGATCCTCAACCAGTCGCCGGAGTTCCGCGACTGCTGACGCCCACGCGTCCCCGAGCCGGACCGATCGTCCCCTCCGCCCCCTCTCGCGGAGGGGGGCGATCGGTCCGACACATGGGAGCGCGGGGGGCGTACGGGGGCGCATTACCGGCGTACGGCCGCACGGTCAGCCGGGTCGGGTGCGGCGGTGTCGTCGGCTCGTCGGCCTTCGCGCGTACGGCTTCGTCCCGTTCCCGCCCGATCCCGGCGCCGAGCGCGTCGCGGTCGGGCGCCCCTGGTGCGGCCGTCCCCGCCCTCGGGGCGCGGTGCCGGGTGAATCGGGCCGTCACGAGTTGGCCTGTTCGCGATCACACAAGGTGAATAATGGGGTCAGAGGGCGTCTCAGCGACAGAGAGGGTCGCCGTGGGGACCGACAGGGACAGTGCAGTCACCCGTCAGCGCTTCGACGTGGCCGACGCCGCGCCGCTGCTCATCGACGCGGACGGGATCGTGACGAGCTGGACCCGGGACGCCGAGCGGCTCTTCGGGTACCCGGCCGACGAGATCCTGGGCCGCGGCGTCCGTACCCTCCTGACCCCCGAGGACGGCGCCCGCATCGCCCACCTGGCCGACACCCACCGCCCCCGCGGCGGCTGGTCCGGCATCCTCACCGCCCGCCACCGCGACGGCCACTACATCCGAGTGATGGTACGCGTCATCCCGGCCTGCGAGTGGACGCAGGAGACGTCCGCCGGGGGGACGGAAGCGGACACGGCGAGGGGGGTGGGCGAGGACCCAGCCTGGGCCCGAAGGAGTCACTCCGCCGCCGAAGGCGAGGGTTGCAGCGCCGGGGACGGGGGTTGGAGCGCCCCGAGCGACGAGGGCGTTGCGAGCGCCGGGGGCGGGGCCGAAGGGCGGGGTGCTGCCGGGCCGGAACGGCCGGGTATCGCCGGCAAGGCCGAACGGCGGGGCATTCCCGCCGAGACCAACAGGCCGCGCGTCACGACGAGGACCGACGCCGGGACGTACCAGACCGACAGGACGACGCCGGCCGCCCACACCACCCCGGCCGAACCGACCGGTCCAACCCGCCCGGCACCCGAACCGACCGGTCCAACCCACCCGGCACCCGAGCACACGGCTCCGGAACACGCGGCACCCGAACCGACCGGTCCAACCCGCCCGGCACCCGAACCGACCGGTCCAACCCACCCGGCACCCGAACCGACCGGTCCAACCCACCCGGCACCCGAGCACACGGCTCCGGAGCACGCGGCACCCGATCGCACCGCCCCGACCCGCCCGGCAGGCGGTCGCGCCGCACCCGTTAGGCCAGTTGGTGGAGCGGCGGGGCGGGAGCAGGCGTTCCGTTCCGGTGTCGAGCCGGTTGAGCCCGGGGCGGCGTCGTGGCGGTCCGCCGGGGTTCCCGTGCGGCCCGTGTCCTCGGCCGAGCCGCGCCCGAGTGACGCCGGAGGAAGCCGGTTCGGTCCTCCGGGCTCACCGCCGCGAGCCCAACCCGGGCCGTCCCGGGGGACCACGCCTCAGTCGGCGGGCCCACGCCCCGCCCACGAGCCCGCGCCCCGGCCCACGCAACCGCCCAGCGGCGCCCCCCAGCCACCGACGAACCCGACCCCCGCGTCCCGGCGCCCGCCCGCCCAGGGCCCCGCGCGCCCCTCGCCCGGCACCCCCCACACGCCGCCGCAGCCGTCCCCCCAGGGCCCGCGCCCCACCGCGCCGCCCGCGGTCCAGCCCTCGCCCGGTGCCCCCCAACGCCCCGGGGGCCCTTCGCGAGATGCCCTCCGCCCGGTCGTACCGCCGTCGACGGCCGCGCGCGACAACGCCCCGCCGGAACCGCACCCCGGTGCGAACCCCGCATCCCCCGCGCTCCCGCCGTCGGCCCCCGGCCATGAGTTGAGCACCGGCGCCGACGCCAGCCAGGGCGCCGGCGCCGGTACCTCCCGGACCGCTCACTGGATCGCTCTCGTGTCCGACGCGACCGAGGCGCCCGGTTGGGACATGAGTCGGACCGTGCTGGAGCGGATGACGGCCCGGTCCCCGATCGGGATCGCGATCGTCGACACGGACCTGCGGTTCGTGTGGTCGAACACGGCGTTGGAGCGGTTCGGCGGCGGACGCGCCCACGAGCGGGTGGGGTTGCGGCTGGGCGAGGTGCAGCCGGGCCTGGCCGCGGACCGCATCGAGGCCCAGATGCGCAAGGTCCTGGAGACCGGCGTCCCCGTGCTCGACTACGAGCACGTCGGCCGGGTCAGGTCCGCCCCGCACCGCGAGACCGCGCACGCCATGTCCTTCACCCGCCTGGAGGACGACCACGGGCGCCCCATCGGCGTCTACTACACCGTGATGGACGTGTCGGAGCGCCACCGCGCCCGCACCCGCCTCGCCCTGCTGGACCGGGCCGGTGAGCACATCGGCCGCACCCTCGACGTCCGCCGTACCGCCCAGGAGCTGGCCGACGTCGTCGTCCCGGCGCTCGCCGACTTCGTCACCGTGGACCTCCTCGACTCCGTGCTGCGCGGCGCCGAACCGGGCCCCCTCGGCGACGGCTCGGTCCCGCTGCGCCGCACCGGCCAGCAGTCCGTGCGGCCCGGTGTGCCGGAGGCCGTCGTGGAGATCGGCGCCGTCGCCTCGTACGCGGCCGGCTCGCCCCCCGTGCGCGCGCTGGTCAGCGGACGGTCGTGGTCGGAGCCCGGCCTGGACCCGAGGTCGGCGCAGTGGGCCGCGGCCGTCCCCGGCGGCCGGGAGCTGCCCGCCGACGCGCTGGGCCTGCACAGTGCGATGATCGTGCCGATCCGGGCGCGCGGCATCACCCTCGGCATCACCACGTTCTTCCGCCGCGACCGCCAGGACCCCTTCGACGCCGTCGACCTGGGCCTCGCCGAGGAGATCGTCGGCCGCGCCGCCGTCTGCGTCGACAACGCCCGCCGCTACACACGCGAGCGCGACGCCGCGCTCGTCCTGCAGCGCAGCCTCCTGCCGCGCCGGCTGCCCGACCAGGACGCGGCCGAGGTCGCCGTCCGTTACCGCCCCGCCGACGAACTCACCGGCGTCGGCGGCGACTGGTACGACGTCATCCCCCTCTCCGGCGCCCGCCTCGCGCTCGTCGTCGGCGAGGTCGCGGGCCACGGCATCGACGGCGCCGCCGCCATGGGCCGCCTCCGTACGGCCGTCCGCACCCTCGCCGACCTCGATCTGCCGCCGGAGGAGGTGCTCGCCCACCTGGACGACATGGTCGCCAAGTCGGCCCGGCAGGAGGGCGAGGAGCCGGGCGGGGGCAGCGTCGAGACGGTCGGGGCGCGCTGTCTGTACGTCGTCCACGACCCGGTGTCCGGCGCCTGCTCCATGGCCACCGCCGGCCACCCGGCCCCCACCCTGGTCGCCCCCGACGGCACGGTCACCCGCCCCGAACTGCCCGAGGGCCCGCCCCTCGGCGTGGACGGCCAGCCCTTCGAGGCCGTGGAACTGGAACTCCCCGAGGGCACCGTCATCGCCCTGCACACCGACGGCCTCCTCGCCGAGGCCGGCCCCGACGCCCTGTGCCGTGCCCTCGCCCGGCCCGAGTCCTCCCTCGACCGGCGGGCCCAGCGCGTCCTGGACGCCCTCGCCCCGGCCCGCCCCACCGACGACGTCGCCCTCCTCCTCGCCCGCACCCGGCGGCTGCCCGGCCACCGGGTCGCCTCCTGGGAGATCCCCGCCGACCCGGCGTTCGTCGCGGAGGCCCGCAAGACCACCGCCCGCCAGCTCGGCGTCTGGGGCCTGGACGAGCTGGCTTTCACCACGGAACTCGTCGTCAGCGAACTCGTCACCAACGCCATCCGGCACGCCGCCGGGCCCATCCGGCTCCGCCTCATCCTCGAACGCACCCTGATCTGCGAGGTGTTCGACGGCGGCCCGACCGCACCCCATCTGCGCCACCCGCGCACCACCGACGAGGGCGGCCGCGGTCTGTTCCTCATCGCCCAGTTCACCCAGCGCTGGGGCACCCGCTTCCTTCCCGAGGGCAAGGTCATCTGGGCGGAACAGTCCCTGGCGGACCCGCTGGGGTGAGAGGGGGCGTCCGTGCCGTACTCCGGGTGGGGGCGTCGCCGCCGGGGCGGACGGGTGAAACGGGACGAGAGGGCCCTGGCCGCCGTCCGCGCCCCGAGCGGGTCCTGTGCGTCCGGCCGCGTCCTGTGCCCCGTTCAGCCTGATTAGCGGTTCTCCGCGCTTCGTATGAATGCAGAGCCGACGTCGGGCACCGGGCTCCGTCGCCTCGGCGCGGACCAGGAACGGGCGGGCAGCGCGAATGCGAGACGTGGTGCAGCGAGGAAGACGGGGACGGTGTGCGGGCCTGGTGCTCGCCGTGGCGGCGGCCCTGGCGGTCGCCCCGGTCACCGGGACGGCGGCCGGCGCCGCAACGGCGGGCGCCACGGCGGCGGGTGCCACGGCGGCGGGTGCCACGGCAGGTGCCCCGGCGCGTGGTGACGGCACGGTGACCGTACGGGTCGTCGAGGAGGTCGACGCCGACGGGCTGTACGACCGGGAGCGGGAGGCGGGCATGCCGGGCGTGCGGGTCACGCTGACCGACGACCGCGGCACCGTGCTGGCGGGGACGACGGACGCCGACGGGGTCGTCCCGTTCCGCCCGGCGGGCTCCCCGTTGCGGGGCGGGCGGTACCGCGTCCAGGCCCACAACCCCGACCTCGCCAACCTCCGGCCGGCTCTCGCGGGCCACGGTGACGGCCCGGACGTCATCCGGAGCCCCATCGGCTTCGTCGACGTCTCCGGCGCCCGCGACACCACGTACACCACGGGCTTCTGGGCGCCCGGCGTCCACCGCCGGGAGAACGCCGAGCCGGAGCCGGAGGCCCGCCGGGCACCGGTGCAGATCGGCGACCGCGTCTGGTTCGACACCGACGGCAACGGCGTCCAGAGCCCGTCCGAACCGCCGGTGCCGGGCGTGCGGGTGACGTTCGAGCCGACGTCGTCCGGGCCGGTCCTCACGACGACGACGGACGCCGACGGGGAGTACTACGTCGGCACGGCGCAGGGGCTGCTGCCCGGCACCACCTACCGGGTGTCCTTCGACCACCGCGGCGTCGACGCGAGCGCGCTGCCCGGGCGACCGGACAAGGCCGAACTGCTGTGGACGGCGCGGGAAGCGGGCTCCCACCGGCTCCTCGACTCCGACGTCGACACGTCCGGCGTGAGCACGGTGTACGTCGGCGACCCCGGCTATGTGAACCACACCGTCGACGCCGGTCTCACCAAGGCGCTGCGGCTGACGCTCGCGAAGGTCGACGGGGAGACCCGGCGTCCGCTGGCCGGCGCGGTGCTCGGCCTCTGGGAGGACAGCAACGGCACACCCGGGCTCCAGCGGTCCGGCCCCGGCGGGGACAGACTCGTCGGGGACTGCGCCACGTCCGGCGAGGGCCGCTGCTCGTTCGGGAAGCTGGCCGCCGGCACGTACTACCTCGTGGAGACCGGCGTTCCCGAGGGCCACGTCCTGCCGGCCGACCCGGTCAGCGGCCCGTACGCCCTCACCCCGAAGAACGCCTCCCAGGGCACCGGCCTGCTCGTCCGCCTCGACGGCGAGCGCGCACAGCAGCCCCGGCGGTGACGACCGGGCGGGTGGTGGGACCGGACGACACGGCCGGGTCCGGGCGCGCCACACGGCACCCCCGATGGGACCGGCCCTGACCAGGGGCCTGAGGGTGCCGTGCGCGGCCCGGGGAGTGGGGCTCCCGGGGGAAGGATGGGAGCCGCTTCCCCCGGGAGAGCGAGGGAGACCGGACGTCAGCCGTGGATCAGCTGGGCGGTCCAGGTCTTGGTGTGGCCGGTGACGGCCTGGTCCTTCGCCACGGCCTTGCCGACGGACTGGACCCGCGGGGTGGCCTTCCACGTGACGTCGGCGCGGGCGATGCCCTTGACGGCGACCTTCACCGCGCCGCCCTTGATCGTGTACGCGGCGTTGACGTTGGTGACCTGGGCCTGGGCGCGGGCGTTGCGCTGGACCTTGCCGTTGACCACGTTGTAACGGAGGGTCAGCTTCTCGGTGGTGACCGGGATGTTGTAGATCTTCTCGGTCGCCGTGTAGGTCACGAGGTGGCCGCCCTTGAGGCCGCCCTTCGAGGACACGCTGTGGACGAACTTGACGTCCGCGTTGTACGAGGTGACGTCCGTCACCGGGGTGTTGAGGGTGCCGTTGAGCTGCTTGAAGAGCGACCCGTAGATCTTCCCGTCCTGGAGGTACGTCACGAACCGGGCCTTCTTGGCGGCCGGCAGCGCGGAGAAGGCCTTCAGGGTGCTCTTGGCCTCGGGCGTCTTCTGGGACTTGAGGTAGGCGACATAGCTGCCGACCGTCAGCTTCGCCGGCAGCTTCCCCGCGGTCCCGGCGGCGACCGTCTGTACGTCCTGCTGCGGGCCGGACACGGCGGCGGACGCGGCCGGCGCGAGCACGGCGACGGCGGCGGCTCCCGCGACGGCGGCGGCGGTGAGGCGGCGCGCGCTGAGGCGGCGCGTGGTGAAGCGGCTGTGCACAGTGATCTCCCCGTTGATGATGTGCCGTTTGGTACTGCTCGCGATGAGCTTAGGGAGCAACGGAGTTGACCGAAATTGTCCCTTCGGGCAGTGGCCTTGGGGGATCCCCCCACTGTGACGTGGCCGTGTCATTACAGGGTTCTTCTTGTCAGTAGCGGACGCTAAGTTGGAGGGAGATCGCCGCCGCACCCGGGGCACGGGGCTCTGTCGGGAAAAGCGGCATCGGGAAGGACAGACCCATGACCAAGAGGTCTGACGTAGGAGACACCGCGTGCGCCTACCGGCGCACGGGAGCCGATCCGGTCCGGGACATCAGCAGGCTCAAGACGCTGACGGACCGGGAGAAGGAAGTCCTGCTTCTGCTGGGAACGGGCCTGGGCAACCGTCAACTCGCCCGTGAACTCGGGATCGCCGAGCGGACGGTGAAAGCGCATGTCGCCCGAATAGTGGAGAAACTGCAGCAGGAGACCCGGCTTCAGGTCGCGGTGCTCTCCGTCCTCGCCCATGAGCTGCTGTGCGCCGATCCCCGGTGCGCGTGCGGCTCGACCACGCCGCTGTCGTCCCGCCTCGTCGGGGCGTCCGCGGTCTGAGCGTCGGCCGCGACCGGCCCAGCGTCCTCGACCACCGGTCCCCAAGGGCGTTGCACGGCGTGGATTTGATGTTCGCTTGTGGAAATTTCAACTCTCCTCAGCGGGAGAGACGAACCAACTCATCGCAACGGAAACGACTTACGGGGTGAATATGACTATGCGTCGAATGTCCGAAGCCATGCGGGTGGCGGCCGGACCCGGATCGGGGTCCGGCCCGAGGAGCTGACCTGAGGGTGGGGGCCCGCCGCAGGGCGGGCCCCCGCTCAGGTCCGGATCACCCGGCCCGAGGGCGCCGTCGGCACGAGGCGGTCGTAGCCCCAGGCGCTCAGGCCCATCGCCATCACGAACTGAAGGTCCAGCAGGGCGACGGTCATCATCACGAAGGCCCAGTCGACCGACTCCGCGAGACCGCCCCCGCCCCACACCCCGCCCAGCACCGCGCACACCAGCACCAGGAACGCGTAGACCGAGACGTCGATGGTCGCGGTGCGCCAGCGCGACAGCGCGGGGAGCGCCTTGCGCACGACGGTCAGCACGGCGACGGCCAGGGGAGGGAAGAGCAGCCCGCCCCCGGCGATCATCCCGAGCCCGAGGTCGGCGAGGGAGAACCCCCCGCCCACGTGCACCACGAGCGTGCCCCACAGCCAGGAGGGCAGGGTGACCAGGGCGGCGTACCCGGCCGCTCGGCTCCACGATGTCAGCATGTGCGCGCTCCTCGGATCCCCGTCGCCACCGGTGGTCGACCGGCGGCGGTCCCCGCCGTGGTCGGCCGGCGGAGGACCACAGGAGTCTCTCAGCCGGGCGGGTGCCCGCACGGGCCGGGTGCCCGCGCGTCGGGTCGCGGGCCGGCCGGGGTCCCGGCACCACGGGTGCGGCGAACGGCCTGCTCACCCCCTCGGGCGAGCAGGCCGTTCACCATGTCCCCGCCGCGGTCGGCGGGACGGGCGGGTGGGTCAGGACAGACCCCACTCCTGCTTCTTGCGCGCGGCGTCCGAACCGCCGGACGGCGTGATCGTGATCTTGGTGCCCGAGGCGTCGCTGTTGGCCGTGATCACCTTGTTGGCGAGCCTGCTGATGATCTTGCTGCCGCCGAGGGCCCACTGCTGACCCTTGGACTTGTTGCAGCTCGACTGCTTGACCTGGGTGTTCGTCGCGGCCGACGACACGGACAGGCACTTCTTGGAGTGCTTGTTCTTGATCACGAACAGCCGGGCCTGGTTCGGCTTGTTGTTGTTGATCCACACGAGGTCCCACCGCTGGGTGGTCGCCGTCCTCGAACAGCCCCGCAGTTTCAGCACGGCCCCGTTGCCCTTGGCGTTGTCCATCGACAGGCACATACCGCTCTTGCCCCACACCTTCTCCAGGCGCACGTTGCCGTAGCCCTTCGGAATGGTGTCCTGCGCCGCCGTGGAGGCCGCCGATGCCGGAATCGCCCCGCCCGCCAGCAGCGCACCCGCGACACCCGCGAGCACCAGGCCCTTCGCCCCGTTCTTCACCAGGACCACGTCTCCTTCGCAATCGCGTACTCGGATCACCAGGAGCCTAGGTTCCCGCAGGTGAGAGGGGTATTGACTCTTAGGTCACTGCCCCAAGGTGCAACGTGTCACCATGGCCGCCCCGGCCCGCCGGAAGGGCCCGCGACCGCCCGCCGTACGATCGCGTCATGCTCCGCCGAACCCGTATCGCCCTCCTGGCCACCGGCGCCGTGGCGCTCGTCACCGCCGCCACGGTCACGGTGCGGGTGCTCAGCGAGCCCACCTACAGCTTCACCGCCGCCCCCCACGCCGGGAATCCCGCGTGCGCCCGGGTCAGCGCGCGGTACCCGGACCGGCTGGCCGGGCTGGACCGGGCGGACACCGACACCGAGGGCGCCGCCGTGTACGGCGACGGGGCGATCGTCGTGCGCTGCGGGTTCCCGAGCCCCAAGCCCACCGAAGACCCGTGCACCCAGGTCGACGGCGTGGACTGGGTATGGCGCGCGGACGAGCGGCGCGAGGGCCGGCAACTGCTGATCACCTACGGCCGGGAGCCCGCCGTCGAGGTCCAGGTGGCCCCCGACCGGGCCGCCACCGACGCGGTCCTGGTCGGCCTGTCCGGCATCGTGAAGCCGCTGGAGCAGAGCGGCGAGTGCCTGTCCCTCGCGGACACCCCGTAGCGGACGGACGCCCGGTGGCGGGGCGCTGCACGGCCCCTTCCGCCGAGCCCGGCGAGGGGGGTTCTAGGCCCTGTCGCCTAGGGTGGAGGGCGGGTCCGGCCGGTCGGCGGATCCGGGGCAGGGAGTAGGGACACAGGTGGCGACGAAGAGGATCTCGCGGGCGGTCGTGTGCGCGATCGCGGCCGGTGTGGTGCTCGCCGGCTGTACGACGACGAAGACGCTCCGGACCGACGAGGCCGGGGCCGGGCAGTCCGACCGGTCGGAGGGGTCCGCGCTCCGGCGCGTCGCGGCGGCCCAGCGCGAGGACGCGCCGGACTTCTCCGGCACCACCGTCGACGGCCGCCCGATCCGCCTGTCCGACTACCGGGGCGACGTCGTCGTGGTGAACGCCTGGGCCACCTTTTGCGGTCCCTGCCGCGCCGAGTCACCCGCGCTGGACCGGGCGCAGCGGGAGCTGAAGGACCAGGGCGTACGGGTGCTGGGCGTCAGCTACGACGCCGGCCGGAAGAACGCCCTGGCCTTCCAGAAGGAGCTGGGGCTCTCCTACCCCAGCCTGCACGACCCGGGCGGCAGACAGTTCCTGAAGCTGCCGCGCGGCCTGGTGAACCCGCAGCTCCTCCCCTTCACCCTCTACATCGACCGCGAGGGCCGGATCGCCGGGGCGACCCAGACCCCCGTGACCACGGACGACGTGCGGAACGCCGTCACGCCGATCCTCAAGGAGAAGTAGCCCGGGCCTCGTCCCGGTACTCGTCCGAGGAGTCGTCTGAGTCACTGGAGTCACCGGAGTCCCCTGACTCGTCGGCTTCGCCCGAGTCGCCGGAGCCGGTGTCGCCGTCCCCGGTGGCCTCCTCCGCTGAGCCGTCGGTGTCGTCGTCCGGGGCCGTCCCGGCGGACTCGTCCGAGGGCTCGCCCCGCCCGCCCGAGTCCTCCCTGCCGGTCTCCTCCTCGTCCCGCTCCGCCGACGGCGTCCCCTTCTCGCCCTTCTTCGGCTCGCCCTTCTTCGTCCCGCCCTTCTTCGTCCCGTCCTTCTTCGTCTTCTGCTCCGCGAGGACCTGCCGGAGCCGCTCGGCGCCGGCGCGGGCGGCCTCGCGGGTGGCGTCGTCGTCGATGCCGTACAGGCCGCCGTGGGTGAGGAGCACCGCGGTGTCGCCGATACGGATCACGGCCAGGTCGAGGGTGAGGGCGCCCTCGTCGCCGTCGACGTCGCCGCTGACGACCAGCCGCAGCCCCTGCCGGGCGTCGCCGAGGCCATCGGGCAGGTCGACGGGGCTGACCTCGGCGGCGTACTCGCGGTCCCCGAACCCGGTGATCGTGAACTCGCGGCACTCCTGTGCGAGCCCGCGGAAGTGGTCTAGCCGTTCGTCGACCTGGGCCCTGTCGTAGGCGCCCACCTGGTAGCGCAGCTGGGAGCCGTACTCGCCGTCGTCGAAGCCGGTGACGGCCCGGCCGCCGCGCGGCTTGCCGAGCAGGTCCTCGGCGTAGAAGGCGTCGAGGAGTTCCTGGCACTCGGGGCGGTCGGTGCGGCCCTTGAGGAGGCCGTCCCGCCAGGTCGCCGCGCCCTGGGTGCCGGACCAGGCGCCGCCGAGGTCGCCCTCGCGGAGCAGCGCGCTGCGGGCGCGGGCGTCGGTGAGGGCGGGGGCGGACCGGGCGGTCGGCGAGGCGGGGAGCGTGGCCTCGTCGACGGCGGCCTCGGGGAAGCCGCGCGGCGGCCCGGCCCGGTCGGCCACGCAGGCCGTCACCGTGCCGAGGAGCAGCCCGGCGCCGAGGAGCGGGGCGAGGACACGGCACGTACGGGGCGTACGACGAGACGTACGAGGACGCGTACGACGGCGCATGACGGAGCCTTTCGGGAACAGGGCGTTTGGCTCTACCGCAGCACCGCCCGGTCCGGCCCACCAGCGGAAGGGGGACGTACGGGTGAGCGGTGCCGGACGGCCCCGTCCCACGGCGCGGCGCCTTGCCCTTAGGGGCACTGCCCTCAAGGGCACTGCCCCAGGAGCCACTTACGCACCGTCACCTCCCTTACCTACGGTCATGGCAGGCGCCTGACACGAGACACCCGAAGGCTGTCCCTCCCACGGGCGCCGGCGTCATCGCAGTGGACGAAGGAGAAGAAACATGCGGCTTTCCCGGTTGGCGAAGGCAACGGCCCTGTCCGTGGCTCCGCTCACCCTTGTCGCGGGCGCCTACCAGGCGACCGCGCTCGCCGGCCAGGACACGGCGGCCCCGCGGCCGGCCGCGGGTGCGTTCTCCGCGTCCGCGCTGTCCGCGAAGGCCGACGCCGGTCTGAAGGACGTCTCCGGCTTCGCGGCGGACTCGGCGCAGAGCAGGAAGCTGAAGACGCAGGGCTTCTCAGTGGTGAGGTCCGCGGCCGGCGAGACAGCGGTCGTCGACTCCTCCATGGCCCGCGAGGGCGTCACCACCGCCGCCGGCAAGGGCTTCGTGGAGCTGTCCTGGAAGGGCTACGCCGAGGACGCCCGGTACGTCGTCGCCCGCGACGGCAAGGACATCGCGACCCTGGGCGCCGGGGTGACCTCCTTCCGCGACACCGCGGTCGAGGCGGGCGCCCGGTACACGTACCAGATCATCCCGATCCTGCCGAAGGGCGGCGCCAAGGGCTCCCAGCTGTACGGCGTGAAGGTGGCCGTGCCGGAGTCCTCGTCGCTGACGGGGATGCGGGAGGCGGCGGTCGAGCGGGCCACCGCCGCGGGGGCCGCCTCGACGACCACGCTGACGTGGGTGGGCTTCATCCCGCAGAAGTACGTGGACGCCCCGCTGGCCGGCTGTGACTACGGCAAGAACTTCAAGTTCGGCGGCGACAACCACAGCGACTTCGACTGGAAGTCCAGCAAGTTCCGCTTCGCCCTGCACGCCACCATCACCTGGCGCGACAAGAAGGTGGTGGCCAACAAGCACATCAACCCCACCACCGTCTATGTGAAGAAGACGAGCAAGTTCGTCGCGAAGAAGACCGCCAGCGCCAAGAACGTCTACGCGAAGAAGCTGGGCGGCAGCGGCAACTCCGTGGACATCCGCATGAACGTCCACGCCACCAACCCGTTCTGCAAGGGCCTCGGCGGGGTGAAGGGCGCGGCGTCCGGCGCGTTCACCATCAACATGACCAAGAGCGGCAACTGGACGATCCGCTCCGGCAAGCACCGGCTGTACCCGAACCACTTCATCTACATCTACGACGGTGGCCAGGTCACCAAGGTGTACACCCGCAAGCACGGCAGCACCGCGTGCCTCATCGGCTCCGCGACCTGCCCCGAGGCGGACCTGACGGGCCGCTACGGCAAGTTCTAGGGGTGGCCCTTGGGGGTGTGCTGGGCGTCCCGAGCGCCGGGCACACCCCCCTTTCTTGCGTGTCCCGGTCGCGGGGGTGGCGTCACGGTGGGCTCACGGTGCCGTGGTCGAGGCCGTGGACGGGGCCGTGGTCCGGGCCGCGGTGGGTGTCGCCGCCGACGCGACGATCTCGATCACCGCGCCCTCGGGCAGCTGCTCGTAGAGCCAGGCCGCGTCGGTGCGCCCGAGGGCGATCCAGCCGGTGGTGGCGTCGTAGCCGCCGGACGCCTTCTGGTCGGTGAGGGCGGCGGCGACATAGGTCCGGGGGCCGGGCTTCTCGCCGGGCGGGGTGCCCGTCCTGTCCAGCGGGGACAGTTCGAGGACCCAGCGCAGGCGCACCTCGTAGAAGTCGTCGAGGCCCGCCGTCCCGCCGGAGACCAGCCGGACGGTCTTCTTCCCGGTGACGGTCATCAGGCCCGTCGGCGTCGGTGTCCTCGCGGCGCCCACGGATACGGGGAGTTCGCGGCCCTCCGTGGCCAGCACCCGGCGGGACAGGTCGACCGTGGCATAGGGGACGCCCTGGCTGGGGGAGGGGGCGGGTACGGAGCTCTCGAGCGGCGACGAGCGCTGTTCGGCGCCCAGGCCGGCGCCGTGGCCGGTGCCCTCGCCGGTGACGTGCCCCGTGAGGACGGCGGCCAGGGTGGCGGCCGCGCAGCCCCCGGCGAGGAACGCGGTCGTCCGGCGGCGGTGCCGGCGGCGTCCGGCGACGGCACGGATCCCGGCGCCGGGCATCCGCGGCGCCGTCTCGGCGGCTTCGGCCAACTCCCGCAGGCGGCGGGTGAGTTCATCGGACACGGCCGTGCTCCTTCTCGCCCCCGCCGGGGGCCAGTTCGCGTGCCAGGGCCGCCCGGCCGCGGGACAGCCTGGCCTTGACGGTGCCCACGGGCGCACCGGTCTCGGAGGCTACCTGCTCGACACTCAAATCGCACAGATGGTGCAGGACGACCGCCATGCGCTGCGCCTCCGGCAGTCTTCGCAACGCGTCCACCAGCACCGCCCGCTCCGGTTCCGGGCCGGGCGCGTGCTCCGGGGGCGGGTCGCGGCGCATCAGCTCCAGCCAGCGGCGCGCCCGCCGCCACCGGCTCACCGCGAGCCGCATCGCCACCGTCCGTATCCACGCCTCGGGCGCCCCGTCCGCGAGGAACTCCCGCCGCCGGTCCCAGGCCCGGACGAACGCCTCCTGCACGACGTCCTGCGCCTCGCCGTGATCCCCCGTGAAGGCGAAGAGCTGGCCGGTAAGCCGGGGGAACGCGGTGGCGTAGAACGCGTCGAACTCTTCCTCGGTCATGTCCCCGCCGTCATCGACTATGTCACCGGGCCGCTGTGCAACCCGGTCGCCCCCGTCGTGCGTACAGGTCCCGGACGTACGCCACGTACGCCCGACATCG
This sequence comes from Streptomyces sp. NPDC030183, assembly GCF_055573455.1. Lineage (NCBI taxonomy): Bacteria > Bacillati > Actinomycetota > Actinomycetes > Kitasatosporales > Streptomycetaceae > Streptomyces > Streptomyces sp. NPDC030183. The sequence goes on from NZ_JBVIBK010000014.1 coordinate 139,783, forward strand.
AAACACACGCAGGACTCATCGCAGGGGGGACCAATGACCTCGGGAGCCGGGCGGACACGCCGACGTCTCGTCCGTGTGCTGACCGCCGGCGCGCTGGGCGCCCTGGTGCTGGCGGGCTGTTCGAACAGCGGAGAGGGGGTGCGGGACGAGGGGCCGAGCAAACTCTCCACGGCCCGGCACATCGCGGTGCGCCACTGACCGCCGGGCCGGGAACCCCGTGCGGAACCTTTTTCGCCCCGCGTGTCATCCGACCCGTGCGGCACAGGGGTTTACGGGGTGTCAGACCAACAGAGCCACATGGCACATCTATGGGGGTTGTCCGTTCATGCACATGGCACGGATGCACAAGTACGTCGCCGTCGCAGCGCTGACCACGCTGCTGGCGGGGGCGCCGACGCTGTCGTACGCCGTCTCGCGGGGGGAGACGGCGCACGGCACGGCGGTCGCGGCCGAGGCGGCCGCCGCCGCGAGGAAGGCGCCGACGCCGAGGATCGTCAAGCCCGGTGAGCACGTCGTCGCCGCGCCCGGCTTCGAGCTGTGGCTCACCGCCGAGGGCAAGCACTGGGTGGAGCCGGACCTGCCCGACATGGAGCAGTTCCGCAGCGTCGTCGACGGCAACATCGACCTGAGCCGGCCCGGCGTCTCGCTCCAGGCGGGCGGCCACGAGGGTGTCTACCACCTCTCCGGGATCTACTACGGCGGCAAGGGAACCGCCTCCCGCGTGCAGGTGCGGACGAGCGAGGGCATCGTCCACGGCAAGCTGATCGAGCTGGCCGGGAAGCCGGGCTGGGGCGTCTGGTACGCCACCACCCCGCTGCCCGACGACGACAGCGGCGAGGACTTCCTGCGCGGCGTCACCGTCTACGACACCAAGGGCCGGGTCTACTCCCAGCTCCGGATCCCGGGGGTCTGACCAGGCGCCCCGCAGGGCGCACCGACACCCACGTGACCGTGCGGGCGCGGGAACCGACCATTCCCCGCCCGCACGGCACGCTCCCCCACGCTCCCGACCCGAGGACCGTCGTCCGTGCCGCACGAGAAACCCGGATCGCCCGAGGACGGCGACTTCGCCGCGTACGCCACCGCCGCCTGGCCCCGTCTGGTGCGCACAGCGCACATGCTGACCGGCGACTTCCACGAGGCCGAGGATCTCGTGCAGACCACCCTGGCCAAGGTGTACGCCCGCTGGCGGCGCATACCCCGCGACGACATCGACTTCTACGTACGGCGCTCGCTGGTCAACAACAACATCAGCCGTGTCCGCAAGAGACGTGTGGCCCATCTGCTGACCCCGTTCCTGCCCGAGCGGGTGCACGAACGGCAGGCCGGGCACGCCGACTCGGTCGCCCAACGGGCAGCGCTCGACCAGGCGTTGGCGGCGCTGTCGGCGCGGCAGCGGTCCGTGCTGGTGCTGCGGTTCTGGGAGGACCTCAGCGAGACGGAGACAGCCCAGCTGCTCGGTTGCTCCCTCGGCACGGTCAAGACCCACGTCCGCCGCGGCCTGGCCGCGCTGCGCACCCACCCGGCGTTCACCTCCGACGACCCCCCGGCCACCGCGACCACCGACGGCGGCCGGGGCGACCCCGCCCCCGCTGGGGGCACCGCCGCCCCGGTCGAGGGCGGCCGGGCCGCCGCCGCCCCGTTCCCCCCGTCGCCCCGCTCGCCCGTCCCCGGAGCCCGCCCATGAACCACCCGACCACCGGGACAGACGACCCGACCGGCACCGGTGCCGGTGCCGAAGCAGGAGCCGAAGCCAGTGCCGGGGCCGGGGCCGGTAGTGAGAGTGACGCCGAGGCGACGGGGCGGCGGTTGCGGGCGGTGTTCGCCGAGGCCGCGGGCGGCATCGCCCCGCCGCCGGTACCGCTGGAGGCCATCCGGCGCGACGGCCGCCGGCGGTTGCTGCGCCGCCGGGCGGCCGCGCTGAGCACCGGCTGCGGCCTGCTGCTGCTCCCGTTCCTCGTCCTGGCCTTCCGCCCCGACGGCCCCGCGGACTCCGTCGAGCCGATGGCACCGCCGGTCTCGGCCCCCGCCGCGACCCGGTCCTCGCCGCCCCCGTCGAAGCCGCCCGCCGGGAAGGTACGCGTCCTGGCACCCGGCGAGCGGGTCACCGCCGAGGACGGGTCGGAGTTCTGGCTCACGGCGGAGGGCAAGCACTGGATCACACCGGAGCCCGAGCCGGGCGTGACCCCGATGGAGGAGTTCCGCAGCGTCGTCGACGGCAACCTCGACACCTCCGAGCCCGGTATCTCCCTCCAGGGCTCCGGCTCGGCCTCCGGCGGCTACCGCGTCTCCGGCCTCTTCTACGGCGTCCGCACGGCCGCCGCCCGCGTGGAGATCCGGGCCTACGACGGCACCGCGATCAACGGCACGGTCCTGCGGCTGCGCGGCAACACCCGCTGGGGCGTCTGGTACGGCCAGGTGGAGGCCCCGAAGGAGACCGCCGACCCGACGGAGTTCGAGGACCCGGTGCGCAAGGTCACGATCTACGACGGCGAGGACAAGGTGATCGCGGAGATGGACTTCGGACACTGACGGGAGACGGACGACGGCAGCGGTACGGCCGCGCCGAGGCCCTGTCGTCAGAGCGGGGGCTGGGCCGGGGCGGGCCCGAGGGTGGTGGTGCCCGGGGCCGTCCGGTGACCGAGGCCCGTGCGGTACGCGTCGAGCGCGGCCTCGACCCGCCCCGTCCGGCGGAAGAGGTCGCCCAGCAGCCGGCACAGGTCGGCGAGGTCGCCCGCCGCTCCCGCCCGCTCCAGCAGGCTCAGAGCGCGGACGTAGTGCTCCTCGGCTGCCTCGGTGTCCCGGGCGTCCTCGGCGATGATGCCGAGGAGGCGGTGGGCGGCGGCGGAGTGCAGGGCGCCGCGTTCGGAGTGGAGGTCGGCCAGGACCTCCCGGAGGAGCTCGGCGGCTTCCTCGGACTTGCCGCGGCGGTGCAGGACGTCGGCGAGTTCGACGGCGACCTGGCTGGTGTAGAGGGCGGCGCGCTTGGCGCAGAGCATGCGGCGGGCTTCGCGCAGCTCGGCCTCGGCGCGTTCGTAGTCGCCGTTCTGGGCGTGGAGGTAGCCGCGCATCCAGTGGCAGTTGGCCAGCTCGGTGCGGATCTGGAGCTGCCGGTACAGCTCGGCGGCCTTGGCGAGGGACGCGTCGGCCTCGGCGATCCGCCCCTCGGCGATCATCGTGCGGGCGACGGACCGGTGCATCCGGGCGACGAGGGCCGGGTCGCCGGACCGCGGGGCGAGGGCGAGGGCCAGCTCGGCGGCCTGGGCGGCGCGGGCGTGGGCGCCCATGTCCATGTAGGGCGCGATGACGCCGGTGTAGAGGAGGAGCAGGGCGTCGGGATCGTGCAGGCCGTTGCGGTTCAGCTCGTCGAGGGTGGACTCGAACAGGTAGCAGGAGTAGCGGAGTTCGCCGGCGAGGTAGTGGGCGACGGCGCGGCCGCGCAGGGCGGGGACGCGGGCGGGGAGGGGCGCGTCACCGAGCCGCCGCTCGGCCTGTTCGAAGCGGAGCCGGGCGGTGTCCAGGTCGCCGGTCTCCAGCGCGCACTCGCCGAGGCCCAGCAGGGAGTCGGCCTGTTCCGCGACCAGTCCGTGCTCGTCGGCCTCCGCGAGCACGGAAGCGAAGCACTCGGCGGCGGCCTCCGTGGCGCCGGTGCCGAGGGTGCGCTGCGCGCCGGTGAGCCGCAGCCGCAGTTCGGTGGCGAAGCCGGCGGGCCGTCCGGTGGCCAGTTCCTCGTAGCCGACGCCGAGCCGCTCGGCGATATGCCGCAGGGCGGGTTCCGAGGCGCGGACGCGTCCGGACTCCAGGGTGGAGATGTACGCGGGGGTGTACGCGGGCTCCGCCAACTGCCGTTGTGTGAGGCCGCGTTCCGTCCGCAGTCGCTGCACTCTGCGCCCTATGACCTCGGGGTCGTCACGCTCGGCCATACCTGCCATGACGTAAGCATGCCAGTAAGCCGGCTTATGCCGGCCGCTTTACCCCAACTGCTCACGTGCCTCTTGCCGTTCACAGGCCCAAGTCCTACGTTGAGCGACGCGCTGTGCGCGTTCGGCCACGCGGTCAGCCCCGCACCCTCCGCCGCTGAGCCACCCAGCCACCCAGCCACTCAGCCCATCGCCGGCAGTCGCCCCCGCTGCCGCCGCAGCCGCTGCGAGGTCGCCGTGCTCCGAGAACTCCTCACCCGCCTCGCCCGTCCCCTGGCCGCCGCGCTGCTGGCGGTGGCGGCCCTGATGACCCTGGCCGGCGCCGTCCCGCGCTGAGCCGGACGGGGTACGGCACCGGGGGCGCCCTCCGGCCGCTCAGAACTCCGCCGTGTCCAGCGCGAACCCGAGGGGCGCGGGCAGAGACACGGTGAGCCCGAGCTTGCACCGGGAGCTCTTGGCGTACTCGTCCGCCGAGGGCTCGGAGCGGATGACCGCCTCCCGCCTCCCCGGCCTCCCTGTCGATCAGCGGGTAGAGCGGGATCCCGGCGCGGGCGTAGCCCTGGATCTTCTTCTCGCGGTCGCGCTCGGCGGTGCCGTCGGAGGTGACGGCGCTCTCGGCGTAGACCGGCAGCACCCAGGGAGAAGCCTTCGAACAGCTGACCGACAGAAAGACTCCCCTGACCTTGTTCCGAAAATCTGCAGCCGCCGCAGTAGACATTTTCCCGGCAACGTCCTACCGTTTTTCCCGTACCCCTTGAGTCGAAGAGGGCACGGCAGACATGAACTGCCGTGCGAGCAGGTCAAGCAGTACCGCGTCATCCAGAAGTACGACCGTGCAATCGAAGGTAAGGAGCAGACGCCATCAGGATCGCCCGGGCGAGGAAGAAGTCCGCCCGGGTCACCGCAGGCCCCGGATTGGAAGGTGGTCCCCGGTCACGCATCCGCGATCCCCGCAGTCCCGCCCTCCCAGGCGGACCCTGCGGATACAGAAGACCGGCGCAGCGCGCCGGTAGATGGTGGTAGAAGCTCGGGGCTCGGGTGCCGTACGGCGCCCGAGCCCCCCGACGTGTTCTCCGAAAGAAGAGGTCTATGCCCCCTGCCAGTTCCCGCCTCACCGACAATCTCGACGACGACGACTACCCCGCCTACACGATGGGCCGGGCCGCCGAGATGCTCGGCACCACCCCCGCCTTCCTCCGCGCCCTCGGCGAACACCGCCTGATCACCCCGCTGCGCTCCGAAGGCGGTCACCGCCGCTACTCCCGCTACCAGCTGCGCATCGCCGCCCGGGCCCGTGAACTCGTCGACCAGGGCACCCCCATCGAGGCCGCCTGCCGCATCGTCATCCTCGAGGACCAGCTGGAGGAGGCCCAGCGCATCAACGAGGAGCTGCGCGCGCGGGGCGGCGGCGCGTCGCGGCCGAGGTCCACGGCCTGACCGGCAGCGGGCGCGTCAGCCGGTCAGCGCCGCCGCCGTCGCCCGTACGAACGCCTCCGGGTTGTCGAGCATGACGTTGTGGCCGCAGTCCGGGACGGGTACGACGCCCACCCCGGACGCGGTGAGGGCGTCGGCGCCGGGGAGGGGGCCGTCCGCCTCGGGGTACAGATACGTACGCGGGATCGTCAGGCCCAGGAGCAGCTCACGCATGGTGGGGCGCGTGCCCCGGGCGAGCCCGACCGCACTGCGGTACAGCGCCTCCGGTCCGGCCAGCCGCATCGTCGCCCACCACCGCGCGCCGGCCCGCTCGGCGAACTCCTCCCGGCCGCCGGACAGGAACTCCTCCTCGGAGTAGGCGGCGATGCCGTTGCTGCCGACGACGCCGTGGGCGGGCGTGAGCGGATCGAGGTTGGAGTCGACCAGCACCAGCCTCGACACGAGGTCCGGGTGCCGGGACGCCAGCACGATCCCCACGGAGCCGCCCATACTGTGCGCGACCAGCTCGGCACCGGCGACCCCCGCCGCCGTCAGCGCCCGGGCGAGCGCGTCGGCGTGCGCCTCCAGGGAGTAGTCGAAGTCCGCCGGGCGGTCGCTGATCCCGTGCCCCAGCATGTCGACGAGCAGCGACCGCCGCCCGGAGAGCGAGGGGTGCGCGGCCACGGCCGTGAAGTACGGCCCCGACGCGGCCCCCAGCCCGTGCACATACACCCGGCAGGGCTCGGCCCCCGCCCACTCCACCCACCGAATCCGGTCCCCGGCCTCCGTCACCACGGCCTCACGCACGCGTTCTCCCCCTTCACTTGACCAGAGGAGAACCTACCTACCGCCGACGTCGGATCCCTCGGCCGGCTGACTCTGCGCTCGGTTACGTCGCGGCACCGGAGCCCCCACCGGCATCGAGCACGGCGCCGGGGAACGCCGGAGGCGTGCGCGGTCGTTCGCCGCCACCGGCCTCCCCCAATCACCACGGTCGGCTGAAACTGCGGGACCGGTTATCTGTCGGACCGTGAATTCACCTGAGTACGGGATGAGTTGAAGCACAGCACTCGATGGCGGGAACGATGCGCCACGCGTTCCGACTCCGCGGAATGGGTGGACCGCATTGACCTCAACGGCGCTATTCCGCAATCCGCTTCATTCGACCAGTCGAACATGAGGAGCCGGCGTTTAGTCGACTTGTCGAACAACAGACCAAGCACTGCTCCCGCGCAGGTGACGGACGTTCGCGAGGACTTTCGCCGCCCGGTCGATCACTCAGTGAATGGCTACCGACGGGTCCGGTCACCAATTCCCGCCCCGTCGGGACTTTCTGGTGATTACACGTGTCGTCGTGACCTTCTACTTGTCCTTTCCCCATACCGAATTCGGTGACAACACTGCTAGATTGACGCCGCGTCTCCGACGTCCGAGTCAAACAGGCTGCGGACCAGGAGACATTCTCCCCCTGGCCTTCACAAGAAGTCCACATTCGGGTACCCGGAAACCGTAGCGGCCCAGTTTCGCTGCTTCCAGCGAGCTTCACCCCGCTCCTCGGGTATTCACCCCCCCATCACCAGAAAGCACACCCAAGTGAAGAGATCCCTTCGGCGCTTCGGCCCCCCTGTCGCCGTCGCCGCCCTGACGATCGCGCTGGGCACGCCCGGTCTCGCCACCGCCGACGAGGCGGCCGACAGCCAGGACGCCACGTACTACATCTCGCTCGGCGACTCCCTGGCCTCCGGATACCAGCCGGACGTCGACAAGGACACCGACGCCGCCTACACCGACCAGCTGTACGCGCAGCTCAAGCAGCGCACCCCCGGGCTGAAGCACATACGCCTCGGCTGCACCGCTGAGACCACCGAGTCCCTGATCAGCGGCGGCAAGTGCGACTACCCGAACGCCAAGTCCCAGCTGGACGCCGCCGTGAAGGCCATGGCCCAGCACCGCGGCAAGGTCGCCTACGTGACCCTCAGCGTCGGCGCGAACGACATCCTCCTCAACTGCGTCAGCCCGGTCGGCACCCTCGACGGCGCGTGCCTGAACAGCCGCAGCCAGAGCATGGCGAAGAACCTCGCCCAGATCACGGGCGCGCTCCGCCAGGCCGGCGGCAAGAACACCCAGTTCGTGGGCTCGACGTACCACAACCCGTTCCTGGCGGCCTGGGCACAGGGCCCCGCGGGGCAGCAGGCCGCCAAGGAGTCGGCGCCCCTGATCAAGGCCGCCAACACCGGGATCACCCAGGTGTACAAGTCCACCGGCTTCAAGGTGGCGGACGTGGCCGCGGCGTTCTCCTCGGACGACTTCACCACCCAGGTGAACGTGCCGGGCGTGGGCGAGGTGCCGGCGAACGTGGCCAAGATCTGCCAGCTGACCTGGGCGTGCACGAAGAAGGACCCGCACCCCAACGCCGAGGGCCACAAGGTGATCGCGGGGGCGTTCGCGTCGGTGATCACCAAGAGCGACGCGCCCGGTCCCGGCGCGTCCCCGAGCCCCACCGAGTCGGCCACACCCGGCACCGGCACGGACGGGGACTCGGACAAGGGCGAGGAGGCGAACGACCCGAAGACGAACGGTGGTCTCGCCGAGACCGGCGGGTCCAGCAGCACGCCGCTCATCGCGGGTGCGGGCGCCACGGTCGTGGCGATCGGTGCGGCCGCGATCTACTTCGCGCGTCGGCGCCGCGCGGGCGAGGACAGCTGACGAGCAGCGGGCCGCCCCCGACGACGCGGGCGGCCCGCTCCCCGTCCGACCTCGGCTACGGCTGCGGCTACGGCTGCTGACCGCCGGACGACACGTGGCCCAGGAAGACGGAGAAGGCCGCGGCCGAGAGGGTGAGGGTGCCGCCGCCGGGGTTCTTGGAGTCGCGGATGGCTATGTGAGGGGTGAGGGGGGCTACTTCGACGCATTCGCCGCCGGTATTGCCGCTGTGGGAGGACTTACGCCACTGGGCGGTGCCGAGGGGGGCGCACTCGACGCACTGGCCGCCGCTGCTCCCGCTGTACGACGACTTACGCCACTGAGTGCGCGTCAGATCCGGGCTGCTCCTCATAGCGGTCCTCCATCACACGGGCGATCAACGCCGCCGACTCCCTGGGGGAGAGTGCTTCGGCCTGCAAGCGAGCGTAACCGACCGAACGCTCCCTGATTACTTGCGGATTGGCCGTCATATGGCCTTGGTCGTAACTCTCGCTGTAGTGGAGGTCAGGGTCGTCGTCGAACCGCAGAAGAGTGAAGGACCCCATCATGCCGGCGTGCTGGCCGACCGAGAACGGGAGCACCTGTAGCTCCGTCCAGGGACGCCCGAAGAAGCCGAGCAGGTGGGCCAGCTGTTCCCGCATGACCGCTCGGCCGCCGATCTCCCGGTACAGGACCGCCTCGTCCAGCACCGTCCACAAGATCGGTGGTTGCGCCCGCCGCAAAATGCGCTGGCGCTCCATCCGCGCCGCGAGCATCTCGTCGAGCTTGTCCCGTTGTTCCACGCCCAGCACCGCGCGTGCGTACGCCTCGGTCTGGAAAAGCCCGTCCACCAGCTGACACTGGTACGTGGAGACGTACGTCGCCCTCGCCTCCATCTCCGCGAACGGCTGGAACCACGTCGGCAACTGGCTGCGCAGCACCAGCCCCACCAACCGCGAGAAGAACCCGTCCGTCATGAGCGCCGCGTCCAGGCGCTCCGCGAACTCCCTCGTCGGGACCTTGTTGCCCGTCTCGATCTGCCCCACCAAGGAACCCGTGCAAAAGATCGTTGAGCCCAGGTCCCCCTGCGTCAGGCCCGCCTCCTCTCTGCGGCGGCGCAGCTCCGAGCCGAAGTAGTCCAACGGCGAGGCACTGGGGTCCAGTCGGCGTACGTTCGACATGCACCGAGCGTAACCACGCGAGCACAGGTACGTGGTCGAAAACGGGAATGACCCCCCGTGCCGCTTCTGTCAGAGGCGTGACTTAGTCTTCGCTCACTCGCCCGCGAGTCGAACAGACATACGCGGCGCTCTCTCGCTTTTCGTTCCGGGGGGTTCGAAAACGTGCGTATCCGCACTCTTCCGGCTGCCACCGCGCTGGCAGTCCTCTTCAGCTCGGCCGCGCTCGCGGTCGGGACGGCCGCCCCGGCGGCGGCCGACAGCACCATGGTCCTTCCGGTCGCGTCGAGCGCGGACATCGCGGTGGACGGCGTCCACCAGCGGGTCTTCATCAGCGACCCGCACAGCGGCAAGATCGTCGTCACCGACTTCCACGGCATCGTCGTCAAGCAGCTGACGAACCTGCCCGGCGTCCAGGGCCTGGAGCTGTCCGCGGACTCCGGCACGCTGTACGCGGCGGTACGGGACGCGGACGCCGTCGTGGCCGTCGACACGGCGACGAACACCGAGTCCGCCCGCTACACCGTGGGCGACGCCCCGGTGAGCGTCGCGCTGGCCGGCGGCAAGGTCTGGTTCGGTTACGGCGCGGCCGGCAGCGGCGACCTCGGTTCGCTGGACCTGTCCGGTGAGCAGCCCGTGGTCGCGCTCGACCAGGACACCACGCACCTCTGGTACTACGCGCCGATCCTGGACGCGGCGCCCGGCGCCGGCTCCCTGCTCGCGGGCGAGACCGGCGGCAGCAAGCTCGCCGTGTACGACGTCGCGTCGGGCACCGCGAGCCGCACGGCGGCCGTGGACACCGGTGGTTCGAACATGGGCGACCTCGCGGTCACCCCGGACGGGCAGCGCGTCATCGTGGCGAGCGGGGCCCCGTACCACCACCAGGTGTTCAAGACCTCCGACCTGACGGCGGACGGCACCTACGCCAGCGACACCTACCCGAACTCGGTCGCCGTCGCGGCGGACGGCACGGTCGCGGCGGGTATCGACGGCATCTACGAGCCGGACATCTACGTCTACAAGCCCGGCTCCACCACCTCGGTCCGGGAGTACGACTTCCCGAACACCGGCGGCAGCAGCGGCGGCGACGAACTGCCCGACTCGGGCCTGGCCTGGGTGCCGGACGCGTCCCGCCTGTTCGCGGTGACGTACAACGACGAGGGCGTGTACTCGCTGCGTGTGCTGGAGGCGCCCACCAAGGCCACCACCGCCATCAGCGTGAACGCGCCCGCCACGGCCACCCGCGCCAAGCAGCTCACCGTCACCGGAAAGGTCACCTCGAAGGCGGCGCTCCCGGCCGGGGTGAAGCTGACGGTGACCCGCACCGACCTGGAGAACACCTCGGGCAAGGCCCTCGCGGACGTGACGGTCGCCGCCGACGGCACGTACTCCTTCACCGACACCCCGACCGTCGGCGGCAAGGTGAAGTACACGGTGCGCTACGCGGGCGACGCCGACCACGCGCCGGGCTCCGCCTCCGACACCGTCGAGGTCTCCCGCGCCACGCCCACGCTGACGCTCAACAAGAACCGCAACACCTACGCGTACGGCGCGGACGTCACGTTCACCGCGCACCTCGGGACGACGTACAAGAACCGCAAGCTGGAGATCTGGGCCGACCCGTACGGCTCCGACAAGCCGAACACACTGGTCAAGTCCGGCACGGTGAACTCCTCGGGCAACCTCTCGGTCACCCTCGACCTGAAGCGGGACACCAAGGTGTCCGTGAAGTTCGCGGGCGACGCGCGCTACAAGCCGAGGACGGTCACCAACACCGTCTACACCAAGGTCAGGATCTCGTCCTCGATCGGCGGCTACTACAAGACGCAGTGGGCGTGGAACCACACCTACCACTACATCCGCCAGTCCAAGGACCCCGTCCTGAAGACGACGATGACGTACTACCCGGGCCGCAAGCAGCGCCTCCAGCTCCAGGCGTACTACCAGGGCGCCTGGCGGGACGCGGGCTCGGAGTACTTCGCGCTCGGCACGTCCGGCGTCTCCGAGGTCACGCTCACGGGCACCCCGACCACGAACGTCCGCTTCCGGTTCCGCTCGGAGTACCACGACACGACCTCCGGCGACAACGTCAACACCACGACGTACGGCGCCTGGAAGTACTTCATCTTCACCAGCTGACGCGCCACGCCCGGTCCGCGGGCCGAGCACGGCGGAGGGGGCATGGACCATCACCTGGTCCATGCCCCCTCCGCGTTCCGGACGCGTGTCCTACGAGGCGTCCACGACCGTCCCCGTCGACTCCAGGCCCGGCAGCGGTTCGCCGTCCCAGCCGGTCAGCGCCAGACGCAGCGACTCGGCCGGCTCGGTCACCCGGTCCTTCACCGTCGGGACGGCGACGTCGGCGGAGGTGCGCCCCGCCCGGACGTAGAACGTGATCCACAGGCCGCCCGCCTGCGACAACGGGCGCTCCGGGCCGGGCAGCTCATCGAAGCTCCCCAGCCAGCGCGGGTCCACGTCCTTCGTGGACAGCTCGACGCCCTCGGTGACCGGCAGCACCCGGGCCTCCTGGTGGAGGTCCACCTCGGCCGGCGCCGAGAACGTCACCCGCCAGGTCAGCTTCTCGCCCTCGGTCACCCGGCCGGCCACCGGCTTCAGCGCCATCACGGGCGCCGGGTCGTCGTCCTCCACGACGACACCGCCCGCGTACGTGCCGACGACCGCGCCGCGCACGGCCTTGGCGAGGAGGGAGTGGTACTCCTCGCCACCGAAGCGGGTGTCGCCCTTGACCACGACCGGCACGTCGATGGGGCTCACCCCGGGCCGCACGGTGACCGTTCTGTCCACGGTGCGTCCGGTGTCCCGGTCCAGGACCGAGAAGCGGACCTTGCCGCTGCCGTGCCCGGAGACCGCGACGGGGACGTGGTAGGTGCGGGTGCCGGAGTCGCCCTCCTTGACCCTGAGCCGGCCGATGTCGACGCGCGGCAGGGCGGCGGCGGTGACCGCCGGGGTGCCCGGCGCCCAGCCCCAGGCGTCCATCATCCAGGCCTGCCCGGAGCGCGACCGCGGGGTCAGAGTGAGGGACTTGACGTGCTTGAGGTCGAATCCGCCGCGGCCGGCCGCGGTCAGCGGCACCCGTAGCTCCCGCGCCCAGTAGGAGGCGGTGCGCTCGGTGCCGGGCAGCCCGTCGGCCTTCACCCGGCCGAGCTTCGCGCGGCGTCCGGTGGAGTCGGTGAGGGACACGTCCAGTGCGGTGCCGGAGGTGTTCGGCGGCACGATCACCCGCAGCGCCAGATGCGTGGCACCGGACAGGGACACCGGCTGGGCCGGGGTGACCTTCGTCGCCCTGCCCGCCGCGGACCACTTCATCGCGACGGCGCCGCGCCCGGTCTCCTTCTCCGACTGCCACCAGGCGAAGTGCGGGGACGCCCCCTTGACCTTCCTGCTCAGGCAGACCCTGGAGGGGGACGGGTCGACCGCGGCGCACAGCCGGCCGCCGGTCACCTTCACCCCGTTGTCGGGCAGGAACCCGCCGGTGCGGCGGGCGCCGACGGCGTGGGTGAGCACCCTGGCCGGGTCGGCCGACGGGGCGCGCCGGTTCGAGCCGTCGAGCAGCGGGCGGACCCGGTCGTCGCCCGCCACGAACAGCCGGGCCGCGGCGGCCGTGTAGGTGGCGCCGGCCTTCTGCTGCTGGCCGGCGGTGAGCCGGGTGCGGCTGCGCGGGGAGCACACCTTGTCCCGGTGGTGGCCGTCCGGGTCCTCCCAGAAGTCGTCGTCGGCGGGCGCCTGGGCCTGGCCGGGCGTCCACTCGCTGTTGAAGAAGTTGTGGTTGGCGCCCACGACGTACACGGCGCTGTGCAGGGCCTTGCCCTTGCTGACGCCGCGCGTGCCGTCCACGTACACCTCGCCCTGGAGGTCGGCGACGTCGCCGTCGCAGCCGGGCAGGATCGTCACGGACGGGACGTCGGCGACGGGGTTGTGGCCGAAGATCGTGGGCCCGATGAGCACGGTGCCGCGGATCTTCCAGCGGACGGGACCGCGGTAGCCGTCCTGCGCGGCGGGTGCCGGATAGAGGCTGTCCATCGCGGCCCGGTTGACGCCCTCGCCGCCGCGCGAGTGGCCGACGAGCAGGACACGGGCGAGGTCGGTCTCGGGCGCGTCGCGCACCACGGCCGGGGCGTCGCGCCGGTGGGCGGTCCAGTCGGCCCACTTGGCGAGGTGCTGGCGCACCAGCGAGGAGCGGGCCTGCGCGCCGCCGTCCTCGGCCTCACCGTCCTGGCCGTTGATGCCGTTCGCCGAGATCGACACCGTCATGTAGCCCTGGGAGGCGAGCAGCTTCTGGTCGCGCAGATAGCCCTTGTAGCTGGGGATCGCCTTCTGGCCGGCCGGGCAGGGCCAGTCGCCGCTCACGTCGTCGCCGCCCGGCTTGTAGCAGGTGCCGTGCCGGCCGTGCAGGAACAGCGCGAGCGGCCGCTTGCCGGTGGCGCCCTTCGGCGCGACGACGACGGCCCGCATCTCGACCGGCTGGGCGAAGCCGGGCAGCTTCACCGGGGGGAGGTCGTACTCGCCGGAGACCGTGCCGTACGGGCCCGGCTTGCCGGGGTCGACGGCGTTCGCCGAGGGCTGGGCCGGAAGTCGCCCCTCGTCCGGCGCGGCGCTCCCGCCGCCACCGGAGCCGCCGCCGTCACCGGAGCCGTCGGCCCTGCCGGTCCCGGCGTCCAGCCGCCGCCCGGCCGCGAGCACCCGGAGGTCCTCCAGCGGGGTGTCCTGGTCGAGGGCGAGCCGGAACGTACGCCCGTCGGCCGCCGCCCTCGGTACACCGAGCAGCCGGTCTCCGGCGTGGAACTCGACCCGGGCGTCACCCATGGGCACGGTCCGCTCGGACCGCCAGACCAGCTCCCGCTCCGCCCCTTCACCGGTGACACGCCACCCCGGCGGCAGCCCTCCGTCCGAGGCCGTCGCCGACGCCTCGGTCACCGACGGCGGCCGGGCCTGCGCCGCCCCGGGTGCTCCCGCCAGTGCCGCGAGCACGACCACGGCGGCGACACCGGTTCGCCGGGCATGGTTCAAGGGTCCCTCCCCACGCTTCGAACGCGGGCGCCCCACCCGTACCGGAAGCGCCTCACGCCACGGAGGAGGCGAAACGGAATCCGTAGGTTGCCTGTGCCCTCGAACCGGCTTGCGCATCACGGGACATGGGCCGTCGACAGCTGGCGAAGAGCCCGGGGTGTGTCTCGAAATACACCCAGAGACAACCGTGCGGGGTCGACATGAACCGACGACTGCAAGGGCGCAAAACCGCAGTTCATGGCGAGCTGGAGAGCAAAGGAGGACTCCGTGGGGACTCCTGAGGGCCCCCTCCGGAAACCCGACCGATGGCTTGATCTAGTCTTCGCGCAATGCGCCCGTGTACCGCCCTGGAACACGCGACGCTCTCTCGTTCCGCGTTCCGGGGGGTTCGAACACGTGCGTATGCGCACTCTTCCGGCTGCCACCGCGCTGGCCGTCCTCGTCAGTTCGGCCACGCTCACCATGGGGGCGGCCTCTCCCGCGGCGGCCTACGCCGAACTGCCGGTCACGTCGGTCGGTGACATCGTGGTGGACGCCGTCCATCAGCGAGTCTTCGTCAGCAACCCGCTCGGCGGCCAGATCGTCGCCACCGACTACGCGGGCAGGACTGTGAAGACCGTGCCCTCGCTGCCCGGTGTCAGAGGTCTGGAGCTGTCCCCCGACTCAGGCACGCTGTACGCGGCGGTGCCCGGCGCCGACGCGATCGTCGCCGTCAACACGGCGACCCTGACCGAGGTCAAGCGCTATGCGACGGGCGGGGGCACCGACCCGCAGTACCCGGCGTGGGCCGGCGGCAAGCTGTGGTTCGGCTACGGCACCGCCGACCAGGGCGACATCGGCTCGCTCGATCCGTCCGCCGCCTCCCCTGTGATCACACTGAACCAGGACCCGAACCACCCCTGGTCCGCGGCGCCGGTCCTGGCGACCCACCCGGGGGCACCCCACACACTGGTGGCGGGCGTCAAGGACGTCAGCCCGTTCTCCCTGGCGGTCTACGACGTGTCCTCGGGCACGGCCACCCGCACGGCGAGCGGCCCGAACGCCGTCGACTCCGTCGGCGGCAATCTGCGGGACCTCGCGCTCGGCGCCGACGGCTCCCAGATCGTCACGGCCGGCGAGTCCCCGTTCCACCACCAGGCGTTCAGGACGTCAGATCTGGCCCCCGACGGCATCTACCCGAGCACCTACTGGCCGACGGCCGTCGAGATCGCACCCGACGGCACGATCGCGGCAGGCGTCGACCACTGGAGCGACCCGGTCGTCTACCTCTACGAACCCCACGCGACCACACCTGTCCGCACGCACACATTCAGCGATAGCAACGGCGCCGGCAACGGCCGGGTCGTGCCCGGCGGCCTGGCCTGGACACCCGACGAGTCCCGCCTGTTCGTGATCACCAAGGACGAGGACGGCTCCTTCACCTTGCGCGCGCTGACCGACCCCACCAGGGCGGCGACAACCGTCTCGGTCGACGCACCGGCCACGGCCACCCGTGCCAAGGAACTGACGGTCACCGGCAAAGTGAGCTCGGACCTCGCGTTCCCCGCCGGGACCACCGTCGCGGTGACCCGCACCGACCTGGAGTCCCCGTCGGGCAAGGCCCTCGCGGACGTGCCGGTCACTGCCGACGGCACGTACTCCTTCAAGGACATCCCGCCCTCCGGGGGCACCGTGAAGTACACGGTCTCCTACCTGGGCGACGCCGACCACACGACGAGTTCCGCCTCCGACACCGTCGCGGTCTCCCGCGCCACGCCCTCACTCACGCTCAACAAGAACGGCAACGTGTACGCGTACGGCGCGGACGTCACGTTCACCGCGCACCTCGGCACCACGTACAAGAACCGCAAGCTGGAGATCTGGGCCGACCCCTACGGCTCCGACAAGCCCAACCAGCTGGTCAAGTCGGGGACCGCGAACTCCTCGGGCAACCTGTCGGTCACCCTCGACCTGACCCGTGACACCAAGCTCACCGCCAAGTTCGCCGGCGACGCCCGCTACAAGCCGGTCACGGCGACGAGCACCATCCACACCAAGGTCAGGATCTCGACCTCGGTCAGCGGGTACTACACGACCCGGTCGGTGTGGAACCACACCTACCACTACATCCGCCAGTCCAAGGACCCGGTCCTGAGGACGACGATGACGTACTACCCGGGCCGCCAGCAGTTCCTCCAGCTCCAGGCCTACTACCAGGGCTCCTGGCGGGACGCGGGTGCGCAGTACTTCCCGCTCTCCACGTCCGGTGTCTCCGCGGTCACGCTCACGGGCACCCCGAGCACGAACGTCCGCTTCCGTTTCCGCTCCGAGTACCACGACAGGAACGGCGACAACGTCAACACGACGACGTACGGCGCCTGGAAGTACTTCATCTTCACCAGCTGACGCGGCCCCGAGTTCCCTGTCCGGAAAACGCCGCTCGGCAGCCTCTCCACCTCGGCACCAGCGGACGTAGCGGGGTTCGGGACGCCCCTGTGGGTCCCGTGTCAGTGGCTTGATCTAGTCTTCGCTCAATGTGTCCGTGTACCGCCCAGGTACTCGGGCCGCTTTCTCGCTTTCGTTCCGGGGGGTTCGAAACACGTGCGCAGACGCACCCTTCCAACGGCCACCGCACTGGCCGTTCTGTTCAGTTCGGCCGCGCTCGCGGTCACCGGGGCCACCCCCGCCGCGGCCGACACCAGCACCCCGCTGCCGGTGCAGTCGACGGGCGACATCGTCGTCGACGGGGCCCACCAGCGGGTCTTCGTCTCCGACCCGGCCGGCGGCAAGGTCGTCGCCACCGACTACGCGGGCCAGGTCGTCGGCACCGTGGCGTCGCTGCCCGGCGCCAAGGGCCTGGAACTGTCCCCCGACTCGGGCACGCTGTACGCGGCGGTGCCGGGCGACGACTCCATCGTGGCCATCGACACGGCGACGGTCACCGAGGCGAAGCGGTACCCGACGGGCGAGGGCACCGACCCCCAGTACCCGGCGTGGGCCGGCGGCAAGCTGTGGTTCGGCTACGGCGCCGCCGCCCAGGGCGACATCGGCTCGCTGGACGTGTCCGGCTCCGACCCCGTGGTCACCCTCAAGCAGGCCGGCGGCTGGTACACGGCCCCCATCCTGGCCTCCACGCCCGGCGCCCCGAACACCCTGGCGGCCGGCGTCGAGGGTGTGAGCCCGGCCACCGTGGCCGTCTACGACGTGTCGTCCGGCACGCCGGCGAAGACGACGACCGGCCCGAACACCAACGACTACGTGGCGAGCAACCTGCGCGACCTCGCCCTCACCCCGGACGGCTCCCACCTCGTGGTGGCCAGCGGCGCCCCGTACTACCAGCAGGTGTACAAGACGTCCGACCTGACGCCGGACGGCAAGTACCCCACCGACGCCTACCCGAACGCCGTCAGCATCGCCCCCGACGGCACGGTCGCCGCGGGCATCGACGGCATGTACGAGCCGGACGTCTGGGTCTACGAGCCGGGCACCACCACCTCCGAGCACGTCTACGACTTCACGGACACGGCCGACGGCACCGGCGCGGGCACCCTCGTGCCCCGCGGCCTCGCCTTCGCGCCCGACGAGTCGCACCTGTTCGCGGTGGTCGCCACCAGCACCGGCGGCTACGCGCTGCGCGACCTCGACGACACCGTCCCGGCGCCCACGACGCTGACGGTCGCCGCGCCCGCGACGGCGACCCGCGCCAAGGAGCTGACGGTCACCGGCAAGCTGACCTCGGACACCGCGTTCGCCCCCGGCACGTCCCTCACCGTCACCCGCACCGACCTGGAGTCCCCGGCGGGCAAGGTGCTCGCCCCGGTCACGGTCGCCGCGGACGGCACGTACTCCTTCAAGGACACCCCGCCGGCCGGCGGCTCGGTCACGTACACCGTCTCCTACGCGGGCGACGCCGAGCACGCCTCCGCGAACGCCTCCGACACCGTCGAGGTCTCCCGCGCCACCCCCACCCTGACGCTCGACAAGAACGGCACCACGTACGCGTACGGCGCGGACGTCACGTTCACCGCGCACCTCGGCACCACGTACAAGAACCGCGCGGTCGAGATCTGGGCCGACCCCTACGGCTCCGACAAGCCGAACAAGCTGGTCAAGTCGGGGACCGTGAACTCCTCGGGCAACCTGTCGGTCACCCTCGACCTGACCCGTGACACCAAGCTCACGGCTAAGTTCGCGGGCGACGCCCGCTACAAGCCGGTCACGGCGACGGGCCGCGTCTACACCAAGGTCAGCGTGTCGACGACCCCGAGCCGCCACTACAAGACCAACTACGCCTGGAGCCACACCTACTACTACTTCCGCAAGTCCGTGGACCCGCTGTTCACGACGCGGATGACGTACTACCCGGGCCGCAAGTACCGGGTGGAGATCCAGGGGTACTACGAAGGTGCCTGGCACACCACGGGCAAGGAGTACTTCGCCCTGGAGTCCGGCGGCGTGGGCGCGGTCGAGCTGACCGGCACCCCGAGCACGGGGGTGCGTTTCCGGATCCGGTCCGCGTACATCGACACCACCTCCGGCGACAACGTCAACACGACCACGTACGGCAGCTGGAAGTACTTCATCTTCACCAGCTGACGCCCCGTCGTCCCCCGATCACCACACGAGCGCGTCCGGATCAACTCCGGGCGCGCTCAGGGGCGTTGGGGACGGATGAGGGGGAGGCAGGGTTCCCGTTCCCGCTGTGAGGAACGAGTCATTCCGAATCATTCCGAAAGCGGTCTCCCTTACCTGCCGGTACGTGTGAGGATACGCGGACCCTGCCGAAACTTGAGATCTCAATCTGAGGTCACGGTCGCAAAGGAACAGGACATGACCGCCCCTGTGCCCTCTGTTGTCTCTTCGGACTCGGGCCGTCTCCTCGTCGTCGACGACGAGGAGGGGATCCGCTCCATGCTCACCATGGCCCTGGAGTTCCTCGGCTACCAGGTGATCCCCGCGGCCACCGGGCGCCAGGCGCTCCAGGCCGTCACCCGCCACGACCCGGATCTGATCCTCCTCGACGTCAACCTGCCCGACCTCGGCGGCTTCGAGGTCTGCCGGACGCTGCGCGAGCGCGGCAACGCGGTACCGGTGCTCTTCCTCACCGGGCTCGGCGGCGTCGACGACCGGGTGCGCGGTCTCGACATGGGCGGCGACGACTTCGTCACGAAACCCTTCGAACTGAAGGAGGTCGCGGCACGGGTCCGCGCGCTGCTCCGCCGCGCGGGCGGCGCCCCGCCCGCCGCCGACCGCAACCGGCTGCGCGCCGGGGAGGTCCAACTCGACGCGGACGCCCACCAGGTGTGGGCCGCCGGCCGTCCCGTCGACCTCACCACCACCGAGTTCGCCCTCCTGCGCTACCTCATGGAGAACCCCGGCCGCGTCCTGTCCCGCGGGCAGATCCAGGAACGCGTCTGGAACCACCGCGACGAGGGCTCCGGTGTCGTCGACACGTACATCTACTATTTGCGCCGCAAACTGGGCGAACCGGGCCAGTCGCTGATACGCACGGTCCGGGGGGTGGGCTACCAGCTGTGCACGAACTGAGCGCACGCGGGAACGCCGCCCACGGCAGGAGGGCCGGCGAGAGCGCCGGGACAAGGGCGCGCCGCCGCCCCCGGCGAGGAGCGGACGGATGAGCGGGTTCACCGGACTGGGCGAGACCATCAGGGCCGCCGGACTCCTCGCGACGGACACCCCCGGCGAACAGCCCCGCCGGGACGCCGGCCGCGCCGTGCCCGAACACCCGGCCCGCCCCGCTCTCGCCTGCGGACGCACCGTCGCCTTCTGGCTGATCGCCACCCTGGCCACCCTCGGCACCGTCGGCGCGCTCTCCGCGCACACCCTCGCCCACCACCTGACCAGCCGCGCCGACCGCGAGATAGAGCGGTTCAGCCGCCTCGCCTTCCCGCCGTCGGCAGCCCCCGGACAGTCGGCGCCGGGCCCGTCGTCCAGGTCGGAGGCAGGAACGTCCACGGCAGCCGGACCGGACCCGGCGGCGACACCCCGGTCGAAGACCGCCACCCCGGCCACCCCTGCCGCTCCCGGTCCGGCGGCCACGCCCAGGTCGAAGACCGCCACCCCTGCCGCCCCTGGTCCGGCGGCGACACCCCGGTCGAAGACCGCCACCCCGGCCGCCCCCGGTCCGGCCGCGCCCCGGACGTCCCGGCGGTCCTCCGCCCCGCTCGCCCCGCCGCTCCTCGACAGCAACACCCTCGTCCTCGTCCTCGACGCGCGCGGCCGGGTCGTCGAGCGCTACCCCGGCTCGGCGGGCCTGCCCGCCTTCCCCGCCCTGAACCCCGGCCGGCTCAAGGCGTACGCGGCGCGGTCCGACCCCGCCGGGTTCGGCGAGGCGTACCGCGCCCAAGTGGTCCGCGTCCCGCTGGCCGGCCGCACCCACGCGGGCAGTTACGTGGTCACCGCCCGCTCCACCGCCGAGGACCGGCGCGCCGTCGAGCGCCTGCTCCAGGTGGAGACCACCGCCGCCCTGCCCCTCCTGGCCACCGTCCTGTTCGGCGCCCGCCGCCTCGGCCGCCGCGAGATGCGGGAACGGCAGGAGACGGAACGCCGGCTGCGGGAGTTCATGGCGGCCGCCGGCCACGAGCTGCGCAACCCGCTGACCACGATCTCCGGCTACGCCGAACTCGCCCGCGTCGGCGACCCCGCCTTCGAGCCCATGCGGCAGGAGGCGCTCGGCCGGATCGCCACCGAGGTCGGCCGGATGAGCACCCTCATCGACGAACTCGTCCTGCTGACCCGTCTCGACCTCGGCCAGCCCCTGCACCTGACCTGCGTGGACCTGGCCCAGCTCTGCCGCGACGCCGCCTCCGCCGCCCGGGACTGCCACCCCGACCACCCCGTACGGCTGCTCCTCGCCCCCGGCGACCACACCGTCACCGGCGACCCGCTCCGCCTCCACCAGCTGGTCGCCAACCTGCTGAACAACGCCCGCGTGCACACCCCGCCCGGCACCACCACCACACTGGGCCTCGGCACGGAGGACGGCTACCGCGTCATCGAGGTCATGGACGACGGCCCCGGCATCCCCCGGGAACTGCGCGCCCGCCTCTTCGAGCCCTTCGTCCGCGGCGAGGCGACCAAGGCCCCGGGCAGCGGACTCGGCCTCAGCATCGTCACCGCGATCGCGACGGCCCACGGCGGCACGGTCCTGCTCGAACCGTCCAGCGACGGCGCGTGGTTCAGGGTGCGGCTCCCGGCACCCCTGTGATGCGGAGGAGGTGTGAACAGTTGGCGAGGGGAGGTGCTTTTTACCGAGACTTGACGAGTTTCGGATCAGCCTCTGATCACCCCTGGATCCGATCCGGATCCGCGCCCGCTTAAGTGATCGACGTGCGGGGGCGCATCAATGGTGCGACCTCGCACAACTCCCCCTCCGAGGTCGGCCCGGCGCACACCCTGATCGACGGCTCATCGATCTACGACGAACGGAACGACGGCTCATCGGCCCGGCTCGGCTAACCGGGTACGTGCTGGGCCGACCTCAACTCGGCCAGATGCTCCCGCACATGCCGCAGCGCCCCGGCCCGCCGCCCCGGCACCCGGCTCCGCAAATCCGCCAGCCGCAGTCCCAGTTCACCGGCCCGCTTCGGGTCGCCGATCTGCCCCCACTGGTGGTGGGCCCGGTCGACGGCCGTCTCCACCGCCGGGTCGTCCGCCTCCTGCCCCGCCGCCAGCCGCGCCTCGGCCACATCCATCCAGGTCGCGCAGCTCCGCGCCGCGTCCCCGGCGAACATCGCCAGGTCGGCCCGTACCTCCCGCCAGTGCAGCACCTCCGCCGCGCCCGCCCCGAACTCCCGCCGGGCGGCCTCCTCCCGGCGGGCGGCCAGAGCGTCGGCCTCGGCATGCCGCCCGTCCTGCACGGCCGCCGTGATGGCGAGATGAGGGTCGTCGGACTCGCAGACCCCGGCCCCCGCGGGCGGCGCGCCGGCCGGCTGCGGCAGGACGGGGGGCGGGTCCGCCAGGTCGCCCGCCGGGTACGGCAGGACGGGGGGCGGGTCCGCCAGGTCGCCCGCCGGGTACGGCAGGACGGCGGGCGGGACCGGCAGGGCGGCGCGGGGGGCCGGCAGGGAGCCGCCGCCGGGGGCCGTCGGGTCCTGGGCCAGGAGGATGTCCCCGTACTCCGTCGTGCGCAGCAGCACCTGCTCGTGCAGGACCGCGGGCGCCGGGCGCTGTCCGCTGCGCAATATCGTCGCGAGCGCCTTCATGTACTGCGGTACGGCCACGCCCCGCCGGGACGGCGGCGGCGCGATCCGCCCGTACACGCGCACCCCGGGCCCGGCCCCCAGCGGCCGCCCCGCGAGCTGCCGCCACACCTCCGCGTCGGCGTGCAGATCGAGGAACAGGGTCGTGGACCCGGGGGCGCGCAGCCGGAGTTCCTCGGCCAGCCAGTGCCAGGGGAAGGCGGTGTAGCGCACGGTCGCCGGGGTGGTGCGGGCCAGCGCGAGATGCACGAGCCGCTGCTTGCGGTCGAGTTGCAGCTGTCCCGTGAGGTACACCGTGAGCGGGCCGGGCGCGGTGGCCGCCGCCCGCAGCCGCGTGAGCACGGCCTGCGGTTCCAGGGGGTCGGCCAGTTCGACGACGTTGGCCGTGCCGGTGCCGGACAGCACCTCGGGCGAGACGGCCGCGAGCACGGGAAGCACGGAGGCCGCGTCCACCAGACACCCCTTGCCCACGGGCGAGGCCGCGAGCAGCAGCACGGTTCCGGGCATCGTTCCCTCCCCATCGATCACGTACGCCATCCAGCACCGTAACCGCTGCGCGTGCAAACGGGGGAAAGTACCGGGTGGGAACGCCCCGTTCAGGGAGGTTCCGGTCAGGGGACCGCGTCGGCGCCGGGAGGACGCCCCGTACCGGTACCGCGGCGCACCACGAAGATCGTCGTGTCGTCGTCGAGATGGCCCCCGGTGTGGCCGAGGACGCCGTCGTGGACGAGGCGCACAAGGGCGTCCGGGTCGGTGGCGGCACGCGGATCGGCGGCGAGCGCCCGGCTCAGATACGCGTGCAGCGGGAAGAACACCCCGTCCCCGTCCCGTGCCTCCGTCACCCCGTCGGTGACCAGCAGCAACGACTCGTCGGGAGCGAGGCGCACGGTGACGCCCGCGCCGGGGCCACCGGCCCCCGCTCCGGACGGGCCACCCGGGACGGCCGGCCCCGGTCCGTCCGCGGGCTTCAACTCGCTCAGGCCCAGCGGCAGTCCGTCGCGCAGGGTGAGGACGCGTACGCCGTGGGGGGAGACCAGGAGCGGGGGTTCGTGGCCGAAGTTGATGATGTCGACGGTGAGGGTGCCGAGGCCCTTCGTGTCGGGGCCCCAGTCGGTGCGTTCGCTGCGCAGCTCGGGGAAGTCGAGGAGGACGGCGGTCGCGAAGCGCTCCGCGTCGTCGCGCCCGACGTGGGCGCAGTACCGGACGTGCCGGATCATCCGCGTCTCCAGCCGCTCGGCCACGGTGCCGGGGTCCTCCTCGTAGAACGCCGCCTCGCGGAACGTGCCGAGCAGCACGGACGCCGCCTCCACCGCCGTGAGGCCCTTGCCCTGCACGTCGCCGACGAGGACGCGGGTACCGTGCGGGCTCGGCTGGATGTCGTAGAAGTCGCCGCCGACGCGGGCCTCGCTGTCGGCGGCGAGATACACCTCGGCGTGGTCGAGGCCCCCGACGTGCGGCGGCAGCTGGCGCAGCAGGATCTTCCGGGTGGTGTCGACGACGGCCCGCATGTGCAGCATCCGCTCCTGCCCCCGCAGCCGCACCGCGCAGGCCAGCACGGACATCACACCGCCGAGGGCGAGGAGGATGAAGTCGGGCAGGCCGGTGCGGTACTGGTGCGGCCACGCGTTGTCGCCCGCGACGTACACCAGCATCGCCAGGACGGCGAACAGCGCCGTCGTCCACACCCGGCAGACCGCGGCGGCGATCCCCGGCACCAGCACCAGCCACGAGATGACCCGGAAGTCGCCGCTGGTCACCCAGTCGAGCACGGGCACGGCGCAGAGCACGACCAGCGGCGGAAGCCAGGCGACGCTGCGGCCGCGCACCCGCAGCGGCTGCTGCCGCTCCACGGGGTCCGGCGCCCGGCGCGCACGCGGCATCGGCATCCGCATGCCCCACAGCGAAACACGCGCCCGCGCCCCGCGCATCCCGGGCGGCCCGGGGTCAACCGCCCTCCCCCCTCCCCCCGCCCGCTCGTCCCCGTACGCCGACTTGCCGACGGGACGCCCCAGGTGTGACCTGGTAAGCGGGGCGGGCAGTCGCGGGGGAGGGAAGGAAGGAGTGCTCCCATGGCTCACACGGCACCCAGGCCGGGCGCACCGATGCACGGGGCGACGGGCGGGCCGGTGACGGGGACGACCCCGGCCACACCCGACGTCTTCGGCCCGCGCACCCACACCCTCGCCCGCTGGACCCTGGCCGCGGTCATCGGTCTCGTCTACGGCTACTGGGCGGCGGCCCTCGACCGCCACGGCGGCCCGATCACCGGCTGGAACCTGCTGTTCGGCTTCGTGACCGCGTTCGTGTTCGCCGCGCTGTACCTCGCCGTGCAGGCCGTCGCGCCCCGCCTGCGCCGGGAGCCGCACGCCGCGCTGTGGGCGGTCTTCACGGGCTGCGCCTTCGGCTTCCTCTACAGCCAGAGCGGAGACAGCGTGCTGCTCTGCACGGTCCTGTCCGTCATCATCGCCGCGGCCGTCTTCGTGACGACGTTCTACCGCTACTACACGCACGAGGACGCGGAGGGCAATCCGCGCGTCTGACGACGAGTGCGGGTGCGTTGTGGTTCCTCGCGCAGTTCCCCGCGCCCCTGAAGGCTTCGGGCCTGCGGCCCCGGCCTTCAGCTGGAAAGCACGGGCGCAGCCCCGGTCGCTTTTCAGGGGCGCGGGGAACTGCGCGACCAGCCCCCACCCAACCGCACCCGCCCACCAACCACCCGGCCCCGAGCCACCAGGCGCCCCCGGCCCGGCGGAGCCCGTTCGGCTTGTCCTGGGGGGCCATTCGCAGTCAGACGCGGCCTGAGCGCTCGCGCGACGGCCGCCGGGGCACTTGCCTGAAAACGTGCTCCCTCGTGCCCGCGGCGCCCTGTCCGCCGCGCTGATCCTGCTCGCCTGCCTGCTCGCGCCGGTGGGCGCGCTGGCCGCGTGGGCGACGTACGAGATCGGGGACCGGGCCCGCTACGAGGCTGTCACCGCACCGCTCGCCGCCGACCCCGACGTACGGGAGGCCCTCGCGGACGCGGTCGCCACCGGGATCCTGCGCGAGGTGCGCGTGGGGCCCCCGCTGCGCGAGCCGGTACGGGCCTTCACACACGACGCGGCCCGGTCCTTCACCCAGACCGAGGCGTTCCGTACGGCGTGGCACACGGCCAACCGGGCGGCCCACGACGCGGTGCTGCGTGCGGTGCGCGAGGAGAGCGGCGGCGGCAGTGCGCACGGCGCCCGGCCGGTGACCATCGACCTGGCACCGGTCGGCGAGCGGGTCAAGCGGCAACTCGCCCGCGACCACGTGCCGTTCGCGCATCGCATCCCGGTCGCGCACACCGAGCTCACGCTGCTGTCGGCGGAGGAACTGGTCCAGTTGCGGAAGGGGTATCGCATGCTCGAAGTCGCCGCGTTCTGGTTGCCGGTCGGCGCGCTCGTGCTGGCCACGGCGGGCATCCTGGTCGCCACCAGGCGCCGGCGGGCGGTGTGCGCCACGGGGCTCGGCACGGCGCTGGGCGGCGCCCTGCTCGGTGTCGCCGTCGCCCTCGGCCGCCATCTCACCCTCGCCGACCTGCCCCCGGACGTCTCCCCGGCGGCCGCGGGCGCCGTCTACGACGCCCTCACCGCCACGCTGCGCACCGTCACCTGGGGCCTGCTGGCCCTCGGTGCCGCCGTCGCCGCGGCGGCCTGGCTCACCGGCCTCCTCGGGCGACGTCGCCCAGCAGCGCCAACGCCTCCGCCAGCTCCCGCGGACCCGTCGACGCAAGTCCCAGCCGGACACAGTTGAAGGCGCTGACCCGCACCGGGCGCGCCCCCGGCCCCGCCCCCGGCCGCCCCGATGTCTCCGGCGCACCCGAGCCCGTCCCGGCCGGCGGGACGCTGAACGCCGGTCCCGGGGTCACCGCCACCCCCCGTTCCGCCGCCGCCGCGCAGAACGTGTCGGCCCGCCAGGGCTCCGGCAGCTCCCACCACGCGTAGTAGGCCCGGGCGTCTCCCCGTACGGCGAACCCGGCGAGACGCTCGCGCACGAGCCGCTGCCGGGCCGCCGCGTCCTCACGCTTCGCCGCGACCAGCCGCGCGACCGTCCCGTCCGAGATCCACCGCACCGCCGCCTCCAGGGCGAACCTGCCCGCGGCCCATCCCCCGGACCGCAGCGCGGTCCCCGCCTCCTCGGCCCGCCCCTCGGGCACCACGAGGAACCCGACGGTCAGCCCCGGCGCCACCCGCTTGGACAGCCCGTCCACGACATACACCCGCTCCGGCGCGTACGCCGCCAACGGCAACACGCCACCGCCGCCCGGCCCCTCCCCACCCTCGTCCTCGTCCTCGCCCGCGCCCGCGCCCGCGCCCGCGAGGAACGCCCAGATGCGGTCCTCCACCACCGGCAGGTCCAACTCCCGTGCCACCGAAGCGAGTTCGGCCCGGCGGGCGTGGGGCATCGTCGTGGACGTCGGGTTGTGCAGCGTCGGCTGCACGTACACCGCCGACAGGGGGGCCGTACGGTGCGCCGCGGCCACCGCGCCGGGCAGCAGACCGTCCCCGCCCGTCGCGAGCGGCACCAGTGTCACCCCCAGCCGTCCGGCGATCTCCTTGACCAGCGGATACGTGAGGGACTCGACCCCGACCCGGCCGCCGGGCCTGACCAGATGCGCGAGGGCGGCGGCGATGGCCTGGCGGGCGTTCCCGGCGAAGAGGAACCGCTCCGGTTCCGGACGCCAGCCGGGCACCGCGAGCAGCCCGGCCGCCGCCTCGCGCGCCGCGCCCGTGCCGTTCGCCGGCACCAGGCCCAGCGCGTCCCCCAGCACGTCCGTGCGCAACAGCGGCGCGAGACCGGCCGCCAGCAGCTCCGCCTGGCCGGGTACGGAAGGGTAGTTGAGCTCCATGTTCACCGGCGCCGAGGAGACCGGCTCCGCCAGCGCCCGCCCGGCCCCCGCCCCCGCCGGCGCCGCCCGTACGAACGTGCCGCGCCCGACCTCGCCCACCACCAGCCCGCGCCGCACCAGTTCCCCGTACACGCGCCCGGCCGTGGACCCGGCGATCCCGCGCCGCCGGGCGAACACCCGCTGCGGTGGCAGCCGGTCCCCCGGCCGCAACCGCCCGGCGGCGATCTCCTGCGCGATGCGGTCGGCGATCCGCCGGTAGTCGCTCACCACGTCACAGCCCCGCCCTCACCCGGGCACGCCGCGCACACCGCGCCACGCCCGCATTGCACCGAGGGCAAAGATCCTATTGCACCGAGGAGTTGGGGCCGCCTAGGGTCGAACGCATGGCACCCTTCCTCGCATACGAGGACAAAGGGGAAGCAGGCGCGTCGGCGCTCCCCCTCGTCCTCGTCCACGGCCACCCCTTCGACCGCACGATGTGGCGGCCCCAGATCACCGCGTTCGCCGCGTCCCGCCGGGTCATCGCCCCCGATCTGCGGGGTTACGGCGCCTCCCCGGTCGTGCCGGGCGTCACCCCCCTCTCCGTCTTCGCGGAGGACGTCGCGGCGCTCCTCGACGACCTCGGTGTCACCGACTTCGTCCTCGCGGGCCTGTCCATGGGCGGGCAGATCGCCATGGAGTGCTACCGGCTCTTCCCGCACCGCGTCCGCGGTCTCGTCCTCGCCGACACCTTCCCGACCGCCGAGACCGAGGAGGGCAGGCGCGCCCGGAACGCCATGGCCGACCGGCTGCTGCGGGAGGGGATGGGCGGGTACGCCGACGAGGTGCTGTACAAGATGGTCGCGCCCTACGCGGACGCCCGGGTCGCGGCCCATGTGCACGGCATGATGACGGCGACCGACCCCGTGGGCGCGGCGGCGGCCCTGCGCGGACGCGCCGAGCGCCCCGACTACAACGCGCTGCTGACCCGCGTCACCGTCCCCGCGCTGGTCGTCGTGGGCGCCGACGACGAGTTCACCCCGGTCGCCGACGCCGAGGCCATGCACGCCGCCCTCCCCGACTCCGTCCTCCAGGTGATCGACGGCGCCGCCCACCTGCCGAACCTGGAACGCCCGGACGCGTTCAACAAGGCGCTGGAGGACTTCCTGGCCCGGCTGGACTGAGCCCGGGCCCCTCACCCGTTCGGCCTACAGCGCATGCGGCGCCCCCCGCGCCGCGTGAGCATGCGGGTGAGCTGTCCGCCCTTTTGAGGAGGCCCTCTCATGGCCCAGCACAGCACCGAGCCGCGTTCGAACGCCCACACCCACCAGACCATCTCGACACCGACGCCCCCGCAGGGCAGGCACTCGGGTTCGTCCTGGGCCATCGGCGGTACGGTCTTCGCCGGTGTCCTCATGATGGTCGGCGGGGTGCTGGGCATCCTCAACGGCATCGCGGCGATCGCGACGGACGACGTCTACGCCACCATCGGCGACTACGTGTTCGAGTTCAGCCTCACCACCTGGGGCTGGATCCACCTCGTCCTCGGAGCCGTCGTCGCCTTCGCCGGCTGGGGCGTCCTCCAGGGCCGTGACTGGGCCCGTGGTGCGGGCATCGCCCTGGCGGCCCTCTACGCCATCGCGTACTTCATGTTCCTGCCGTACGCGCCCCTCTGGGCGGTCATCGTCATCGCCGCGTCGGTCTTCGTGATGTGGTCCCTGGCCACGGCCCCCGACCGGGAGCCCCGTACCTGACCCGCCGACGGCCGCCGAGGGCCCCCGTCCTCGCCGCCCGGGGACCCCGGACCGCCGCGCCGCGCGCAACCTTCGGGCCGCCCACCCCGTCCTTGAACGAGGAGCACAGAACCACCGCGGGCGAACGGAAGGCCGGCCTTGGAGAGCACGACCATCGAGCGGCCGGAGCCCGTCGGCACCCGCCGCCGCACGCACGGCGGCAAGAAGGGCTTCGGCTTCCTGCTGCTGCTCGGGGTGACCGCGGTCGTCCTCTGCCGGGTGACCGGCATCGACGCCCTCACCCCGGTCCCCCAGCTCCTCGCGTTCCTGCCCTGGCTGCTCGCCCCCACCGGCCTCGCCCTGCTCCTGTTCGCCGTGGCCCGCTCATGGACCGGCCTGACCTGGGGCGTGGTCCTGCTCGGCGCGCTGGCCTGGTACATCGAGCCGTACGGGAAGACGACCGCGCCGGACGGGCCGGTCCTCGCCCAGCTCCGGGTCATGACCTCGAACGTGCACTTCGGTGACGGCACCGCCGCCCTCGTCAAGGCCGTGAAGCGCGAGCGCCCCGACATCGTGTTCGTCGAGGAGTGCCAGGCCACCTGCTCCGCCACCCTCCGCGACACCTTCGGCGACCTCAGCGGCGACAAGCCCGCCTACCCCTACCGCCGGGCCGTCGAGGGTTACGGCTCCGACGGCTCCGTCATCCTCAGCCGCCACCCTCTCAAGGGCACCGACCCCGTCCCCGGCACCATGGGCATGCCCGGCGCCGTCGCCGACGTCGAGGGCCACCCCGTACGGCTGCAACTGGCGCACCCCATGCCGCCGCTGCCCGGAGAGGTGGGCACCTGGCGGCGGGAGCTCGGCGCGCTGCGCGCGTACGCGGCGGCCGACACCCGTACCCCCACCATCGTCGCCGGGGACTTCAACGCCACCCAGGACCACGCGGTCTTCCGCGACCTCCTCGACACCGGGCTCAGCGACGCCGCGCGGCTGACCGGGGACGACCGACGAGCGACATGGCCCTCCCGGACCACTCCGAGATTCGGCGCCCAGATCGACCACGTCCTCGTCTCCTCGAAGGACTTCTCCGCCCGCGAGACCCGCTTCCTCAAGCTGCGCGGCACCGACCACAACGCGGTCGTCGCCGATCTGACCCTCCACCAGCGCAAGTGACGCCGGGACAGGGCGGGCACGGCGCGCCGCCGTCGCCCCCAGCCCACCGAAACCTCACATAATCGGGCGATCTCCGGCGGAGATAATGGCCGCATGTCCCGCCCGTTCGCCATCGGCCTGACCCCGCCCGACTGGCTGGTCCGCAACCTCCAACCCCAGCAGGCGCCGCCCGTCAACCGGCCCGCCGTGGCCCGCGCGGCGGTCGCCCTCACCCTGCCGCTCGCCCTCGGCCTCGCCGCCGGCCGCCCCGAGTACGGCGCCCTCGCCTCGATGGGCGCCCTGTCCGGCGTCATCAGCGACACGGCGGACGCGTACCGCATGCGGCTGCTGAACATCGCGGTCCCCCAGCTGTTCAGCGCCCTCGGCATCACCCTCGGCTCGCTCGTGTTCGGGCACGGCTGGGTGACCGTCGCGGCGCTCACCGGGATCGCGCTGGTCTCCGGGATGATCTCGACGATCGGCGCCGTCGCCTCCGTGTCGGGGCTGCTGCTCCTCCTCAACTCCGTGGTCGGCGCGGGCCTGCCCATGCCGGGCGACTGGTGGCTCGCCCCGCTCCTGATGACCGGCGGCGGCCTCCTCGTCCTCGTCCAGGCCCTCCTCGCCTGGCCGCTCAGGGCCGGCGTACCGGAACGCGCCTCCGTCGCCGAGACCTACCGGAAGGTCGCCGACCTGCTCGCCGCGACCAGCGCGACCAGCGCGGACGCCGCGACCACCGCGGACGCCTCCGACGCGTACGACACCGCGCGGCACGCCGTCACCCAGTCCCTGAACCAGTCCTACGACCTGATCCTCGCCCGCCGGGCCCGCCACCACGGCCGCAGCCCCGACCTGGTCCGGCTCCTCGCCCAGCTGAACGCGGTCACCCCGCTGGTGGAGGCCGCCCCCGCCGTACGCCTCTCCGGGCGCCCGCTGCCCGACGAGATCCCCACCGCCGTACGCCATGTCGCCGAGGCCGTCGCCACCGGGTACTCCGGGCCGCTGGGGCTGCGGCTGCCCACCCCGGGGAGCGAGACCGGCAAGGCGGTCGACCAGGCGCTGCGGCACGCCGCCGAGGTCGTCACCGAGGGGTCGCCGGACGCGCTGACCCGGGCCGACGACCACCTCGGCCGGACCGCCCCGCTGCGGGTGCGCGCCGCACGGGCCGCCCGCGACGTTGCCCTGTCCGCCGCGTCCTGGCGCTACGGCCTGCGCCTCGCCCTGTGCATCGGCATCGCCCAGGCGCTGGTCTCCCTCGTCGCCGTGCCCCGCTCCTACTGGGTGGCGCTGACCATCACCTTCGTCCTGAAACCGGACTTCGGCTCGGTGTTCTCCCGCGCCCTGCTGCGGGCCCTCGGCACGGTCGTCGGGCTGGTCGTCGCGGCGGCGATCCTCGCGGAGGTCCCGCGCGGCTGGTGGGACGTGCCGGTGATGCTGTGCCTCGCCCCGCTCATCCCCGTCTTCACCCCCCGCGGCTACGGCTACCAGACCGCCGCCATCACCCCCGTGATCCTGCTGCTCTCCGACATCCTCAACCACCAGGGCACCGGCCTGCTCGTGCCGCGTCTCGTCGACTCGCTGGTGGGCTGCGGCATCGCCCTGGTCGCCGGCTATCTGTTGTGGCCGGAGAGCTGGCACGCCCGGGTCGGGGCGCGGCTCGCGGACGCCGTCGCCGACACCGCCGCCTACGTCGAGCACGTCTTCGGGCCCGGCGCGGAGGACCCCGCCGGGCGGGCCCGGAAGCGTCGCCGCCTCTACCGCGACCTGTCCGCCATCCGCACCGAGTTCCAGCGGGCGCTGACCGAACCGCCGCCGACGGGCCGGCGGGCCGCGGCCTGGTGGCCGCTGGTGGTGGCGGTCGAGCGGATCGTCGACGCGACGACGGCCGCGCGGGTGCGGGTGCGCCAGGGGGCGCAGCCGCCGTCGCCCGCCGAGGTCGGCCAGGTGACCCTCCAGCTGAGGGAGCTGGCGGACGGGCTGCGGAGGACGGACGTCCTCTACGCGGTCCGGTCCGATCTGAGCGGGCCGCCGGGGAGCGTGCTGGAGGCGCTGCGCCAGGAGGTGGCGGCGGCCCGGGCGATCACGTCACCGCCCGACGGGGAGGTCCTCCGGCAGGGGCGGGGCGGTCAACCCGACGCAGGGCGCTGAATCGTTACGCCCGCCCCGCACGGGTGACGAGAGGCGCGTTCGCAGGAGGAAAGCCGTAATGATCGGATCCGTCCAACCGGACGATTCACTTTCTTTCTGACAAGGGGATGTTCGCCATGCGGCGCACCGCCACCGTCCTGCTCGGAACCCTCGCCCTCGCCGGCGCCCTGGCCCCGGCCGCCCACGCGGTCCCGGACCCGGCGGCCACGGTCACCTGCCTCGCCGAGACCCCCGCCGGTGTCGCCGAGCTGGCCGACCCCGCCGTCCTCCTCGACCCGGCCGGCCTGCTGGACCCGGCCGCCGCCCCCGGCGTGAGCTGCCTCGCCCCCTGAGCGGCGCGACGACGCACCGCGGGCCGTCCTCCCCACCGGGAGGACGGCCCGCGTTCGCATCTGCACGGACCAGCGGTCCGTGACCCCAGGTGCCCCTGAACTCGCTCAGACGCCGATGTCGCAGCCGTCCGCGCGGTAGACCGCCACGACCGCCGGACGGACGATCTTGCCGGGCCCGTCGGGCCAGGTGCTCTTGGGGTTCTCGACGGAGGCGCCGTCGAGCTCACCGGGGTGCTGCACCGCGACCAGGACACGGCGGTCGCCGATGATCGGACCGCAGGTCTCGGCACCGCTCGGCACGGTGAGGAACTGCTTCAGCTCACCACGGCGCTCACCCCTGGTCGCCACGCCGAAGAGACCGTCGTGCGAGCCGAGCTGGTTGCCGTCGGTGGAGATCCACAGGTTGCCGTACGGGTCGAAGGCGACGTTGTCCGGGCAGGAGATCGGCGAGACGTCGTCCTTCGGGAAGCCCGCGAAGTACGTCGCCGGGTCCTCGGGGTCGCCCGCGACGAGGAAGAGCAGCCAGGCGAACTTCGTGCTCTCGGGCCGGTTCCAGCGCTCGGTGAGTTCGAGGACCTGGCCGTGCTTGTTGGCGTTGCGCGGGTTGGCCTCGTCGGCGGCGGCGAAGCCGGTCCTGCCGCGGTTGGAGTTGTTGGTGAGGGCGACGTAGACCTTGCCGGTGACCGGGTTGGGCTCGATGTCCTCGGGGCGGTCCATCTTCGTCGCGCCGACCTTGTCACCGGCGAGCCGCGTGAAGACGAAGACCTCCTCCGCGGTCATCCCGTCGACGTGCGAGACGGCGCCCTTGGCGGTGGCGGTGGCCAGCGGGATCCACTCGCCGCTGCCGTCGAACTCGCCGTCGGCCGGGAGCTTGCCCGTGCCGTCGATCTCGATGGCGGGGGAGTCACCGGTGAGCTTGGCGACGTAGAGGGTGCCCTCGTCGAGCAGCGAGAGGTTGTGCTCGCGCACGGCGCGGCCCGTCCCCTTCTTCATCCGCTTGCTGCTGACGAACTTGTAGAAGTAGTCGAAGCGCTCGTCGTCACCGGAGTAGACGACGGGACGGCCGTCGGCGGTGAGCCGGATGGTCGCGGCCTCGTGCTTGAAGCGGCCGAGGGCGGTGTGCTTGCGGGGCGTGGACGTCGGGTCGTACGGGTCGAACTCGACGACGTACCCGAAACGGTGCGCCTCGTTGGGCTCCTGGGCCAGGTCGAACCGCTTGTCGAACCGCTCCCACTTGCGCTCGGTGGCGCCGGTGCCGACGCCGTACCGCTTGTCGGTGGGCCGGCTGCCGTTGGCGAAGTACTGGTTGAAGTTCTCCTCGCCGTGCAGCGTGGTGCCCCAGGGGGTGGTGCCGCCGGAGCAGTTGTTGAGCGTGCCGAGGACCTTGCGGCCGGTCGGGTCGGCGGAGGTCTTGAGCAGGTCGGAGCCGGCGGCGGGGCCGGTCAGCCGGAACTCGGTGGTGGCGGTGACCCGCCGGTTGAGGTGGTGCCGGGGCACGGCGGTGAGCTTGCCGGTGCGCCGGTCCTCCTCGACCACGACGGCGGAGAGGCCGTGCGCCGCCCAGGCGACCTCGACCTGGTCGCGGGTCGGGTTGGCGGCGTCGTAGCCGCGGAACATGAGCACCTCGTCGGTGTACTCATGGTTGGCCACGAGGAGCTTGCGGCCCCGCTCGCCGGGGAGCGGCAGCAGCGCGAGGAAGTCGTTGTTGTAGCCGAACTGACCGGCCTGGGCCGCGCCCGTCTGGTTCTCCGGGTCGAACGCGGGGGCACCGCGCAGGATGGGCTCGCCCCAGCGGATCACCACGTTCTGCCGGTAGCCCTCGGGGACGGTCACGGCGTCGGCGGTGTTGGGCTCGACGGCGGTGAACCGCAGACCGCGGGCGGCCCTGCCCTTGGGCGTGCTCTTGGCCGCGCCGGTGGTCCCGGCGGGGGCCGCGGCGGCCCGCGGGGCGGTGCCGAGCGTCGTCGCGGTGCCGGCCGCGGCGGCCACGGTCACGACGGCGGCGGCGCGCATCACGGACCGGCGGCTGAGCGCGGAGGCGATGACATCGCCCACGTATTCATTGGTACTGGTGTTCGGCACCTCGTGGAAGCAGGCGTCACCACAGCGGAACCGACAGGTCAGGGCGGAACGGCCGCCGGGGTGCGAGCCGATCATGGGCAGCAGCTTGCGCACGTTGCGCTCCCTCTTATGTGCCTTTGGTGTGAGCGCGACGTTAGGGGCGCGTGTGTTCGAGAACGGGGACGGAGAGTGAACGGCAGGTGAACCCACGGCAGTTGAGGCGGTATTGACAGCTCCCGGTCGCGGAGTTAGTGAAACCTCCCGCCCCACCCCAAGATCGCCAATCGCGGCGGCTAACCTTACGTGTCCGTCCTGGCCAGGGATTGACGGGCTACAACTCACGCGAAGGGTTGCGCACATGGGCATTCTCTCTCTCCTGCGGAACGCGTTCTCCCGCTCACGCAAGGGGCGCGACACGGTCCCTTCGCAGGAGGCGGAGCAGGTCTCCCCGACAGAGCCGACCACCACGACCCCCGAGGGGAGTGCCGCATCCCTGCGGGACGCCGAGCCGGGTTCCCTGCGGGACGCCGACGAGCCGGGTGCCGCGCGGGATGAGGAGCGGGGCTCCTCGCGGGAGACCGAGCCGAAGCTTCCGGCCCAGGGGCCCGGCACCAAGCCGGCCTCGTCCGTCGCCGACGAGCTGGTCTCGGCGGCCTTCGACAACGTGACGGTACCGAAGCCGCGGACGCCTGCGGCGACAGAGCCGGAGGACACGGCGCCGGCCGCGGGGGCGGAGCCTGCCGCGGCGCCGGCCGAGGTGACCGAGCCCGAGCCGGCCGCCGAGGCTGAGCCGAAGCCGGTCGCCGAGGTGAAGGACGAGGCGGAGCGCGCGCAGGCCGAGGCGGAGGTGGAGAGAGAGGCCAAGGCGGAGACCGGTGCGCCGGTGACGGAGCCGGAGGCCGAGCCCGCGGCGGCGAAGACCGAGGTTGAGGAAGCGGCGCAGCCCGAGGAGGAGCCGGTCGCGACAACCGCTGAGGCGAAGGCGGAGGCCGAGGCAGAGGCCGCGTCCGAGGCCGCGTCCGAGGCCGCGTCCGAGGCCGCCGTCGAGGCTGTCGACGCCGACAAGGAGGCTGAGCAGAAGCCCGAGGCGGTCGCCGAGGCTGAGCCGACGGTTGCGGAGACCGCCGCCGAAGCCGAGCCGATCGCGGAAGCCGACGCGGCCGACGCGAAGCCGGTCGCGGAGAGCGAGCCCGAGACCGAGGCGGAGCCCGCTGTCACGGAGACCGACGCGGCGGCCGACACGGCCGAGGCGAAGCCCGTCGCCGAGAGCGAGCCCGAGGCGAAGCCCGCCAGTGCGGAGACCGACGCCGTGGCCGACACGGCCGACGCGAAGCCCGTCGCGGAGAGCGAGCCCGAGACCGAGGCGGAGCCGACCGCCGCGACGGAGGCCGACGGCGAGCCGCAGGCCGAGCCGGACGCCGCACCGCAGGCCGACGCCAAGCCCGAGCCCAAGCCCGAGCCCGAGCCCGAGCCCGAGCCGAAGGCTGCCAAGGTTTCCGAGCCGGAGGCCGACGTCGAGGTGGAGCCGCAGGCGGCCCCCGTGGCGGAGTCCGAGCCGGAGGCGGCCGAGCCCGAGGCGGCCGAGGCGCCCGAGCCCGAGGCCGCCCCCGAGGTCGTGGCGGCAGCCGGCGAACCCGAGCAGCCCGCCGACGCCCCCGAACCCTCCACCACACCCGAACCCACCACCACCCGCGAACCCGCACCCTCCAACACCCCCGAACCCGCCGGTGACGACGCGAGCGGCACGGGTGGGGCGGGTGTGCCCGCCGGGGCGGGGGCCGACGGCGAAGCCGAGGCCGCACGCCCCGCGACCCCCGCCACCCGCATCCGCTCCCGCGCCCCCGGCCTCTCCACCGCCTACAAGACCGCCGGCACCGTCCTGAAGAAGCACGGCCTCACCGGCGCCCGCGCCAAGGTGTACCTCGTCCTCGACCGCTCCGCGTCGATGCGCCCGTACTACAAGGACGGCTCCGCCCAGGCCCTCGGCGAGCAGACCCTCGCCCTCGCCGCCCACCTCGACCCCGAGGCCACCGTCCCCGTCGTGTTCTTCTCCACCGAGCTCGACGGCACCGGCGAGCTCACCCTCACCGAGCACGAGAACAAGATCGACGAGCTGCACGGCGGCCTCGGCCGCATGGGCCGCACCAGCTACCACGCGGCCGTCGAGGAGGTCCTCGCCCAGCACCGGAAGTCGGCGGACCCCACCGCCCCCGCCCTCGTCGTCTTCCAGACGGACGGCGCGCCGGACGCGAAGACCCCCGCCACCCAGGCGCTCACGGACGCCGCGAAGAACCACCCCGGCGTGCACTTCGCCTTCGTCGCCTTCGGTGACCCGGAGAACAAGGCGTTCGACTACCTCCGCAAGCTCAAGACGGGCAACGCCTCGCACTTCCTGGCCGGCGAGACCCCGCGCGAGCTGACGGACGCCGAGGTGTACGAGGGCATCCTGGCCGACTGGCGCCCGTAACCCTCACCGGCCACCGGCCACCCGCGTCCCCTCACCGGGACATCCCGTGCCGCCCGCTTCCCACCCCGCAGAACGGGAGGCGGGCGGCACCCCCGTGTCGGCTAGGATTTCAAGACTCACGCCTTACGAAATCGACCGACCTGGGAGCATCCCCCGATGGCTCGACACCTCATCACCAGCGCCCTTCCGTACATCAACGGGATCAAGCACCTGGGCAACATGGTGGGGTCCATGCTCCCGGCGGACGTGTACTCCCGGTACCTCCGCCAGCGTGGCCACGACGTCCTGTACATCTGCGCGACGGACGAGCACGGCACCCCGGCGGAGCTGGCGGCGAAGGAGCTGGGCCTCCCCGTCGACGAGTTCTGCGCGCAGGCGCACGACGCGCAGAAGGCCGTCTACGACGGCTTCGCCCTCGCGTTCGACTACTTCGGTCGCAGCTCCTCCGCGCAGAACGTCGAGATCACCCAGCACTTCGCCCGCAAGCTCAAGGAGAACGGGTTCATCGAGGAGCGGGCGATCCGCCAGGTGTACTCGCCGACCGACGGCCGTTTCCTCCCGGACCGCTATGTCGAGGGCACCTGCCCGCACTGCGGCTACGACAAGGCCCGCGGCGACCAGTGCGAGAACTGCACGCGCGTGCTGGACCCGACCGACCTGATCGACCCCCGCTCCGCGATCTCCGGCTCCACGGACCTGGAGGTCCGTGAGACCAAGCACCTGTTCCTCCTCCAGTCGAAGCTCCAGCACGAGGTGGAGTCCTGGGTCGCGGCGCACGAGGACCAGTGGCCGCAGCTGGCGTCGTCCATCGCCCGCAAGTGGCTGACCGAGGGCCTGCACGACCGGGCGATCACCCGTGACCTCGACTGGGGCGTCCCGGTCCCCGCGGACACCTGGCCGGAGCTGGCCGCCGAGGGCAAGGTCTTCTACGTGTGGTTCGACGCGCCGATCGAGTACATCGGCGCGACGAAGGAGTGGTCGGACCAGGACCCGGAGAACCGCGACTGGAAGTCCTGGTGGTTCGACGTCGACACCGACGTCCGCTACACGGAGTTCATGGCGAAGGACAACGTCCCCTTCCACACCGTGATGTTCCCGGCCACCGAGCTGGGTGTCCGGGAGCCGTGGAAGAAGGTGGACGTCGTCAAGGCGTTCAACTGGCTGACCTACTACGGCGGGAAGTTCTCCACGTCGCAGAAGCGGGGCGTCTTCACCGACCAGGCCCTGGAGATCCTCCCGGCGGACTACTGGCGCTACTTCCTGATCGCCAACGCCCCCGAGTCGGACGACTCGTCCTTCACCTGGGAGCACTTCACCGCCACGGTCAACAAGGACCTCGCCGACACCCTCGGCAACTTCGTCAACCGCGTGCTGTCCTTTTCCCGGAAGCGCTTCGGCGACGAGGTCCCGGCGGGCGCGGCGGCCGGTGAGGCCGAGGCGAAGCTGGGCGAGGAGATCGCCCGTCTGCTCGCGGAGTACGAGGAGCACATGGAGGCGCTCCAGTTCCGCAAGGCGGCGGCCGCGCTGCGCGCGCTGTGGTCGGCGGGCAACTCCTACCTGGAGGAGAAGGCCCCCTGGCTGGAGATCAAGACCGACCAGGAGGCCGCGGCGCTCACCCTGCGCACCGCCATGAACCTCATCCACCTCTACGCGGTGGTCTCCGAGCCCTTCATCCCGGCGTCCGCGTCCGCCATGCGCGGCGCGTTCGCCCTCAAGGACGACACCGCGACCTGGGTCACCCCGGAAGAGGCCCGCTCCCTGGACTCCGTCCCGGCCGGCACCCCCTTCACCGTCCCGCCCGTCCTCTTCGCCAAGCTGACGGAGGACGACCTGGAGACGTACAAGGAGCGCTTCGGCGGCGACCCGTCGTAACGCTGGGGCAGCCGCCCGGAAGCGCCGCGTGACCGGAAGCAACCCCAGGGGCCCGGGCGGGCGTCTCCGGATACATGGCACTGTTCGGAAACGCGCACACCGTCAATCCCGGCAAGGCCCAGCAGGACTACGCACGTCTGCTGGGCCACGGTGAGCAGGTCCACGCCGCGTTCCTGCTGATCCGCGACACGATCCTGTTCACCGACCGCCGTCTCATCCTGATCGACAAGCAGGGGATCACCGGCAAGAAGGTGGAGTACCACTCCGTCCCGTACCGCAGCATCACGCACTTCTCGGTCGAGACGGCCGGCCACTTCGACCTCGACGCCGAGCTGAAGATCTGGTTGTCCGGCACCCCCGAACCGATCGAAAAGACGTTCACCAAGGGCGTGGACATCTACGAGGTCCAGGCGATCCTCACCCAGTTCGTGGCCGGTTAGCTCAGCCACGCGTGGGGCCAGGAATCCCCAGGGAGTTCCGGCTCCTCCACCTGTCCGCCCAAGTTTGAGCCTTCGTCAACGCGCCCCACATCCGGCGGCAGCGGGTGCGGGGCGCCAGCAGTCGACGCGCCGCTCGTGCCACCAGCTGACCGAGTCAGCCACACCCTGACCAACGACCTGCCATACGATCCTCTGCGCCGCCAGGCCCCCGCCTCCCTGGCCCGCAACTGCCACCCCTGCCGCCTTGGCGCCCGCCCGCCGGGCCTCCGCCCGACAGGCAATCGGCCCGCAACCGCGACGGCGGGATGCTGAGTGGCGGTCAGCCGAGGTTGGACTTGATGTGACCGATGACCTCCTCGAACTCCTTCCGGGGTGAGAAGTCCACGTACTCGCAGTCCTCCAGCGCCTCCGGCACATGGCCGGGCGCCCAGTAGAAGGCCTCGCCCGCCTCGTACGTCGTGTCGCCCTCCTTGGTGTGCATCACCAGGCGGCCCTTGAACATGTAGCCCCAGTGCGGGACCTGGCACAGACCCTCGGGCTCGTCCTTCAGGGCGGAACTCATGTCCGCGCCCTTGGGGAGCCGGACGAAGGCGACCTCCGTGTCCCCGCCGATGTCCTGCATCCGCAGTTCGACACCGTCGCCCTCGATCTCGACGGGTACGTCCTTCCGTGTGACTGCCCTCATGCCGGCCTCCATGAGTGCTCGGGCGGGGCCTTCCGGAAGCTCCACCACTCCTTCCAGTCTGGCCCCACCCGTCACGGCGCGCAGAGAACGGCTGGGCGGATGACCGCGCGGTCGAGGTGCGCCGGGGTGAGAAGAGGAGGGAGGGCCGGGGGTCGTGATAAGCCATGTCCATGGCCCCACCCCCCACCACTCCTCAGGCCCGCGCGTGAACGACCTCCCCGAGCCGGGTCCCCACGACCCGGTCCTCCCGCCCGAGCCGGGTCCCCCCGACCCGGTCCTCCATCTGCTCACCGACATCCTGGCCCTCGGCGCCCCCTACGCCCTCGCCGTCACCGGCGACCACGCGGTCCGGGCCCACGGGCTCACGGAGAGCCGCCCGCCGAGCCGTGTGCTGGAGGTGGCGACGGAACACCCGGCCCCGATGGACGAGATCGCCGGCACCGTCCGCACCGGGCTGGCGGAACGCGGCTGGCTCGTGGAGGAAGCGGAGACCACCCCGCTCTCCGCCCGGCTCCTCGTCACCGACCCCACGACGGCGGAGGAACGCACCCTGGACATCCTCAAGGAGTCCCTGTGGCGTCCGGCGGTCGAGACCGCGCTGGGCCCGACCCTCTCCCTGGAGGACGTGGTCGGTACGAAGGTCCGGGCACTCGCCGACCGGAACACCGCCCGCGACCTCGTCACCGTTCACGCGGCCGCCGCCCACTGGACCGTCCCCGAACTGGAGGAACTGGCCCGGCGCCACACCTCCGCCACCGCCTCCACCTTCGACCTCGCCGACCTCCAGTCCCGGCTGGAGGCCACCGAGTGGCTCGACGACCGGGAATTCGCTCGCCAGGGCCTCGACGAGCAGGCCACCATGGCACTCCGCCGGTGGGCCCAGTCCTGGGCCGCCGACATCGCCGAACGCCTGCTGGAGGAGGAGGCGTTGACACCCCCGCCGGAGGCCGAGTGAGCAAACGCCGTTACGTCGCCCGAGGTGTTCCCGGCGGCTACCGCGTCTACGACCACCGCCGCCGGGGCTGGTGGGGCGACCTCTACGAACTCTGCCCCGACGACCTCCTGAGAGAGCTGAACGGCGGCAAGGACCCGCGGAAGCTGTCCGCCCTGCTAAAGCGGTACCGGGCACTGAAGCGATAGCCCGCGCGGGGCGGGGGGCGCGAGCAAACCGGGAGCCGGTGCGGTCAAGTCAGGGCTCGTGGAACCGGGGCCCCTCGTCGGGCGTTTCCGGCCTACAGGGGTGCGGAACGCACGAAGGGGCTGGGGATGGGCACGGAGATCGCCGCACTGGTGGGCCGGGCGGGACCGTATCTGACGGCGGCCGTGGCCGCGTACGGCACCGGGGCGCTGACCCCGGCGGAGCGCGCGGCGGTGGAGACGACGGCGGACATCGGGCGCCGGATGCTGGCGGCGACCTGGCGGCACCGCGACGAGCGAGGGCGGGCCGAACTGACGGCGGCCGTGGCGGACGCGGCGGCGGAACCCGACGACGAGGACGCGTCGGCGGCCCTGCGCCAGCAGATCAAGCGGGCCCTGCGCGAGGACGAGGAACTGCGGCGTGAGCTGACGGCCCTGCTGCCGGCCCCCGGGAACCGGCACGTGACGGTGACGGCCTCGGGCCCCCGCTCGATCGCCGCCGGCGGCGACATCGGCGTGGCGATCACCGGCGACGGACACGCCACCCCCGGGTGACGGCACACGAACGGGGCGGCGTACTCCGACGCCCTGTCGGTGTACGCCGCCCCGGGTGGGACGAGGTGCGGAGGGGACGGGTGCGGGTGGCCGCCCGCGCTGTCACGGCGGTTACTTCGGGTCGCCGTCGAACTTCGAGGTGGACCAGAAGTAGCCGAGGACCGCGAGGCCGACGCACCAGGCCACGGCCAGCCATCCGTTGTGGCCGATCTCGGTGCCGAGCAGCAGCCCGCGCAGGGTCTCGATGGCCGGGGTGAACGGCTGGTACTCGGCGATCGGCTGGAACCAGCCGGGCATGGTGTGCAGCGGCACGAACGTGCTGGAGATCAGCGGCAGGAAGATCAACGGCATCGCGTTGTTGCTTGCGGCCTCGGCGTTCGGGCTGACCAGGCCCATCCCGACGGCGATCCAGGTGAGCGCCAGGGCGAACAGCGTGACCAGACCGAAGGCCGCGAGCCAC
Source organism: Streptomyces sp. NPDC030183 (assembly GCF_055573455.1). NCBI lineage: Bacteria > Bacillati > Actinomycetota > Actinomycetes > Kitasatosporales > Streptomycetaceae > Streptomyces > Streptomyces sp. NPDC030183. Next base: position 182,087 of record NZ_JBVIBK010000014.1, read on the forward strand.
TCCAGGACGGTGGCGTCGGTGGAACGGAAGCCGATGGCCACCCCGACGGCCCCGACGAGGACCACGCTCATCAGGCACTGCGCGACACTGCCGACGACATGCCCGACGAGCACCGACGCGCGGTGGATCGCCATCGTGCGGAAGCGGGCGATGATGCCCTCGGTCATGTCGTTCGAGACGGACACGGCGGTGCCGATCGTGGTGGAACCGATCGTCATCAGCAGCAGGCCCGGCAGCAGGTAGGCGACGTAGTCGGAGCGGTCGGCGCCGCCGCCGAGGCCGGCGCTCATCGCGTCACCGAAGATGTAGACGAAGAGCAGCAGCAGCATCACCGGCGTGAGCAGCAGGTTCAGCGTCATCGACGGGTAGCGCCTGGCGTGCAGGAGGTTGCGGCGCAGCATGGTCGTCGAGTCGCGGACAGCGAGGGAGAGGGAGCTCATCGCAGGGCCTCCTTGGTCTGGGCGGGGATGTCGGTGCCACCGGTGAGGGCGAAGAACACGTCGTCGAGGTCGGGGGTGTGCACGGTCAGTTCGTCGGCCTCGACGCCGGCGGCGTCCAGCCGGTCGAGGACGGAGCGCAGGTCGCGCTGGGAGCCGTCGCTGGGGATCCGCAGGGTGAGGGCGTCGTCGTCGCCGGTGGCCCGGGCGAGTGCGGCGGCGGCCGTCCGGTGGGCGACCGGGTCGGAGAAGCGGAGCCGGACGTGCCCGCCGGGGATCAGCCGCTTCAGCTCCTCCGCGGTGCCCTCGGCGGCGATCCGGCCGTCGTGGAGCACGGCGATCCGGTCGGCGAGCTGGTCGGCCTCCTCCAGGTACTGGGTGGTGAGGAAGACGGTCACGCCGTCCGTGACCAGCTCGCGGATGATCTGCCACATGGTGTGGCGGGAGCGGGGGTCGAGGCCGGTGGTGGGTTCGTCGAGGAAGATGACGCGCGGGTCGCCGACCAGCGTCATCGCGATGTCGAGGCGGCGCTTCATGCCCCCGGAGTAGGTGGAGGCGGGCTTCCCGGCGGCCTCGGTGAGGTCGAAGCGTTCCAGCAGTTCGGCGGCGACCCGTCGCCCCTCGCTCCGGGGCAGGTGGTGCAGGTCCGCCATGAGGAGCATGTTCTCCTCGCCGGTGATGAGCCCGTCGACGGCGGAGAACTGCCCGGTGACCCCGATCGCGGCGCGGATCGCCTGCGGGTCGGCGGCCGGGTCGTGGCCCGCGACCCGGACCTGGCCGCCGTCGGCGGTGATGAGCGTGGACAGGATCTTGACGGCGGTGGTCTTGCCCGCCCCGTTCGGGCCGAGCAGGGAGAAGATCGTCCCCTCGGGGACGGTGAGGTCGACGCCGTCGAGCACGACCTTGTCGCCGTAGGACTTGCGCAGCCCGTTCGCCGCGATGGCCGGGGTGGTCATGGTGGGTGCTCCTTCTCAGGGCCGGGAGGGTCAGAGGCTGCGGGCGGTGATGTCGCCGCAGGAGGTGGTGGCGCGGATGGCGAGCGCGGTGGTGCCGTCGTTCTTCAGGGCGTTGCTGACGCGGCCGTAGGAGGTACCGGCGTCCAGGGCGGCCGAGACGCCGGGGGCGGCGGCGACCGAGATGTCACCGGACTCGGTGCGGAGCACGACCGTGCCGCCGAGGGCCTCGCCGATGCGGATGTCGCCCTGCTGGGTGCTGATCTCCGCGGGCCCGCCGAGGCGGCCGACCGCGATGTCCCCGGCCAGGACGGCCAGGCGGGCCCGGGCGGTCTCGTCGAGCTTGACCTGGCCGAGGGCGCCGTCGACGGTGACGTCCCCGAGCCGTCCGACGCCCCGGAACTCGACGCCCGCCGAGGTCGCCTCCACGTGCGAGCCGGCGGGAAGCTGGACGGTCACCTCGACCGAGCCGGCGGGGCCCACGAGGCGGTTCTTGGCCGGCGCCTTCGCGGTGATCCGCAGGGTGCCGTCGGCGTACTCGACGGTGGTCCGCTCGGCGAGCTGAACGTCCCGGTCCTTGGAGGGGTCCACGGGCCGGACCTCGACGGCGGTGTCGGCCCGGTCGGCGGCGATGACCTGCACCCGCCCGGCCTGGACGTCGAGGACGGCGGCGATCGGGGCGGGGGTGGCGAACTTCTGCATCGTGCTCTCCTCTGACTCGTTGTTTCCGACGAGAGAAAAGCTACGTTGCATTCGAAATATCGGCAACTAGTTCGTTGCAGCGGATCGTTGTTATTGCTGGTGAGAGCGGTGAAATCATTGCAACGGCATCAGGATTAACGCAACGATCGCAGCATCGCTTCGTTGCAATGAAATGGAAGTGAACGCTATAGTGGGGGCACTCGCGGACCACGAAGGAGACGCCCATGCCGGGAGGCAGGCTCACCCAGCCCGAACGTCAGCAGATCGCCCTGGGGCTGGCCGACGGTCTCGCCTACGCCGAGATCGCCCGACGCCTCGACCGCCCCACCTCGACCATCACCCGCGAAGTCATGCGCAACGGCGGCCCCACCGCCTACCGGGCCGACCTCGCCCACCGCGCCACCGAACGCCGCGCGCAGCGGCGCCGGCAGGCCGCGCCCCGCGATCCGTCGGCGGCCACGCAGGCGTACGGGCGGGACACCGAGGCCGTGCGCGAGTTCGAGGAGACGTTCGCGACCGTCATGATGGCCTCGGGCATGCCCAAGATGATGGCGCGGGTCATGGCCTGCCTGACCCTCACGGACACGGGCAGCCTCACCGCGTCCGAGCTGGTGCAGCGCCTCCAGGTCAGCCCGGCGTCCGTCTCGAAGGCGATCACGTATCTGGAGGGTCAGGCATTCGTCCGCCGGGAGCGCGACGAACGCCGCCGCGAGCGCTATGTCGTCGACGACGACATCTGGTACCAGTCGATGCTGGCCAGCGCCCGGGCTCTCAACCAGGTCATCGAGATCGCCCGGCAGGGCGTCGGAGTCCTGGGCCACGACACCCCGGCCGCCGTGCGCCTGGAGAACGTCGCCCGCTTCCTCGACTTCGTCAGCGAGAGCACGATGCGCGCCGCGGAACAGGCCCGCGAGGTACTCCACACGAAGCCGGGCAGCGGGAAGACGCCCGACAGCGGGGAGACCGAGAGCCAGAACCCCGACGCCGAGGGGTGACGAACGGGAACAGCGGCAGCGTCGACCGGGGGACGTCCGGCTCCTGAGCGGGGCCCCTCACCAGTGAGGGCCGGGACCACCGGTCACGTCGCCGCCGTGATCACCACGACCGTCGTCGCCATCGTCGCGGCGGTCAGCGCGGCCGACGCCGCGGCGGCCGTCTCGGCCATACGGCGGAGCGCGGGGTCGGCCCAGTGGCGTTCCGCGATCTCGGTCATACGCCGCTCGACCGCCGCCGACTGCTCCTTGCCCAGCCCGGGGAAGACCAGTTCCCGCAGGTCGGCGTGGTGGAGCAGAGTGATCAGTGCGGCGGTGCGGTGGTCGGGATCGCTTCCTTCCAGGACGGCCGCCGCGAGACGCCCGCGCAGCGCGGCCTCCACCGTGCCGTCGGCCTCCGGGTAGACGGTGGTGCGGAAGACGAGGAGGAGCCGGCGCCTCTCCTTTCGGATCAGGCCCTTGTCCAGCACACCCCGCAGGGCCGTCTCGTACTCCTCGGTCCGGTGCTCGTTGATCCACTTCTCGGCGTCGTCCGGCAGCACCGCGTCCTCCGGGTCACCGGCGAGCGCCCGTTCCAGCAGGGCCGCCGCCGCGATCGCGTGCTGCGTCCGCAACGGCAGCTTCGCCTCGCCCGTGGAGTCGTCCAGGGAGAGGAGGAGGATCTCCTCACCGAGCGTCGTGGGCACGGGGACAGATGCTGAGGGCGGCGTGGTCATGATCAGTAGGACGCGTCGGCCCCGTACAGCAGTTCCCTCCGCTCGGCCCCGTCGCCCGCCCGGTCCGGCCCCAGCGCCCTGCGGGCCACCCGCACGTGACGCAGACCCTCGGCCGCCGCGCGGACGACCTCCTCGTACTGGTCCGGCGTACGGGCGGCCGCCAGTCCCGCCCGGGCGCTGCGGAGGCGTTCGGCGGCGTCGGCCAGGGACCGGGCGGCGGCGCCGTCCGCGCCGACCCGCGCCCGGTCGGACACCGGTGCCCGATCGTCCCCGGAGCGCCGCTGGACGACGACCGCGACCACCGCCCCGAGGAACAGCAGCGGTGCGAACGACACGGCGATCTCCATGGCCTCCTCCACCTCCCGGCGTTTCCGTCCCCTACGGGTTCCTCACCTCCGCGTCCCCTCACCCACCCCATGCGCACGTCGCACAGGAACGCATGGAAAAGGGCCCTGAAATCGGCGAACGATCTCAGGGCCCTTGCCCTTCAAGCCTCCACGAGGCTTGCCGTGCTCATGTGCGTGCTACTTCGGCTGGGGCTTCCGCACCGAGAGGTGCAGCTCCCGCAGCCGCGCCTCCTCCAGCTCCGTCGGCGCGCCCATCATCAGGTCCTGGGCGTTGCCGTTGAGCGGGAAGGCGATGGTCTCGCGGATGTTGGGCTCGTCGGCGAGGAGCATGACGATGCGGTCGACACCCGGGGCGATACCGCCGTGCGGCGGGGCGCCGAAGCGGAACGCCCGCAGCATGCCCGCGAACTGCTCCTCGACGGTGTCGCGGTCGTAGCCCGCGATCTCGAACGCCTTGAGCATGATCTCGGGCTCGTGGTTCCGGATGGCGCCGGAGGACAGCTCGACGCCGTTGCAGACGATGTCGTACTGCCAGCCGAGGATGTCCAGCGGGTCCTGGGTCTCCAGGGCCTCCAGGCCGCCCTGCGGCATCGAGAACGGGTTGTGCGAGAAGTCGATCTTCCCGGTGTCCTCGTCCTTCTCGTACATCGGGAAGTCGACGATCCAGCAGAACCGGAAGACGCCCTCCTCGAAGTGCCCGGCGCGCTTGGCGGCCTCGACCCGCACCGCGCCCATGATCTTCGAGACCTCGTCGAACTCGCCGGCGCCGAAGAACACCGCGTGGCCCGGGGCCAGCGACAGACGCTTGGTCAGCTCGGCGACGTTCTCCTCGGTGAGGAACTTGGCGATCGGGCCGCTGAGGGCACCGTCCTCGCCGACCCGCACCCAGGCCAGGCCCTTCGCGCCCTGCTCCACCGCGTACTCGCCGAGCTGGTCGAAGAACTTCCGGGGCTGGCCGGAGACGTCCGGCACCGGCAGCGCCCGCACGTGCTTGCCGGCGAACGCCTTGAACTCCGAGCCCTCGAAGATGTCCGTGATGTCGACCAGTTCCAGCTGGGCGCGCAGGTCCGGCTTGTCGGAGCCGTACTTGAGCATCGCCTCGCGGAACGGGATCCGCGGGAACGGGGAGGTGACGTGACGGCCGTTGCCGAACTCCTCGAACAGCTCGGTCATGAGCTTCTCGATGGGCTGGAAGACGTCCTCCTGCTCCACGAAGCTCATCTCGACGTCGAGCTGGTAGAACTCGCCCGGCGAACGGTCCGCGCGCGCGTCCTCGTCGCGGAAACAGGGCGCGATCTGGAAGTAGCGGTCGAAGCCCGAGATCATCAGCAGCTGCTTGAACTGCTGCGGAGCCTGGGGGAGGGCGTAGAACTTGCCCGGGTTCAGACGCGAGGGCACGACGAAGTCGCGGGCGCCCTCGGGGGAGGTGGCGGACAGGATCGGCGTGGCCATCTCGTTGAAGCCGAGGGCCGTCATCTTGTGACGGATGGCGCTGATCACGGCCGTACGCAGCATGATGTTGCGGTGCATGCGCTCACGGCGCAGGTCGAGGAAGCGGTACTCCAGACGCCGCTCCTCGTTGACCCCGTCCTCGGCGTTGATGGTGAAGGGGAGCGGGGCGGCCGCGCCGAGCAGCTCGACCTCGCCGACCTCGACCTCGACCTCACCGGTGGGCAGGTCGGGGTTCACGTTCTCGGCGCCGCGGGAGACGACCTTGCCGTCGACGCGGACGGTCGACTCCTTGGAGATCTTGTCCAGCGCCTCGTACGCCGGCGTGCCCGGACGGGCGACGAGCTGCGTGATGCCGTAGTGGTCGCGCAGATCGATGAAGAGGATGCCGCCCAGGTCGCGCCGATTGTGCAGCCAGCCACTCAGCCGGACGTCGGTGCCGACGTCAGAGGCGCGGAGCTCGCCGCAGGTGTGGGACCTGTACCGATGCATCGTCGTTCATCCAGCCTTCGCTGATCGGGGATCTGGGACCGTGCCACACGGTTCACCGTCCGTGTTTCACGTGAAACACAGCCAAGGGTACCGGGCACCCCAAGATCGCCTCCCCACCATTTACCGCCGCCCGCGGGGGCAACCGCGTCCTACGACGTCCCGGACACCGCTCTCCCGCCCTGGACACCTTTCTCGCATGGATACGCACCGTCACAGCCATAGCCAGGACCGCAAGCGGTTTCTGTCGATAACGTCAACCGCTGTCACCGCCGTCGCCGCCGATCGCGGTCGTCCCGGCTGCCGCTCGGTGCCCGGTACAGCTTCGGTGGCACGGTCCGATCGGCTGTTCTTAGAGTGGGTCAATGCGCACTGGTGAGCCCCCGCCCACCGTGGAGGACGTCCTGTCCGCCCTGGCGACGGGACTGTGGACCTGGGACAGCGCTGCCGGAACCGTCACCGTCGACGCCGAAGCAGCCCGGCTCCTGGGGCTGCCCCCGGAACCGGCCACCCTCACCCAGGCCGGCGCGCGGTCGAGGCTGCACCCCGTCGACTGGAACGAGATCGTCTCCGTCGTGCAGCTCGCCGTCGCGGAGGACACCCTCGCGGAGGTCCGCATCCGGATCATGGACGAGCAGGGCCGCGTCGTCCGCACCGTCCGCAGCCGTTCCAAACCGACCTTCGACCCGGTGCGCCGCTCGGTGGAGCTGATCGGCACCATCCAAGAGGTCACCGAGCCCTCGCCGCAGACCGCGGCCCGCGCCCCGGCGGCCGTCACCGGCGACTGGCGGCGCTCCCGCGAGGCGTTCCTGCTGGACGCGGGACGGGCGCTGGCCGAGGCGCGGTCGACCGCGGAGGTGCTGCGGGTCGCGGCGGGCCTGGCGATGCCGGGCTTCTCCCCGGACGGGCTCGCCGTGTTCGGCGTGGAGGGCGACCGCCTCACCGTCATCGGTCACCACGGACACAACCAGGGCGACGAGGGCCCGTTCACCCATATGCCGCTGGAGACGGACTATCCGGCCGCCGAGGTCGTGCGCACCGGCCGCGCCGTCTACCTCTCCTCCCCCGAGGACTACAAGTCCCGCTACCCCACCGCCTGGCCGCTCGCGGAACAGTTCGACCGCCAGTCCTGGGCCTTCCTGCCACTGATCGTCGCCGGCCGCACCATGGGCGCGTGGATGGCCGGCTTCACCTACCCGGTCGCCTTCACCCCCGACGAGCGCTCCGTCCTCACCACCGTGGCCCGGATGCTCGCCCAGGCGCTGTCCCGCGCGGGCGCCGCCGAGACCGAGCGCGAGCTGACCGACGGTCTCCAGCGCACGATGCTGCCCACGCTCGGCCCCGGGATACCCGGCATGAGCGTCGCCGCGCGCTACGTCCCCACCGGCGGCGGGCTCCAGGTCGGCGGCGACTGGTACGACATGATCGCCCTGCCCAGCGGCCGCTTCGCCCTCGTCATCGGCGACGTCCAGGGCCATGACGTCCGCGCCGCCGGGCTCATGGGCCAGCTGCGCATAGCCCTGCGCGCCTACGCCTCCGAGGGCCACCCGCCGGACGCGGTCCTCTCCCGCGCGTCCCGCTTCCTGCACGGCGTCACCGCGGACACCTCCGGCGACACCTTCACCGACCTGCGCTTCGCGACGTGCCTGTACGTGGAGGTCGACCCGGTGACCGGGGTGCTGGACATCGCCCGCGCCGGGCACCCCGACCCGGCGATCCGCATGGCCGACGGCACGGTACTGGTCCGGCCGACCCCGGGCGGCCTGCCCCTCGGCATCGACCCCGACGCCGACTACCCCACCACCCGCCTCGTCCTCGAACCCGGCGAGACGATGCTCCTGTGCACCGACGGCCTCATCGAGACGGGCGGCCACGACCTGGACACGGGCTGGCGCCGCATCCGAACGATCCTGGAGTCCTTCGACAGGGCCCCGCACGAGACGGATGGCAACGCTGTCGGGAGCGACGGCCCGGAAACCGGCGTCGGCCTCGGCCGGCAGGGCTCGGCGGTGGCCGGTTCGGCGTCCGGAGGGCTCCCCCTGCTGAACGGGCTCGCTCCCGGGCGGCTGGAGGCGCTGGCCGACGCCCTGGTCCAGGGCGTGCACGGTCCGTCCTCCCATCACACCCCCGGCCCGCTCGCCGACCGGCGCGAGGACGACATAGCGATGCTGCTGCTGTCCCGGGGCACCGAGGGGTCCGACCGCGGTGACACCGTGGGCGTACGGGCCCCGATACGCCGTACCGCCCTGACCGTCGCCCAGGCCGAGCCCGAGCGCATCGCGGGGGCCCGCCAGCAGGTCCGCGAACTGCTGCACGACTGGACCTCCGACGACCAGGTCGACTCGGCGGTGCTCCTCGTCTCCGAGATGCTCACCAACGTCCTCGTCCACACCGACGCCGACGCGCTCCTCGTCGCCGAGATGACCGGCGACGGCGGCAAGCGCCGGATGCGGATCGAGGTGACCGACGCCAGCGACGACCTCCCCCACAAACGCCGCCCCGGCGAGCTGGCCTCGTCCGGACGCGGTCTCGTCCTCATGGACGTCCTCGCGGACGCGTGGGGCGTCGACCCGCGCGGCGACGGCAAGAGCATCTGGTTCGAACTCCACGAGCCCTCGTTACCGACGGCCCCACCCGACGAGCCGGCGAGGCGAGCCGACCGGTGACCACCGTGCCGCACCCGAGCGCCGGTCCGCGCCCAGCCGTGCGTCCCACACCACTGGGTCGCTCCCGTCTGACGGGTCGCTCCCGCCTGAACGCCGCTAGGGCCTGTCCGACCATTCGGGTCGTCGCCCGAAGGGCGGCCGCGCGGCGTCAGGTGCGTGCTCTCGGGGTGCCGGCCCCGGGGCCTCGTAACATTGTCAGACAGGTTCTAGGCGACCCGCTCCTTCGTGTACCGGTCCCGTAGCTCGTGGACGACCCCGAAGGCCGCCGCGGTCAGCGGTACCGCGAGGAGCATGCCGAGGACGCCGGCCACCGAGGCGCCCGCGGTGATGGCCAGCATGACGATCGCCGGGTGCATCTGCACCGTCCGGCTCTGGATCATCGGCATCAGCACATGCCCCTCCAGCACCTGCACGGCGAGCACGATCCCGAGCGCCCACAGCGCGATCACGGCCCCCCGGTCGGCGAGGGCGACGAGCACCGCCACCCCGCCCGACACGACGGCGCCGAGATAGGGGATGTACGCGCCGACGAACACCAGCGCGCCGAGCCCGACCGCGCCCGGCACATCGAGGATCAGCAGCCCGACCCCGATGCACGTGGCGTCGATGAGCGCCACCAGGGTGGTCCCGCGCATGAACCCCTCGACGGCCTCGAACGCCCGCCGCGCGATGGCCTCCACCGTGTCTGCGATCCCGCACGGCGACAGCGCCCGGATGGCGCCGGCCACCCGGTCGGAGTCCCGCAGGAAGAAGAAGACGAGCAGCAGCGCGAGGACGGCCATGGCGATGGCCTCGCCGACGACGCTCACCCCGTTGATGACGTTGGACGCCGCCGTCCCCCCGAACCGGCCCAGCAGTTCCTTGGCGTTGGCGGCGAGATCGTCCAACGAGGTGCCCGCCGCGCCGAAGTGCCGGGTGACGTCGTGGGCCGCGTCCCTGAGCGAGGCGATGATCTGGTCCCCGGTGCCGATGAGCGCGGCGACCACGACGTACACGGCCCCGCCGACGACCGCGACCACCGCGACGCAGGTGAGCCCCGCGGCGAGCGACCGGTGCACCCGCGCCCTGACCAGCCGCCGGTGCAACGGCCCGAGCAGCGCGGCCCCCAGCAGGGCGAGCAGCACCGGGGTGACGGCCGTCCGGAACTCCACGCACAGCGCGATCCCGACGTACACGACCCCGGCGACGAGCAGCACGACGGCGCACCAGGCGGCGAGACGCCGCACGGGTTCGGGGAGCAGCTGCACGCCTCCAGCGGACCACGGCCACCCCGCCCTGTCGTGCGCGGACACCCGGCCGAGTGACGCGACGGCCCCGCGCCCCACCACGGACCAGCCGCCCGCCCCCACCACAGACCGGCACCCCGCGCCCCACCACTGACCAGCCGCCCGCCCCACCACAGACAGGCCGTGCCCCAGCACCGGCCGAGCCGCGCGCCCCGCCCCCGCCGCCGCCGGGCCGGACCCGCTACTCCGCGACCGGCGGACGCGCGATCAGGACCACCCCCGCAGCCACCGTCCACAGGGCCATGAGGAGGACCGTGAGCCAGGCGCTGAACGGGCCCGCGCAGCAGAGGACGGCGATGCCGAAGCCGGACCAGCCGAGCCAGGCGGGCACCGCGCGGGTGGTGACGCCGGCGCGCCAGACGGCGAAGAGCAGCACGGCCGCCGCCGCCATCGCCGCGATGAACCCGGCGTACGCGACGTCCATCAGCAGCATGGCCACCATGGCCGTCCCCGGTCCCACCACGAACGTGTCCGTGTTGAGGGCGGAGACGGCGTAGATCCCACTCGTGATCGTCGCGACCATGGTGAGCACGGCGAACACGATCCCGCCGGTGAGCACCAGCGGGGAGCGGCGGCCGACGCGTCGGGCGAGCGCGGACAGGAACCACAGGAACAGGAAGGTCCCGGCCAGCATCACCAGGGTCATGGCCTCGGTGAGCTCGAGGTTGCTCTCGTCGCGGTAGAAGGCGGCCAGAGGTCTCGTCGCGGCGGCGGGTCCGTGAGCTGGGGCGCCGTCCGCGCCGTCGGTGTCGAGGTAGTCATGTCCACCTCCCGCACGCCAGGACTCGTCTCCAGTATGCGCCGTATGGATCTTTTGTCTCTCCTTCTCCTCCCGCACGCCTGAGGCCCCGCACGCCTGAGGCCCCCGCCCGGTCGGGCGGGGGCCTCAGGACAACGGCTCGCGGGCGGAGCCGGCGGTCAGATACCGCCCTCGGTCATCCCGTGGACCGCCGGGATCGTGCCCAGCCGGCCCTTCTGGAAGTCCTCGAACGCCTGCTGCAGCTCGTCGCGGGTGTTCATGACGAACGGACCGTAGTGGGCCATGGGCTCACGGATCGGCTGTCCGCCGAGCAGCACGATCTCCAGGTCGGGCGTGTGGGAGTCCTGCTTCTCGTCCGCCCGCACGGTGATGGACGAACCCGCCCCGAAGACGGCCGTCTGACCGAGGTGGATCGGACGCCGGTCCACCCCGACGCTGCCGCGCCCCGCGAGCACGTACGCCAGCGCGTTGAAGTCCTCGCGCCACGGAAGCGTGATCTCCGCGCCCGGGGCCACGGTGGCGTGGAGCAGCGTGATCGGCGTGTGGGTGATGCCGGGCCCCTGGTGCCCGTCCAGCTCACCGGCGATGACGCGGAGCAGCGCGCCGCCGTCGGGGGTGGTGAGCAGCTGGACCTGGCCGCCGCGGATGTCCTGGTATCTCGGGGCCATCATCTTGTCTCTGGCGGGGAGGTTCACCCACAGCTGGATGCCGTGGAAGAGACCGCCGGACATGACGAGGGACTCCGGTGGCGCCTCGATGTGGAGGAGACCCGAGCCGGCCGTCATCCACTGGGTGTCGCCGTTGGTGATGGTGCCGCCACCGCCATGGCTGTCCTGGTGGTCGAAGATCCCGTCGATGATGTAGGTGACGGTCTCGAAGCCGCGGTGCGGGTGCCAGGGCGTGCCCTTCGGCTCTCCCGGCGCGTACTCCACCTCGCCCATCTGGTCCATCATGATGAACGGGTCGAGGTGGCGGTAGTTGATGCCGGCGAACGCACGGCGGACCGGGAAGCCCTCGCCCTCGAAACCGCTGGGCGCGGTCGTCACGGCGAGCACCGGACGGGCCACCGCGTCGGTCGACGCGACAACACGGGGCAGGGTCAGCGGGTTCTCGACGGTCACTGCGGGCATGTCGGTACCTCCTTGTGCGCTCACTTTAGTTGATTGTTGAACTTTCTGCCAGGCCTAACGACGAACGCCCGGAGGACATTCCCTCCGGGCGTTCCACTCGTCCCGCCGTGAACCGCGGGACGCGACCGGGAGCCGAGCCCCGACCGAGCGACCAGCTATCCGTACATGCGCCGCATCGCGAACTCCACCATCTGCTCCACCGCCTTCGCGTCGAAGACCATCCGGTGCTCCCCCTCCATGTCGAGGACGAAGCCGTAGCCGGTCGGGAGCAGGTCGATGACCTCGGCGCCCGTGATCACGAAGTACTTGGACTCCTTGCCGGCGTACCGGCGCAGCTCCTTGAGCGAGGTGAACATCGGAATGACCGGCTGCTGCGTGTTGTGCAGCGCCAGGAACCCCGGGTTGTCACCGCGCGGGCAGTAGACCTTGGACGTCGCGAAGACCTGCTGGAAGTCCTCGGCGGCCATCTGACCGGTAGTGAAGGCACGCACCGCGTCCGCCAGGGACGGCGGGGACGGCTCCGGATACAGCGGCGGCTGCTGCCCGTAGCCCCCGCCCATCGGGCCGCCGGGCATCTGCTGCCCGGGCATCTGCCCGGACATGGGCTGCTGCGGCGGGGCGTACTGCTGCTGAGTGCCAGCGCTCTGGTCGTAGCCGTACATGCGGCAAAGCGTAACGAGTCACAGATGACCCGATCGGGGTTGCTTCTTATTACCGGTGGGTAGCATCATCGGAGGAAGCTACTTGTTGGTATGTGAACTAGCGCGAGGATCCAGTCCCTCGCCGATCCCTCTTCTACGGAGCCGTCGCCATGGGGCACTACAAGTCGAATCTCCGCGACATCGAGTTCAACCTCTTCGAGGTGCTCGGGCGCGACAAGCTGTACGGCACCGGCCCGTTCGCGGAGATGGACACGGACACCGCCAAGAGCATCCTGGAGGAGCTGACCCGTCTCGCCGAGAACGAGCTGGCGGAGTCCTTCACGGACGCCGACCGCAACCCGCCGGTCTTCGACCCGGAGACGAACACCGCCCCGGTCCCGGCCTCCTTCAAGAAGAGCTACAAGGCCTTCATGGAGTCGGAGTACTGGCGGCTCGGCCTGCCCGAGGGCATCGGCGGCACGACGGCCCCCGCCTCCCTGATCTGGGCCTACGCGGAGCTGATCCTCGGCTCGAACCCGGCCGTGTGGATGTACTCCTCCGGCCCGGCGTTCGCCGGCATCCTCTACGACGAGGGCAACGACGTACAGAAGAAGATCGCCCAGATCGCGGTGGAGCGGACCTGGGGCTCCACCATGGTGCTCACCGAGCCGGACGCCGGTTCGGACGTCGGCGCCGGCCGCACCAAGGCGATCCAGCAGGAGGACGGCTCCTGGCACATCGAGGGCGTGAAGCGCTTCATCACCTCCGGTGAGCACGACATGGAGGAGAACATCCTCCACTACGTCCTCGCCCGCCCCGAGGGCCACGGCCCCGGCACCAAGGGCCTGTCCCTCTTCCTCGTCCCGAAGTACCTCTTCGACGTCGAGACCGGCGAGCTGGGCGAGCGCAACGGCGTCTACGCCACGAACGTCGAGCACAAGATGGGCCTGAAGGCGTCCAACACCTGCGAGATGACCTTCGGCGACCGGCACCCCGCCAAGGGCTGGCTGATCGGCGACAAGCACGACGGCATCCGCCAGATGTTCCGCATCATCGAGTTCGCCCGCATGATGGTCGGCACAAAGGCGATCTCCACCCTCTCGACGGGCTACCTCAACGCCCTCGAGTACGCCAAGGAGCGCGTCCAGGGCCCCGACCTGGCGAACTTCATGGACAAGACCGCGCCCAAGGTCACCATCACGCACCACCCCGACGTCCGCCGCTCGCTCATGACGCAGAAGGCGTACGCGGAGGGCATGCGCGCGCTCGTCCTCTACACCGCCTCCGTCCAGGACTCGATCGCGGTCAAGGAGGCCGCCGGCGAGGACGCCTCCGCCGAGCACGCCCTGAACGACCTGCTCCTCCCGATCGTCAAGGGCTACGGCTCCGAGAAGGGCTACGAGCAGCTCGCCCAGTCCCTGCAGACCTTCGGTGGCTCCGGATTCCTCCAGGAGTACCCGATCGAGCAGTACATCCGCGACGCCAAGATCGACACCCTGTACGAGGGCACCACCGCCATCCAGGGCCAGGACTTCTTCTTCCGGAAGATCGTCCGCAACCAGGGCGCCGCGCTGAACTCCCTCGCCGAGGAGATCAAGAAGTTCCTGGCGCTGGGCGAGGGCGGCGAGGAACTGGCCGGCGCCCGCGAGCACCTCGCCAAGGCCGCGGTCGAGCTGGAGGCCATCGTCGGCCTGATGCTCACCGACCTCGCCGCGACCGAGCAGGACGTCAAGAACATCTACAAGGTGGGCCTCAACACCACCCGCCTGCTCCTCGCCTCCGGCGATGTCGTCGTCGGCTACCTGCTCCTCAAGGGCGCCGCCGTCGCCGCCGAGAAGCTCCCGAACGCGTCCGCCAAGGACAAGGCCTTCTACACCGGCAAGATCGCCGCGGCCAAGTTCTTCGCCGCCAACGTCCTGCCCGGTGTCACCCTGGCCCGCAAGGTCTCGGAGGGCGTCGACCTCGACCTGATGGAGCTGGACGAAGAGGCGTTCTGACCGCCCGGCCCCGGCCTCGGCCCCAGGCGGCGCCGCCACCGGGGCCGAGGTCACCCGCCGGCCGGGCCGGGTGGTGGACGGGCCCTGCCCGGCCGTCCACCACACCGTCCCCCACTCCTCACACCAGGGCCCGCTCCCAACGCCGGGAGCGGGCCCTCGTACGTCGTTAAGGTGAACCCCATGCGCACACCCCCACGCTTCGATCGCGGCCACACCGACGACCTGATGACCTTCCTCGCGGCAAGCCCGTCCCCGTACCACGCGGTGGCGAACGCCGCGGAGCGGCTGGAGAAGGCCGGCTTCCGCCAGGTGTCCGAGACGGACGCGTGGGACGGCTCCCTGGGCGGCAGGTACGTGCTGCGCGGCGGCGCGATCATCGCCTGGTACGTACCGGAGGGCGCCGAACCCCATACGCCGTTCCGTGTCGTCGGCGCCCACACCGACTCCCCCAACCTGCGGGTCAAGCCGCGCCCCGACAGCGGCGCCCACGGCTGGCGCCAGGTCGCCGTCGAGATCTACGGCGGCCCGCTGCTCAACTCCTGGCTGGACCGCGACCTCGGCCTCGCCGGCCGGCTCTCGCTGCGTGACGGCACCAACCGCCTGGTCAACATCGACCGGCCCCTTCTCCGCGTGCCCCAACTCGCCATCCATCTCGACCGTTCCGTCTCCTCCGAGGGTCTGAAGCTCGACAAGCAGCGCCACCTCCAGCCCGTCTGGGGCCTTGGCGACGACATCCGCGACGGCGACCTGATGGCCTTCCTGGAGCAGGAACTGGGCCTGCCGGCCGGCGAGGTCACCGGCTGGGACCTGATGACCCACTCCGTCGAACCGCCCGCCTACCTGGGCCGCGACAAGGAACTGCTGGCCGGCCCCCGCATGGACAACCTCCTCTCCGTGCACGCCGGTACGGCGGCGCTCGCCGCGGTCGCCACCTCCGGTGACGGCCCGTCGTACATCCCCGTCCTCGCCGCCTTCGACCACGAGGAGAACGGCTCCCAGAGCGACACCGGCGCCGACGGACCGCTCCTCGGCGGGGTCCTGGAGCGCTCGGTGTTCGCCCGCGGCGGCTCGTACGAGGACCGGGCCCGCGCCTTCGCGGGCACGATCTGTCTGTCCTCCGACACCGGTCACGCCGTCCACCCCAACTACGCCGAGCGGCACGACCCCACGCACCACCCGCGCGCCGACGCCGGCCCGCTCCTCAAGGTGAACGTCAACAACCGCTACGCCACGGACGGTTCGGGCCGCGCCGTGTTCGCCGCCGCCTGCGAGAAGTCCGGCGTTCCGTTCCAGACGTTCGTCTCCAACAACTCCATGCCGTGCGGCACGACCATCGGCCCCATCACCGCGGCCCGGCACGGTATCCAGACCGTCGACATCGGCGTCGCCATCCTCTCCATGCACAGCGCCCGCGAACTCTGCGGCGCCAAGGACCCCTACCTCCTGGCGAACGCCCTGGCCGCGTTCCTGGAGGGCTGACCGGCACCCACCCGGCCCCCACCTGTTACTGGCAAGCCAGTTCGGGTACCCGGAGTCCACCGGTAGGACCGAACGACCGGAACGACCGGCCGACCCAACCGGACTGGGAGGGAACACTCATGGGTTTGGGCGGGTGCATCATTCTGATCGCCGTGGGCGCCATCCTCACGTTCGCCACCGACTGGGACATGCAGGGGGTCAACCTCGACCTGGTCGGCATCATCTTCATGATCGTCGGACTCATCGGCGTCGCGACGTTCAGCAGCATCGCCAAGCGCAGGCGGGTCGTGGTGCCGTCCACGACACCCGTCATCGACGAGGAGCGGCACCACCACCGGGACGGCTACGGCGGCGTGTGACCGCCCCGGTGGGCGAGGAGAACGACGAGGGCGGCGAGGGCCGACGGGCTCAGCCGAGGCCGGGTGTGTCCTCGTCCATTCCCGCGAGCACCAGCGGCAGCCGGTCCGCGCCACCGGACGACACCCGGACCGGCACGCCCCAGTCCTGCTGGTGCACATGGCAGGCCGGGTACTCGTTGGCCGGGTCGTCGTCGCAGGACGCCGCCATCGCCGAGACGTGCAGGACGCCCTCGGATATGGAGGGGTCCAGCTCCAGCGTGCGCGACAGGGCCGTGTCCGCGCCCGCGCCCCGCAGCAGCAGTTCGGGCGGCGTGGAGGAGACGAGCAGACGGGTCGACGGGCCGTACCGTTCGTCGAGCTTCTGCCCGGCCGGCGCCCGGAACACGATGTCCAGCCGGAGGTCTCCGGGCGCGACCTCGGTGGCCGCGCGCCGGGTCCGGTGAGCGACGGCCTCGACCTTCACCGTCTCCTCGGGCAGCCGCAGCCGGGTCAGCCGGTGGCGGGCGGACTCGACGACCACGATGTCGTCCCTGACGAGCACCGCGTCACTCGGCTCGCGCAGGTCCGTCGCGAGGGTCGTCACCTCGCCCGTGGCGGGGTCGTAGCGGCGCAGCGCGTGGTTGTAGGTGTCGCTGATCGCCACCGAGCCGTCGGGCAGGGCCGTCACCCCGAGCGGATGCTGGAGCAGCGCCTGGTCGGCGGCGCCGTCGCGGTGCCCGAAGTCGAACAGTCCGGTGCCGACCGCCGTGTGGACCGCCCCGTCGAGATCGACCCAGCGCAGCGCGGACGTCTCGGAGTCGGCGAGCCACAGCCGGTCCGCGGTGGCCGCGAGCCCCGACGGCTGCGCGAACCATGCCTCGGCCCCCGGGCCGTCCACGAGTCCCTCGTTCGTCGTGCCCGCCGCCACGGCCACGGTGCAGTCCTCCGGGTCGTACGTCCACAGCTGGTGGACACCGGCCATCGCGATCCACACCTTGCCGGCGAAGACGGCCACGTCCCACGGTGAGGACAGGTCGACCTCCCAGGCCGGGCCGGAGGTGGGCGAACCCTGCCACCACTGGCGGCCCGTGCCCGCGAGGGTGGAGACCTCGCCGGTGGCCGGGTCGAGGCGGCGCAGCGCGTGGTTCACGGTGTCGGCGACCACCACCGTCCCGCTGTCCAGCAGCGCCAGACCCTGCGGCTCGCTGAAACGGGCGTGCTCGGCGCTGCCGTCCACGAAGCCGCGCTCACCGGCGCCGTACCGGCGGACGACGGTCTCACCGTCCGGGGCGAGCCGCACCAGCTGGTGCCGGGTGGTGTCGCTGACCAGGAAGTCCCCGTCCGGCAGGAGCAGCGCCTTGCCGGGGAAGCGCAGCACCGTCGGCTCGGGGTCCGGCGCCACATACGGTCCGTCGCCGCGCCGCAGGGTGCCCTTCGCCTCGTGCTCGGTCTCCAGCTCGGTGACGAGCCGCTCGATGGCGTGCGCATGGCCCTCGCCGGCGTGTTGGGCGACCACGTATCCCTCGGGGTCGATCACGACGAGGGTCGGCCAGGCCCGTACCGCGTACTGCTTCCAGGTGGCGAGCTCCGGGTCGTCGAGGACCGGGTGCTCCACCCCGTACCGCTCGACGGCGTCGACCACCGCCGCGTGCTCCGCCTCGTGCGCGAACTTCGGCGAGTGCACCCCGATGACGACCACGGTGTCGCGGTGCTTCTCCTCCAGCTCCCGCAGCTCGTCCAGGACATGCAGACAGTTGATGCAGCAGAACGTCCAGAAATCCAGCAGCACTATCTTCCCCCGCAGGTCAGCGAGGGTGTACTGCGTCCCGCCCGTGTTCAGCCAGCCGCCCTTGCCGACCAGCTCGGGGGCGCGGACACGGACACGGCGGGGTGCGGGGTGCTGGGTCGTGGAATCGCTCATGGATCAAGGGTGCCACTTGTGCCCGGTCCGCCGCGGAGCCTGTGGAAAACCCTCGGCACACCCTGTGGACAAACGTCCGCCCCCGCCTGTGGACAACGTACGCCCAGGGCCGGGACCTGCGCCCTTTCGGCCCAACGGCGACGTTTGGCGGCGGGCGCCGGGGAACGCCTGAGGTCATGAGATTCCTCGTACGCGACCGGATCCTCGGGATCGGTGACGACTACTGGATCGAGGACGACCACGGCAGGAAGGTCTTCCTCGTCGACGGCAAGGCCCTGCGGCTGCGGGAGACCTTCGAGCTGAAGGACACCGCGGGGCGGGTCCTGATCGTCATCCGCAAGAAGTGGTTGGCGTTGCGCGACACCATGGAGATCGAGCGGGAGGGCGAGCCCCTCGCCACGGTTCGCCGCAAACGCCTGTCCCTGCTGCGCAACCACTACCGGGTGTCGCTGACGGACGGCACGGAACTGGACGTCAGCGGCAAGGTCCTCGACCGCGAGTTCCTCATCGAGTACCAGGGCGAGGCCCTCGCCGTCGTCTCCCGCAGATGGCTGCACGTCAGGGAGACGTACGGCCTGGACGTCGTCCGCGAGGACGCGGACCCGTCGCTGCTGATCGCCGTGACGGTGTGCGTGATCAACCTGGCGGAACGGGAGAGGGGCATCGGCTGAAGAGGGCCAGGAGGGCTGCGCCGCGGCCGACCGGGCCGATGGGTCAGCGGCGGGCGGGGGGCAGCGGCGCGGGGGGTCAGCGGCGCGGGGGTCAGCGGCGCGGGGGCTCCAGGCCCAGCAGCCGGTCCTTGATGGCCGGGAACTGCTCGCGGGTCGTCGCCACCTTCGCCGGGTCGAGTTCCACGGTGAGGACCTCCTCGTCGGCGCCCGCCTCGGCCAGCACCTCTCCCCACGGGTCGACCACGATCGAGTGACCGGCCTGCGGAACTCCCGCGTGCGTGCCCGCCGTTCCACAGGCGAGGACGTACGCCTGGTTCTCGACGGCCCTGGCCCGGGCCAGCAGCGTCCAGTGGGCGCGCCGGCGTTCGGGCCAGCCGGCGGGGACGACGAAGGTCTCGGCGCCCGCGTCGACGAGGCCGCGGAAGAGTTCGGGGAAACGGAGGTCGTAGCAGGTGGCCACGCCGAGGGTGGTCGCCGGCAGCCGGACCGTCACCAGTTCGGCGCCCGCGCCCATCAGCACGGCCTCGCCCTTGTCGAAGCCGAAGCGGTGGATCTTGCGGTAGGCGGCGGCGAGCTCACCGGAGGGGGAGAAGACGAGGGACGTGTTGTAGAGGGGGCCTTCGGGGTCCCGCTCGGGGATCGAGCCGGCGTGCAGCCAGACGCCCGCGTCGCTCGCCGCCTTGGCCATCGCCTCGTGGGTCGGCCCGTCGAGCGGCTCGGCCTCGGCGGTGAAGGACTCGAACGCGAACGCGCCGGTGGTCCACAGCTCCGGGAGGACGACGAGATCGGCACCGGCCTGCTCACGGACCAGCGAAGCCACCCGTCGCCTACGCGAATCGACCGATTCGCCCTCGTCTACACCGATCTGAAGGAGCGAGGCGCGCACACTACCACCGTCCTGGCATTCGAGCCGTCAAACACGGGCCTACGATCGTCACACGAAAGCACTGCCGGGGTGCCGCACAGCAGCGTAACTTAACGTTCCACAGCACCCACTGACCGCCGCCGACGCCCACTCACCGCCGTCAACGCCGACGCCCCCACCGAAGACCACCCGCCGCCACGTAGCCGACACGTACCGACCGTACTGACACGTACCGACCGCCCGAGGGGTCCCGTTCCGTGAGTCTGCATCCCACTCTTCAGCCCTACGCCGACGCCTGGACCCACGCAGTGGACGCGATAGCCGAGTTGGTGGCGCCGCTCGTGGAGGGCGAGTGGAACAGGCGGACACCATGCCCCGGCTGGTCGGTGCGCGACGTGGTCTCCCATGTCATCGGCATGGACTGCGAGATGCTCGGCGACCCGCGCCCGATCCACACCCTCCCGCGCGACCTGTACCACGTGCGCACCGAGCACCAGCGGTACATGGAGATGCAGGTCGACGCCCGCCGCCATCACACGGCGCCGGAGATGACGTCCGAGCTGGAGTACACGATCATCCGCCGCAACCGCCAGCTGCGGAACGAGTCGCGGCAGCCGGACCACAAGGTGCGCGGCCCGCTCGGCACGGAACTGACCCTAGAACAGGCCATGCGCAACCGCGCGTTCGACACCTGGGTCCACGAGCAGGACCTGCGGGCGGCGCTGGGCCGGCCGGGGAACCTGGACTCGCCGGGCGCGTACATCGTGCGGGACGAACTGCTCTCCGTCCTGCCGAAGGTCGTCGCGGAGGACGCGCAGGCCCCGCGCAGCTCGGCCGTCGTCCTCGACGTGCACGGCCCGGTGGAGTTCATCCGCACGGTCCGCGTCGACATCCAGGGCCGCGGCACCCTGGAGACCTCACCCGCGCTCGGCCCCGCCGCCACCCTCACCCTGGACTGGGAGACCTACGTCCGCCTCGCCTGCGGCCGCGTCACCGCCGACAGGGTCGCCGACCGCATCAAGGCGGAGGGCGACCCGCACCTGATCGCAGCCATCCTCCACGCCTTCGCGGTGACGGTGTAGCGGACGACAGCGGAGCGACAACCGCTCCGCCCGCCCACTCCACCGGCCCGCTCACTCCACCGGCCCGCTCACTCGGACCCGGCCCGGAGTGGGCCCTCACACGGGTACGTGCACCGTCTCCACGCGGCTGGCGACCAGCCGTTCGCGTTCGCGGCGGGCCGCTCGGGCGCGCAGGCGGAGGATCTGGGTCAGCCCCAGGGCCTGGAGGACGAAGACGACGGAGAAGGCCACGCGGTAGTTGTCGTCGGTGAGGTCGAGGAGGACACCGACGGCCAGCAGGGTCGTCATCGAGGCGACGAAACCGCCCATGTTGGTGATTCCGGAGGCGGTGCCCTGCCGTTCCGGCGGATTCGCGGGACGGGCGAAGTCGAACCCGAGCATCGAAGCCGGACCGCAGGCGCCGAGCACCACGCACAGGACGATCAGCAGCCACATCGGCGCGTGCTCACCGGGGTGGATCAGCGTGGCCGCCCAGACCGCCGCCGTCATGAGCACCGTGCCGAGCGCCAGCGGCAGCCGCGCCGCATGGTGCCGGGCGACGATCTGGCCGTACACCAGTCCGACCACCATGTTGGACAGGACGACGAGGGTGAGCAGGTCACCGGCGGTGGCCCGGCTCAGCCCCTGTGCCTCCACCAGGAACGGCAGCCCCCACAGCAGCAGGAACACCATCGCCGGGAACTGCGTGGTGAAGTGCACCCACAGCCCGAGCCGGGTGCCCGGCTCCCGCCAGGACGCCACGATCTGCCGCCGCACGTACGCCGCTCCCTGGTGCGGGAAGGACGCCGGCTCGTGCCCGTCCGGGTGGTCCTTCAGGAACAGCGCGGTGAGGACGAGGACGACGAGCCCGGCGACCGAGCTGCCCGCGAACGCCGCGGTCCAGCCCACGCCGTGCAGCAGCCGGGCCAGCACCAGCGTCGACACCAGGTTGCCCGCCATGCCGGCGAGCCCGGCGAACTGCGCGATCAGCGGCCCGCGCCGCGCCGGGAACCAACGGCTGCCGAGCCGCAGCACGCTGATGAACGTCATCGCGTCACCGCAGCCGAGCAGCGCCCGCGAGGCCAGCGCCATGCCGTACGACGGCGCCAGCGCGAAGCCGATCTGGCCGGCTGTGAACAGCACGACTCCCAGTGTCAGCACCTTCTTGGTGCCGAGCCGGTCCACCAGCAGACCCACGGGTATCTGCATGCCCGCGTACACAAGGAGTTGGAGGATCGAGAACGTCGACAGGGCGGAGGCGCTCACATGGAAGCGGTCGGCGGCGTCGAGGCCGGCCACCCCCAGCGACGTACGGAAGATGACGGCGACGAAGTAGACCGAGACACCGATGCCCCAGACGGCGAGGGCACGGCGGCCGCCGGGCGGGTCCCCGGGCAGCGCGGACGGGGACGGGGCGGGGCGACTCAACGGACTTCCCCCCGCGCCAGGTTGGAGAACCAGTTCACATGCTGGTGGACGAGGCTCACGGCCGCCTCCGCGTCACCCCCGCGCAGCGCCTGGAGGATCTCCTCGTGCTCGGTGAGCGTCTTGGTGATGCGGTCGGGGTGGGCGTGCATGACGGCGACACCCATGCGCAGCTGCCGGTCGCGGAGCTGGTCGTAGAGGCGGGAGAGGATCTCGTTGCCGCCGCTGCGGACGATCTCGGCGTGGAAACAGCGGTCCGTCACCGCCGCGCCTGCCAGGTCCCCGGCGGCCGCCTGCGCCTTCTGCTGTTCGAGCAGCTCTTCGAGGCGGGCGATGAGCCCGGGTGACGCCGGGACCGTCTTGCGGACCGCGTGCTCCTCGACGAGCTGCCGGGTCTCGACCACGTCCGCGATCTCCTGCGCGGAGACCGGCAGGACCAGCGCGCCCTTCTTCGGATAGAGCTTGATCAGCCCTTCGACCTCCAGCCGCAGCAGCGCCTCCCGCACCGGCGTGCGGGACACCCCGACCGCCTCGGCCAGCTCACCCTCGGTCAGCAGCGTCCCGCCCTCGTAGCGACGCTCCAGCACACCCTGTTTGACATGCGTGTACACACGGTCGGCGGCCGGAGGACGCTTGACGGCCGGGGCTGCGGGCGAACGGGGCTTCGAGGGTGCTGCGGAGGCCATGGCCACAGCATAGATACAACACGTACGCATCGCCCGCCCCGTCCACGATCCGGGACGAACCCCCTGCGACACCCATCCTGGAGCCGTCGGGAAGCTGTGAGATGGACCTGAATTGACCCCCGTGCCACCCGCGGCACAACCTTTTGTGCTACTCACTTGTCACACGAGAAGCGGCCCTGCTGTGCCTGCCGACCCGGCTTCCAACCGGCCGCGCTCCTCAGACATTTGACACAATCGGGGTACTTGACTTGATTACCGCCATAAAGGGTGCACGTGTCCGCAGAGCCGCTGCCGTAGTCATGACCACCGGTGCGCTGGTCGCCACCGGCGTTCTCGGCTCCGCTCCGGCGCAAGCCGCTCCCGCGAAGCCGACGATCACCGCCGCGGGCGGTTACGTGATGAACAGCGGTACCGGCAAGAGCCTGTACACCAAGGCCGCCGACACGAAGCGTTCCACCGGCTCCACCACCAAGATCATGACCGCGCTGGTCGTGCTCAGCCAGTCGAACCTCAACCTCGACAGCAAGGTGACCGTCCAGAAGGCGTACAGCGACTACATCGTCGCCAACAACTACGCCTCCAACGCCAAGCTGATCGTCGGCGACAAGGTCTCCGTCCGCCAGCTGCTCTACGGGCTGATGCTGCCGTCCGGCTGCGACGCCGCCTACGCCCTCGCCGACAAGTACGGCACCGGCTCGACCCGTTCGGCCCGCGTGAAGTCGTTCATCTCCAAGATGAACAGCAAGGCCAAGAGCCTCGGCCTGACGAACACGCACTTCGACTCCTTCGACGGCATCGGCAACGGCGCCAACTACTCGACGCCGCGCGACCTGACGAAGCTCGCCAGGGCCGCGATGAAGAACACCACGTTCAAGTCGGTCGTGAAGACGAAGTCGTACACGGCCAAGACGATCACCAAGTCCGGCGCGACCCGCACGATGGCGCCGTGGACCAACACCAACCCGCTGCTGGGCACCTACAGCGGCACGATCGGCGTGAAGACCGGTTCCGGCCCGGAGTCCAAGTACTGCCTGGTCTTCGCCGCCACCCGCAACGGCAAGACGATCATCGGCACAGTTCTCGCGTCCTCGACGATCGACAACCGCGCCATCGACGCCAAGAAGCTGCTGAACTACGGCTTCGCCGTCTGATCCTGAGAACAGCCCTCGGGCCACCTTCCAGGAGGTACGAAGGGGGCCACCGCCGACAGCGGTGGCCCCCTTCGGCGTTCCCCCGCAAGCCGGTCCCCGGATCTTCGCTCGCGATAGTGAACATCACCCATTCAGCTGGCATATTCGATTTCCTCCGCCCTACGTTCCGCAGCGGAGGTGGTTCACATGATCGAACCCAGCAAGCACCAACCCGACCCCCGCACGCAGCGCGACGCCATCGACGCCGGTGACTTCGTGTACGCGGCCACCGGAGCCCGCGTCCGCCGACTGACCATGCCGGACGGGACGCATTGGTTCCCGGCGGTGGACGTATGCAAGCGGTTGGGGCACACCAACACGCAGAAGGCACTCTCGGACCATGTCCCGGACGACCATCGAGAGATTCTTGAGACCCTAACTGGGGGTTACGGTCTCGGCATTCCCGCAGGTAGAGAGTGGCGTCGAGACTTGAACGTCATCTCTCTGCAAGGTCTCATCCTGCTCGTAGGAGCCTGCACCAAGCCGGAGTGCGCGCCCTTCAAGCAGTGGGTCGCCGAAGTGATCGAGACCATTCAGCGCGAGGGCTCCTACACGCTGGAGGAGGCCGAGGTCCAACCAGTCGGCCCCGGCGCCCCCATCGCCTACGCCATGCCCGAGCAGATCGCCGACGCCATCGTGCGGCTGGAGGAGCGCAACCTCCAGGCCGACGAGCAACTCGCCATGGCCCAGCAGAAGTCACTCGCTCTGCAAGAGCAAATGCTGGAGACGCAGCAGACGATGCTGCAGACACAGCGACAGATGGTGGACACCCAGCAACAGATGGTGGACACCCAGCAAAAGATGCTGGAGACGCAGCAGCAGATGGTCGAGATGCAGCGCGCCGGTCTCGTCGCCCAGCAAGCCATGGCTCAGGCCATGGAGCGCATCGCCAACCGGCTCGACGCCCTCTCCGTCGAACGCCCGGCCCCCTCCGCCACCGCGTTCGAGACGCACCCCACCACCGAGTCGGTGCTGGCCGACTGGCGGGAGCGGTTGTCGGTGACGGCGGATGTGTGGACGGTGGCCGTGGTGATCGCCCCGGTGCTCGTCGAAGAGGGGGAGCTGCGTCAACCGCTGGAGGCGATCGCCGCCCGTACGGGGCTGTCCGTGCCGCGCGTCAACGACTGCCTGCGGCTGCTGCGCAAGCACGCCTGCATCCGCCCGCAGGGCGCGACGGAGGACGGGGCGCCGGTGTACGTGCTCAACCAGCGCTGATCGCAGCACTGATCCACAGCGCTGACGGGGCCCGGGCGGGCCAGGACGAAGGGGCCGGTCGCAAGACGAAGTTGCGACCGGCCCCTTCACCATGAGCCTATCCGGCACAAGGCGGTGTCACGCCCAGGTGATCAGCCTCTTCGGCTGCTCCAGGATCGCCGCGACGTCCGCGAGGACCTTGGACCCCAGCTCCCCGTCGACCAGCCGGTGGTCGAAGCTGAGCGCCAGGGTCGTGACCTGACGCGGCTTGACCTTGCCCTTGTGGACCCACGGCTGCGGCTTGATCGCGCCGACGGCGAGGATCGCCGACTCACCGGGGTTCAGGATGGGCGTGCCGGTGTCGATGCCGAAGACGCCGACGTTGGTGATGGTGACCGTGCCGCCCTGCATGGCGGCCGGGGAGGTGCGGCCCTCCTTCGCCGTCGAGACCAGCTCGCCCAGGGACTCGGCGAGCTGCGGCAGCGTCTTCGCGTGCGCGTCCTTGATGTTCGGCACGATCAGACCGCGCGGGGTGGCGGCGGCGATGCCCAGGTTCACATAGTGCTTGACCACGATCTCCTGGGCCGCCTCGTCCCAGGAGGCGTTGATGTCCGGGTTGCGCTTGATCGCGACCAGCAGGGCCTTGGCGATCAGCAGGAGCGGGTTCACCCGCAGGCCCTGCATGTCCTTGTCCTGCTTGAGCTCCTCGACCAGCTTCACCGTGCGCGTCACGTCGACCGTGACGAACTCGGTGACGTGCGGCGCGGTGAACGCCGAGCCGACCATCGCGGCGGCCGTCGCCTTGCGGACGCCCTTGACGGGGATGCGCGTCTCGCGGGCGCCGTCGTACGACACCACCGGCGCCGGGGCGGCGGGGGCCGTGGACGGGGCGGGCGCGGGGGGCGTCCCCATGACCGGCTCGGGCGCCTTCGGCGGAGCCGCCGCCGCGTGGACGTCGTCGCGGGTGATGATGCCGTCCGGGCCGGACGGGGTGACCGTCGTGAGGTCGACGCCCAGGTCCTTGGCCAGCTTGCGCACCGGCGGCTTCGCCAGCGGGCGCGGTGCGGTGACGCCGTGCGGGCCGTGGCCGTTCAGCTCGCCCTGGACGCCCTGGAGGGCGGTGGCACCGTACAGGGTGTCCTCGACGGGCGCCGCGGCGGGCGGGACGCCCTTGCGGGGGCGCCGCTTCGTGGACGACTCGGCGACGCCGTAGCCGACGAGGACCGGCTTGCGGCCCTCCGGCTTCGCCGGCGCGGGCGCGGGCTTCGGTTCGGCGACCGGTTCCGCGGCGGGCTTCTCGGGCGCGGCCTCCTCGGCCGGTGCCGGGGCGGCGCCGCCCGACACGTCCACCGCGATGATGGACGTGCCGACGTCGACGGTGGTGCCCTCGGGGAAGTGCAGGGCGCGTACGACGCCGTCGTACGGGATGGGCAGTTCGACGGCGGCCTTGGCCGTCTCGACCTCGCAGACGATCTGGCCGTCGGTGACGGTGTCACCGGGCTGGACGTACCACTTGAGGATCTCGGCCTCGGTGAGTCCCTCGCCCACGTCGGGCATCTTGAACTCGCGCGGGGACGTGTCTGTCATCGTCGTCACGGACCTCTCCCTCAGTACGCCAGCGAGCGGTCGACGGCGTCGAGCACCCGGTCCAGACCCGGCAGGTACTCCTCCTCGAGACGCGCCGGCGGATACGGGGCGTGGTAGCCACCGACCCGGAGGACGGGTGCCTCCAGGTGGTAGAAGCACCGCTCGGTGATGCGGGCGGCGATCTCGGCGCCCGAGCCGAAGAAGACCGGGGCCTCGTGGACCACGATCAGCCGGCGGGTCCGCTCCACGGACGCCTGGATGGAGTCGAAGTCCAGGGGGGACACCGACCGCAGGTCCAGGACCTCCAGGGACTTGCCCTCCTCGGCGGCCGCGTCGGCGGCCTCCTGGCAGAGCTTCACCATGGGGCCGTAGGCGGCGAGGGTGAGGTCCGTGCCCTCACGGACGACACGGGCCTTGTGCAGGGGGCCGGGGATCGCGTCCGGGTTGACCTCGGCCTTGTCCCAGTAGCGGCGCTTCGGCTCGAAGAAGATCACCGGGTCGTCGCTCTGGATGGCCTGCTGCATCATCCAGTAGGCGTCCGACGCGTTCGACGGCGAGACCACCTTCAGGCCCGCCACGTGCGCGAACAGCGCTTCCGGGGACTCCGAGTGGTGCTCGACGGCGCCGATGCCGCCGCCGTAGGGGATGCGGACGACGACCGGCAGCTTGACCTTGCCCAGCGAGCGGGCGTGCATCTTGGCGAGCTGGGTGACGATCTGGTCGTACGCGGGGAAGACGAAGCCGTCGAACTGGATCTCGACCACCGGGCGGTAACCCCGCAGGGCGAGGCCGATGGCCGTGCCGACGATGCCCGACTCGGCGAGCGGGGTGTCGATGACCCGGTCCTCGCCGAAGTCCTTCTGGAGGCCGTCCGTCACCCGGAACACGCCGCCGAGCTTGCCGACGTCCTCGCCCATGACGAGGACCTTGGGGTCGGCTTCGAGGGCCGTGCGCAGCGATTCGTTGATCGCCTTGGCCAGCGCCATGTTCTTCGGCGCCGAGATCGGCGCCGACGCCGATGTCGCGGTCTGCGTGGTCATCGCTACTTGCCCTCCTCTACGTCCACGTCGGCGAACGACGCCTGGTACGCGGCGAACTGCGCGCGCTCCTCGTCCACCAGCGCGTGCCCGTCCGCGTACGCGTTCTCGAAGATGGCGAAGTGGTCCGGGTCGGGCATGGCACGCACCACTTCGCGCACTCGCCTTCCCAACGCCTCGCTCTCCGCTTCGAGTTCCGCGAAGAATCCCTCGTTCGTGTCGGTTTCGGACTCGAGGTAGCTGCGCAGGCGCGCGATCGGGTCCTTCGCCTCCCAGGCCACCCGCTCGTCGTCGTGGCGGTAGCGGGTCGGGTCGTCGGAGGTGGTGTGGGCGCCCATGCGGTACGTGTACGCCTCGACCAGGGTGGGGCCCTCGCCCCGGCGGGCGCGCTCCAGCGCCCACTTGGTGACCGCGAGGCAGGCCAGGACGTCGTTGCCGTCGACGCGGACGCCCGGGAAGCCGAAGCCCTGGGCGCGCTGGTAGAGCGGGACGCGGGTCTGCTTCTCGGTGGGCTCGGAGATCGCCCACTGGTTGTTCTGGCAGAAGAACACGACGGGCGCGTTGTAGACCGCGGAGAACGTGAACGCCTCGGCGACGTCGCCCTGGCTGGAGGCGCCGTCGCCGAAGTAGGCGATCACCGCCGAGTCGGCGCCGTCCTTGGCGATGCCCATGGCGTAGCCCGTGGCGTGCAGCGTCTGGGAGCCGATGACGATCGTGTAGAGGTGGAAGTTGTTGCCGTTCGGGTCCCAGCCGCCGTTGTTCACGCCGCGGAACATGCCGAGCAGATTGGTCGGGTCGACGCCGCGGCACCAGGCGACGCCGTGCTCGCGGTAGGTCGGGAAGACGTAGTCGTCCTCGCGGGTGGCGCGGCCGGAGCCGATCTGGGCGGCCTCCTGGCCGAGCAGCGACGCCCACAGGCCCAGCTCGCCCTGGCGCTGCAGGGAGGTGGCCTCGGCGTCGAAGCGACGGGTCAGCACCATGTCGCGGTACAGGCCGCGCAGCTCGTCGTCGGTGAGGTCGGCGACGAACGGGTCGTACTCCGCGTTCTTGACGCGCTTGCCCTCGGGCGTCAGCAGCTGGACGAGCTCGGGCTCGGCGCCGCCGGTCGTCTTCTTCGCAGTGGCGCGCCTGGTGCCGGTGGTGCCGGCCGCCTTGCTGCCGGTGCTGCCGGTCTTGCCTGCGGCGCTGCGTCGCGTCGTCTTGCGCGCGGCAGTGCTCTCCACGGTCACGTGTGCTCCTCCGTCGGTCCGGCCCCCGGGATTGCCGGAAGACCAGTGCGGCTCGCCTGATCCCGGAACCCGTGCACGGGGTGGGTGCCCTTGGCCGGGAACAGACGTGACAGGTGCCCCGGCGAGCGCCCTGCACGAGGCACGTTACCCAGTGCTCCACATTCCTGTGAAACCCCTACTGACCTGGGATTTTCCTTGGATTTCCAAGTATTTCGGTACTAGGGGATCCAAGTAAGTCGGGTCGGGAGGGAACACCTGCTGGTCACAGCACTGGTCACAGCCCGGCAGGGGGCCGGAACACCGGCACGTTATCCCGGCCACCCCGGCCACGGGAAGAGTTCTCTTCGAGGGCCGTTAGGGGGCGCTCGGCGCGCCGGTACGAAAACCCCACAAGAAACCCCGTATGGGAGCCCACAACGCCCGTATGGGAGCACGTAACGCCCGTATGGGAGCACGCAAGGGAAAAGGCCCCCGGAAGGGGGCCTCGCTCCGTCACTCCTCTTCGCCACCGGTGACACCGCTCGTCAGACCGCCGGCGTCGGCGCCGCCGGTCTCCTCGCCGGGCGGGGAGCTCACCGGGGGCTCGGGCTCCTCCGAGTTCGTCGGCTCCTCCTCCGGGGGCTCCTCGCTGGTCGGCTGCTCGGCCGGCTCGCTCTGCGTGGGCTTCTCGCTGAAGCTCGGCGTCTGCGGAACCGAGGGCGTGTAGTTCTGGTTGTTCCCCGAGTCGGTGCCGCCGCCCGAGTCGTCCTGGCTCTCCTCGGCGCTCGGCGACTCGTCGTCCTTCTTGTCCTTGCTGGACGAGGAGGCCGACGGCGACTTGGTGACCTCGTTGCCGTTGCCGGTCTTCTCGCCGTTGCCGTTCAGCGCCAGGGCGACGCCGGCGGCGATGGCGATCACCGCGAGGACCGCGAGGATCCACAGCTTGCCGCGGCCGCTGCCCCGGTTGCCGCCGCCCTCGAAGCCGCCGTCGTCACGGCCGCCGCCGTAGCCGGGCAGGATCGGCTGCGGGATCTGCGAGGTGCCCTCGCCGGGGTGGGGCATGACGGCCGTCCCGGCCATACCGCCCGGCGGGGTGTGCCGGCCCTCGTGCATGGTCACGGGCCCGGTGTTCCAGGTGCCCGTGTGGCCGCCCTGGTCGTACAGCATCTGCAGGCCGTACTGGACGAGGCCGCGCATCTCCTCGGCCGTCTGGAAACGGTCGTCGGGCTCCTTGGCGAGGGAGCGCATGACAAGCCCGTCGAGCTCCGGCGGCGCCGCCTCGGCGACCTCGGAGGGCGGGACCGGGATGTCCTGGACGTGCTGGTAGACCACGGAGAGCGGGGTCTCGCCGACGAAGGGAGGGCGCAGCGCCAGCAGTTCGTAGAGGAGGCAGCCCGTGGCGTACAGGTCGGAGCGGTGGTCGACGGCCTTGCCGAGCGCCTGCTCCGGCGACAGGTACTGGGGCGTGCCCATGACCATGCCGGTCTGGGTCATCGTGGTGGACGCGCCGTGCAGGGCGCGGGCGATGCCGAAGTCCATCACCTTCACCGCGCCGTTGGTGGTGATGATGACGTTGGCCGGCTTGATGTCACGGTGCACGATGCCGTGCTGGTGGGAGTAGGCGAGCGCCTCCAGGACACCCGAGACGATGATCAGCGCCTGCTCGGGGCCCGGTGCCTCGGCGTTGAGCAGCAGGTCACGGATGGTGCGGCCCTCGACCAGCTCCATGACGATGTACGGCACGGGGGTGCCGTTCACGACGTCCTCGCCGGAGTCGTAGACCGCCACGATGGAGTGGTGGTTGAGGCCGGCCACGGACTGCGCCTCGCGCGTGAAGCGCGCCTTGGAGACGGGGTCCTCGGCGAGGTCGGAACGCAGCAGTTTGACCGCGACCGTACGACCGAGGCGTACGTCCTCGGCGGCGAACACCTCGGCCATGCCGCCCCGGCCGAGTCTGTGCGTCAGCCGGTAACGACCGTCGCCGACAAGCCCGCCGTTGCCCCACTGTTCCGGCGCGTCTGACATTCCGCCGCCAGTCGCCTCGGGGTCGGACGGGCCCTGAGAGCGCTGCTGCTGTGCCATCAGTCCTCGCCGTCGTTTCTGCCCGCGGTCCGCGCGGTTCTTGTTACGGTCTCCGTCGGCCACGCTACAGCCTTCACGCAAGGGGCCGGTCCGACTTGGACGCGCGACCGCCATCGAGGGGCTCGCGGCGGAATCAAGGTGAATTCAGAGGTTGACCGGCCATGAAACCCGCCCCGCGCGCACTCGTGCAAGTTCTGTGTACCGGGCGTACGCCCCCTGTAACGCTTCCGCGACGCTTCTTTCGCGTACGGTCACGGAACGGGCACCGCGCTTGACGTGTCAGTGCCCTGGGGCAGACTTGGCCGGGAATAGCACAAAGGATCACCAGGATCACCGATCGCGGACGCCCCGTCGAGGGGCTTCGCGCGCGCCGATGGGGGACGCAGGAAGATGAGCCAGGACGCCGCACAAGGCCGGTACGCGGGGCGTTCGCTCGCCGGCGGCCGCTATCAGCTGCGTGACCTGCTCGGCGAGGGCGGCATGGCCTCCGTCCACCTCGCGTACGACTCGGTGCTCGACCGACAGGTCGCGATCAAGACACTTCACACCGACCTCGGCCGCGAGCAGGCCTTCCGTGAGCGCTTCCGCCGCGAGGCGCAGGCCGTGGCGAAGCTCACCCACACGAACATCGTCTCGGTCTTCGACACCGGCGAGGACGAGCTCGACGGCATGACGACGCCGTACATCGTCATGGAGTACATCGAGGGCAGGCCGCTGGGCTCGGTCCTCGACGCGGACATCCAGCAGCAGGGCGCGATGCCCGCCGACAAGGCCCTGAAGATCACCGCGGATGTGCTGGCGGCGCTGGAGATCAGCCACGAGATGGGCCTGGTCCACCGGGACATCAAGCCGGGCAACGTGATGATGACCAAGCGCAATGTCGTCAAGGTCATGGACTTCGGCATCGCCCGCGCCATGCAGTCCGGCGTCACCTCGATGACGCAGACCGGCATGGTCGTCGGCACCCCGCAGTACCTCTCGCCCGAGCAGGCCCTCGGCCGCGGTGTCGACGCCCGCTCCGACCTGTACTCGGTCGGCATCATGCTGTTCCAGCTGACGACCGGGCGGCTGCCGTTCGAGGCGGACTCGCCGCTGGCCATCGCCTACGCCCATGTCCAGGAGGAGCCGGTCGCTCCCTCCTCGATCAACCGTTCCCTTCCGCCGGCCATGGACGCCCTCATCGCCCGCGCGCTGAAGAAGAACCCGAACGAGCGGTTCCCGAGCGCCGAGGCCATGCGGGACGAGTGCCTTCGGGTCGCCGCCTCCCTCCAGCCCGTCGCGCCGAGCATCGTGCCGGGCGCCCAGACGTCGAACGGCTCGGGGGTGTCCTCGGCGGTCTTCCCGCCGATCGACCACACGGGCATGCCGCAGTCAGGCAGTGTCCAGACGCCGTACCAGCCGCCGTCCACGGGCGGGTTCGGCCACCCGACGCCCGCGCCGGCCCCGTCGTACGGCTATCCGCAGCAGGGCGGGTACCAGACGCCCCCGCAGACCGCCGCGTACGCGCCTCAGCAGGGCACGGCCACCCCGCCGCCGTACAACCTCACGCCGCAGCACTCCTCCCTCTCCGCCGGGAACTCCGGGGGCGGCAAGAGCAACAAGGGTGTCATCGTCGGCGCGATCGTCGTCTCGCTCGTTGCGATCAGCGGTCTGATCACGGCGCTCGCGCTGAACGGCGGGGATGACGAGGGCGGCGGCCCCGGAGCGAAGGCGTCCTCCTCGCCGACCGTGGTGGAGGGACACAAGGGCCCCGACACGTCGAAGGTCATCGACACCACCGAGTGCACGGAGCCGGTCGAGTCCTACAACGACCCGGAGAAGGTCGAGCTCCCGGACTTCACCTTCAAGAACATCGACTCGGTGAAGAAGTGCCTCCAGGCCGCGGGCTGGGAGTACGACACCAAGAACGTCGACGAGAACGCGTACGGCGAGGGCACGGTCATGGAGCAGTACCCCTCGGCGAACGAGGACGTCGACCCCAAGCAGATGCCGACGATCGTCCTCAAGGTCTCCACGGGCAACCCGGCCTGACACCGGCCGCCAGCGATGGGGGAAGGGCCCGGCACTCCGAGTGCCGGGCCCTTCCCGTGCGGACGGTGGGGGTGGCCGCGGGCCTTGGGGCCCCGGGGGGCCTTGGGGCCTTGTACGGCTAGAGGTACGGGCCGCCGGAGCGGCCCACGGTGCGAGGGTCGTCGTCACCCTCGTGGCCGCCCACGCCGGGGGGCAGGGCGCGGCGCATCTGCTCCAGCTGGGCCCGGGCGGCCATCTGCTGGGCGAACAGCGTCGTCTGGATCCCGTGGAAGAGGCCCTCGAGCCAGCCGACCAGCTGGGCCTGCGCGATCCGCAGCTCCGCGTCGCTGGGGATCGCCTCGTCGGTGAAGGGCAGGGAGAGCCGTTCGAGTTCCTCGACCAGCTCGGGGGCCAGCCCGTCCTCCAGTTCCTTGACGGAGCTGGCGTGGATCTCCTTCAGCCGGGCCCGGCTCGCCTCGTCGAGGGGTGCCACCCGCACCTCCTCGAGCAGCTGCTTGATCATGCTGCCGATGCGCATGACCTTCGCGGGCTGTTCCACCATCTCCGTCACCGGAACCTCGCGGGAGTCCTCGTCTCCTCCGCCGCCCACCGCCAATCCGTCCTGGCCCACGACCAGGATCTGGGGCTGTTCGGGCGACCGTTCGTTCCTCGGCATCTCCATGCCGCCATTCTCTCGCACGCCTGCACCTCATCACCGTGGTGCCCCCCACGGAGGGTGATCCACCGTTCACATACGAGGTCGGGGTGGTCGGAGGCGGAATTCGCCGGCCGTCTGGGGCCCCCGGATCCTTCCGGATGCCGAGGTGCCGGCCGCGTGTGACGCTGAGGCCGTGGTTCCTCGATTCCGGCTCTGTTCGTCGCGCGTGACGGGACTGGTCCTCGTCGCGGGACTCCTCATGGTCCCGGTGGCAGGCACGGTGCCGTCCGTCCACGCGGCTGTCGAGCCCGACCCCGCCTCCTCCCGGGCCGGCAGCCGCGCGGGCGAGGGAAGGGAGCGCCCGGGACGCCAGGACGCGGGACTCACGGACCTGGAGGACCTGTACGAGGATCCCGGGGAGCCGCCCGCGGATCCGGAGGCCCTGGAGGACCTGGTCACTCCCGATCCCTCGGATCACGCAGCGCTGCCCGCCGCCTCCCCCGCCGGCCGGCCGGGCGCCGGGGCCACCGAGGGCCCCGTACTGGAGGCCCTGGCCCTGGGCGGCGGCCTCATGCTGATGGGCGTGGGCCTGGGCCTGGCCTTCGTGGGCCTGCGGATCCGGAGAGGCTGAGGGACGGCGACCACGCACGGCTCCTCGTACGGCTCCTCGTACGGCTCCTCGTACGGCGTTCGAGTGGCTTGTACGGTCACTCGTACGGGTCATCCCGGCGGCCCGGGCCAGAGCGGCGGAGGGCAGGCAGCCGGCGGCGAACGGCGAGCGGCAGGCGACGACGGCAGGCGACGACGGCAGGTGGTCGGTGGGTGCGGCCGGCCGATGGTGACCGACGGCCGGCCGCACCCGCCTCATCCCTGTTACGGCACCACCAGCAACACCTTGCCCACGTGGCCGCTCTCCTCCAGGACCCGGTGGGCCGTGGCCGCGTCGTTCATCGGGATCTCCTGGTCGACGACCGGGCGTACCAGACCATCGGCGACCAGCGGCCACACGTGCTCACGTACGGCGGCGACGATGGCCCGCTTCTCCTCCAGGGGCCGGGCGCGCAGCGAGGTCGCGCTGATGGCGGCCCGCTTGGCGAGGAGCGCCCCGATGTTCAGCTCGCCCTTGATGCCGCCCTGCATGCCGATGATGGCGAGACGGCCGTTGACGGCGAGGACCCGGACATTGCGGTCGAGGTACTTCGCCCCCATGTTGTCGAGGATGACGTCCGCCCCCTTGCCGTCGGTGGCCTTGCGGACCTCCTCGACGAAGTCCTGCTCGCGGTAGTTGACCAGGATGTCCGCGCCGAGGTCGGCGCACTGCCGGAGCTTCTCCTCGGTGCCCGCGGTGACGGCCACCTTCGCGCCGACCGCCTTCGCCAGCTGGATGGCCATCGTTCCGATGCCGCTGGAGCCGCCGTGGACGAGCAGGGTCTCGCCCGGACGAAGGTGGGCGATCATGAAGACGTTCGACCAGACCGTGCAGACCACCTCGGGCAGCGCTGCCGCCCGGCGGAGGTCGAGGCCGGAGGGGACGGGGAGCAGCTGGCCGGCCGGGGCGACGACCTTCTCCGCGTAGCCGCCGCCCGAGAGCAGCGCGCACACCTCGTCGCCTACGCTCCAGCCGGACACACCGGGCCCGATCGCCGCGACCCGCCCGGAGCACTCCAGGCCGGGGTAGGGGGAGGCGCCCGGTGGCGGGTCGTAGAAGCCCTGCCGCTGGAGCAGATCGGCGCGGTTCACCGCGCTCGCCGCCACCTCGATGAGCACTTCGCCCTCGCCGGGCTCCGGGTCGGGGACCTCGTCCCACACCAGGGCCTCGGGTCCACCGGGTTCGGGAATCGTGATCGCATGCATGAGGGGACGCTACTCCTCGCCCCTCCGCCTCTCCCAGAGTGCCGGGGTCGGTACGCGACCACACCGGTCACGCCCTCGACCGCGCCCGGCACCTCCTCGACCCGCGGAGGCGGCACCGCGGCGGCGGAAATAGGGGTGCGTTCTCTCTCCGTCGGGAGGACCGTGGAGAAATCACGCCCGCACGGCCGATGAGTTCTGCTGGAACCGGCGGTCTCCCCTTGCGTAGCCCCGGACACGGGCCCTGTACGCGGAAGGACCTCAGACATGAGCGCACAGACATCCGGCCTCGCGATCGAGACCGCGGGTCTGGTGAAGACGTTCGGTGAGACCCGGGCCGTCGACGGCGTCGACCTGGCCGTGCCGGCCGGCACGGTCTACGGCGTCCTCGGCCCGAACGGCGCCGGCAAGACCACCACCGTGAAGATGCTCGCCACGCTGCTGCGGCCCGACGGCGGTGAGGCCCATGTCTTCGGTCATGACGTCGTCCGCGAAGCCGACGAGGTACGCGGCAGGGTGAGCCTGACGGGGCAGTACGCGTCCGTGGACGAGGACCTGACCGGCACCGAGAACCTGGTGCTGCTGGGGCGGCTCCTCGGTCACGACAAGCGGGCGGCGCGCCTTCGCTCGGAGCAGTTGCTGGAGGCCTTCGGACTGAGTGAGGCCGCCGGAAAGCAGGTCAAGCACTACTCGGGCGGTATGCGGCGCCGGATCGACATCGCCGCGTCCATCCTCAACACCCCGGACCTGCTGTTCCTCGACGAGCCGACGACCGGCCTCGACCCGCGCAGCCGCAACCAGGTGTGGGACATCGTCCGCGCGGTGGTCGCCCAGGGCACGACGGTGCTGCTGACCACGCAGTATCTGGACGAGGCGGACCAGCTGGCGTCCCGGATCGCCGTCATCGACCGCGGCAAGGTGATCGCGGAGGGCACGAAGGGCGAGCTGAAGGCGTCCGTGGGAGCCGGTTCCGTCCATCTGCGGCTGCGTGACGCGGTCCAGCGTCCGCAGGCCGAGGAGATCCTGCGGGTCGCGCTCGACGCCGAAGTGCAGCGGGAGCCGGACCCGGTGGCGCTGACGGCGCGCGTGGGCGGCGGATCCGCCAACGGCCAGGGGGCAGCCGAGGCCGCGGCCCGCGCCCTGGCCGAGTTGGCCCGTGTCGGTGTCGTCGTCGACAACTTCTCGCTGGGGCAGCCCAGCCTGGACGAGGTGTTCCTCGCCCTCACGGGACACGACACGAAGGCCCACGACTTCCGGAACGACGAGAAGAAGGACGAGGCGGCGGCATGAGCACCGCGACCAGCACCGACAGCAAGGAACTCGCCCCCGTCAGCGCCGAGTCGCTCGCCGCGCTGCTCATCGCCAAGGAGCGGCCGCCGCGGCCCAGCGCCCTGTCGGCGTCCCTGACCTTCGGGTGGCGGGCGGTCCTCAAGATCAAACACGTCCCGGAACAGCTCTTCGACGTCACCGCCTTCCCGATCATGATGGTGCTGATGTACACCTACCTCTTCGGCGGTGCCCTGGCCGGCTCCCCGAAGGAGTACATCCAGTTCCTGCTGCCGGGCATCCTGGTGATGTCGGTCGTGATGATCACGATGTACACCGGCGTCTCGGTCAACACGGACATCGAGAAGGGTGTCTTCGACCGGTTCCGATCACTGCCCATCTGGCGGCCGTCGACGATGGTCGGCTACCTCCTTGGCGACGCCCTGCGGTACGCCATCGCGTCCGTGGTGATGCTCACCGTCGGTCTGATCCTCGGCTACCGCCCGGACGGCGGCGTCGTGGGCGTGGTCGCGGGCGTCGCGCTGCTCATCGTCTTCTCGTTCTCGTTCTCGTGGATCTGGACGATGTTCGGGCTGAT
Source organism: Streptomyces sp. NPDC030183 (assembly GCF_055573455.1). Lineage (NCBI taxonomy): Bacteria > Bacillati > Actinomycetota > Actinomycetes > Kitasatosporales > Streptomycetaceae > Streptomyces > Streptomyces sp. NPDC030183. Next base: position 219,779 of record NZ_JBVIBK010000014.1, read on the forward strand.
GCTGCGCACCGAGAAGTCGGTGATGGGCGTCAGCATGATGGTGATCTTCCCGCTGACCTTCCTGTCCAACGTCTTCGTCGACCCCGGCACCATGCCGGGATGGCTCCAGGCGTTCGTCAACAACAGCCCGATCACCCATCTGGCGTCGGCGGTGCGCGAGCTGATGGCGGGCGAGTGGCCCACGGCCGAGATCGCCTGGTCGCTCGGCTGGTCCGCCCTGTTCGTGCTCGTCTTCGGACCGATCACGATGCGGCTGTACAACCGCAAGTAGCCGTAACGACGTGAGGGCGCCCCCGGAGAGTACGTCTCCGGGGGCGCCCTCATGAGGCGGCTACGGGAAGTGCTTGGTCTCGGGAGTGATCTTCGTGCCCGGGGTGGCGCGGACGATGGTGATGAGCCGGTCGGTCACCTGGAGTTCGCCGATGGACGGGTCGTCGTAGCCGAGCACCCGGTGGCCCCGCAGCACGCTGACGACCAGGTCCTCCGTCTCCCGTACCTTGCGCCCCACCTCGGCCTTTATGACGGGCCGCTCGACGATGTCGAGCCCGCTGCCCTGCTGGATGAGGTCCTCCATGACCATGCCGGCGGCGGGGCTGAGCACCGAGAGACCGAGGAGCCGTCCGGCCGCGCTGGCACTGGTGATGACGACATCGGCCCCGGACTGCTTCAGCAGCGGTGCGTTCTCCTCTTCCCGAACGGCGGCCACGATCTTCGCCCCGCGGTTCATCTGGCGCGCGGTCAGCGTGACGAGGACGGCGGTGTCGTCCCGAGCGGTGGAGATGATGATCTGCCGCGCCTTCTGCGCCTCGGCCCGCAACAGCACATCGCTGCGGGTCGCGTCCCCCACGATGCCCGCGTAACCGTCGGCCGTCGCCGCCTCGATCACCTTGGAGCTGGGGTCGACGACGATGACCTGCTCCTTCTTCAGTCCCGTCGCGCAGACGGTCTGGATCGCCGACCGCCCCTTGGTCCCGAAGCCGACGACAACGGTGTGCTCCCTCAAGGCCGCCCTCCAGCGGTTCAGTCGCCATTCCTCGCGCGTGCGCTCCGTGAGGACCTCCAACGTGGTGCCGACCAGGATGATCAGGAACAGCACGCGCAGGGGTGTGATCACAAAGATGTTGGTGAGCCGGGCGGCGTCACTGACCGGGGTGATGTCGCCGTATCCGGTCGTCGAGAGGGTGACGGTGGCGTAGTAGAACGCGTCCAGCAGGTCAACGCTGCCATCAGAGTTGTCGTTGTAGCCGTCGTGGTCGGCGTAGACGAGGAACGCCGTCGCGACCAGGACGAGCAACGCCATCGCCAGCCGCTTGCCGACCTGGTGGCTGGGGCGCTCGACCTCCCTCTTCGGCAGCTTCACCGGATGCGTCACATGACGCTCGTCCGCCGTGCGGGCAATCACGTCATAACCCGGCAGTTTCACGTGAAACACTCCCCGTTTCCCCGTACATCCCCTGGCTGTACTACGCGTTCGTGTGCCCGTTGTTTCACGTGAAACCCCCTGACGCGCAAGGCAAGTTGGGCGCAGCGATGTTTCACGTGAAACACACCTGGATTCCCGCGGTCGCCCAGGGCAGGTCGAGCAGTTCCAGCTCCTGACCGGGACGGGCACCGCCGGGTGGAACGACGGCGAGGGCATCAGCGGTGGCGATGCCGCGGAGCATAGCGGGACCGTTGTAGTGCAGCGGTACGGCGTCGTCACCGCGCAGGGCGACGGGGATGAGCCGGGTGTCGTACGGGTGTCCGTGCACCGCCTCCCGCAGCGGCATCCCGTACGGCTCGGGCGCGGCCCGTCCGGCCAGGGTCCGCAGGAAGGGCTCGGCGAGGGTGAACAGCCCGGAGACGGCGGCCAGGGGGTTGCCCGGCAGGCCCACAAGATGCTGGTTCTCCTTGGTGCGGGCCAGCAGCATGGGATGGCCCGGGCGCACCTTGACGCCGTCGACAAGGAGTTCGGCACCGATGCGGCGCAGGGTGGGGTGCACATGGTCGACGGGTCCGGAGGCCGTCCCGCCCGTGGTGACGATCAAGTCGGCGGAGGAGGACCGCACGGCCTCGTACAGGGCGTCGGCCGCATCGCCGAGTCGGCGTACGGCAATGACCTCGGCGCCGAGCGCCCGTAGCCAGGAGGGCAGCATCGGGCCGAGGGCGTCGCGGATCAGGCCCTCGCGCGGAAGCCCCTCGGTGAGCAGTTCATCGCCCAGGACGAGCAGTTCGACGCGGGGGCGGGGCAGCACGGTCAGGGTGTCGTACCCGGCGGCCGCGGCGAGGCCCAGTGCGGCGGGGGTGAGCAGTGTGCCGAGCGGCAGCAGTTGGTCGCCGTTGCGGCACTCCTGGCCCCGGGGACGGATGTCCTGACCGTGTGCCAGGTCCCTGGTGGCGTGCAGTCGGCCCTTTTCGTCGGTGCGGCCGTGTTCGCTGCGCAGGACGGCGGTGGTGTCGAGCGGGACGCGTGCGCCGGTGGCGATCCGGACGGCCTCGCCGTCGGTGAGCCGCTCGGGCTCACCGTGCCCGGCCAGCACACCGTTCTCCCGGACGGTCCACGGGCCAGGGCCCGCCACCGCCCAGCCGTCCATCGCCGAGGTGTCGAAGGAGGGAAGGTCGGTGAGCGCGGTGAGCGGGGCGGCGAGTACCAGCCCGAGGGCGTCCTCGACGGTGACGGAGAGCGGGGGCCGTCGTCCGGAGGAGCGGGCGGCGCGCTGGGCGACAGAGCGGGCCTCGGGCCAGGCGGTGGCCCGGTGGTGATCGTCCTTCCCGGCCCGCTGCGCGTCAGGATGACCCTCGGCGGGGGTGCCGGAGGCGGGGCGGGCTGAGCGCGGCCCCCGGACGGGCCTGTCATTGGCCACGGCCAGCGCCTCCTCCACGTCCACGTCGAGTTCCTCGGCGTCCTGGGCGGTCATCCGGCGTCCGGGGCGGAGTCGGGGGCACCGGACGTGGACCGGGCTTCGGCGGAGTCGGACCTGGCGTCCGAGGCGCCGGCGGTGGCTTCGTCGGCCCAGCCCAGTGCCAGGGCCGTGGCCTTGCGGGCGGCCTCGGCGACCGCTTCCGGGCCTCCCCCGGCCTTCGCTGCCGCGTAGCCGACGAGGAAGGTGGTCAGCGGGGCCGCCGGCCTGGCCACGTTGTGGGCGGCGTCACGGGCGAGGTCTAGCAGCTCTCGGGTGTCGACATCGAGGTCGATGCCCAGCTCGTCCTTGACTGCGGAAATCCATTCATCCAACACGTGGCCATGCTCCCTGATCCGTGCGCGGGCGGCGGCGATGTCGTCCCAGGTGTCGCAGTCGAACGACGCGAGGGGGTCGGTGATACGGGTGAGGTGGAGCGCCCCGACCAGCCGCCGCAGGGGCAGCCCGGCCGTCCCCCCGTGCTCGACGCCGAGCCGCGTCAGCTCCCGGCGCAGTGCGTCGGCCCGGTACGCGGCCACCAGGGGCTGATCGCGACCCCCGGGGTCGGTGACGAGGACGCCGTCGGCGGGGGCGGGCGGGGGGCCGTCGGGGGCTCCGGCGGGCGGGACCGCGGGGGAGCCCTCTGGCGCCAGGGCACCGGCCCGAGGGATGTCGACCGGGAGGGCGTCGGCCCGGAGGGTGTCGATCAGCCGCCGTACCGTCTCCTCGGCGAGGAAGGGCAGGTCGGCGGAGAGGACGACGACGTACGGGGCCGTGGTGTGGCGGAGACCGGCGTCCAGGGCGGCGAGGGGGCCGCCACCGGGGGGTTCCTCGCGGGTCCACAGCACGGGCCGGGCGGTGGGGCGGGGGTCGGCGACGACGACGGTCGTCCGGGCCCCGGCGCAGGCGGCCAGCACCCGGTCGAGCAGGGCGCGTCCGCCGACGCGCACCCCGGGCTTGTCGGCGCCGCCCAGCCTCCGGGCGGCACCCCCGGCGAGCACGACGGCGTCGTACGCCTCGGTACCGGGGCCGCCCGGCGGCTCGTACGCGCTCATCCACCGAGTATGCGTGTCCGGGCGATCACAGGGAACGCGGGGACGTCACGTGATCCCGGCCGCTCGCGAAAGCGGGCGCCAGGAGAGCCGGGCGGCGAGGACGGTCGAAGGCCGCCGACCCCTGAGGCGGAGTCGGCGGCCATGCACCGGGCGACGTACGGGGTCAGAGCGTGCGCAGCAGCACCGCCGGCTGTTCGACGCAGTCCGCGACGTAACGCAGGAAGCCGCCCGCTGTCCCGCCGTCGCACACCCGGTGGTCGAAGGTGAGCGAGAGCTGCACCACCTGTCGTACCGCCAGCTCGCCCTGGTGCACCCACGGCTTCGGGATGATCCGGCCGACGCCGAGCATGGCCGCCTCGGGGTGGTTGATGATCGGCGTGGACCCGTCGACGCCGAACACGCCGTAGTTGTTCAGCGTGAAGGTGCCGCCGGTGAGCTGGGCCGGCGTGAGCGTCCCCGTCCGCGCGGCCTCGGTGAGGCGGGCGAACTCCGCGCTGAGCGACTCCGCGTCCCGCGCGTGGGCGTCCCGTACGACGGGCACGACCAGCCCTCGCTCGGTCTGCGCGGCGAACCCGAGGTGCACCTGATCGAGGCGCACGATCTCGCGGGCCTCCATGTCGACCGTCGAGTTGAGCTCCGGGAAACGGGCCAGCGCGGCGGTGCAGATCCGGGCGAGCAGCGCGAGAAGGGAGATCTTCGGGCCGCCGGCCGCGTTCATGGCCGCGCGGGCGTTCATCAGCTCCGTCGCGTCGGCGTCCACCCAGCAGGTGGCGTCCGGGATCTCGCGTCGGCTCCGGGAGAGCTTGTCGGCGACGGCACCGCGCACACCCCGCAGCGGGACACGGGTGCCGGAGGCGGTCTCCGCACGCGCGGGCACCGCGCCGGACGCCCCGGCGGACACCGCGGTCGGCTGAACGGCGGCCGTGGGTGCGGTCGGCGCTGCCCCGACACCAGCGGTACCGGCGGCACTGGCGATACCGGCCCGCAGGGCCTGCTCCACATCGGCCCGGAGGATCAACCCGTCCGGGCCCGAGCCACGCAGCTTCCGCAGGTCCAGCCCGTTCTCCCGGGCGAGACGGCGGACAAGGGGAGAGATCACGGGCACAGGACCGTCGCCGCGCACCGGATCACCGACCACCGACCCCGGCCCACCGGCGAGCGCGGTGGCGTCGGCGAGCGCCCTCTCGGCGACCACAGCGGTCACCCCACCGTTCACCGCCCCGCCGGCGGTCCCCGCCGGAGTTGCGGAAGGAGTTGAAACAGCCGGAGACGTCGGAGCCGTAGGCCGCACCCTCCTGCGTCGCTTCGGCGCCTCTGAAGTGCCGTACCCCACCAGTACGTTCCCGGAGCCCTCGGCCTTCCCCGCGGCGCCCGACCCCTGTGCGGAGCCGGATGCCTGAGCGGCGCCCGTACCCTCCGCGGCGTCCGACGACCCGGCGGCACCGCCGGCGACCGGCGCCCCCGCCGCGACCGTCAACAGGGGCGCTCCCACGGGCAGTTCCGTGCCCTCCTCGCCGAAGCGGGCGGTGACGACGCCGCCGTAGGGGCAGGGCACCTCGACCATCGCCTTGGCCGTCTCGACCTCGACGACGGGCTGGTCGATGGCGACGACGTCGCCGACCTGGACCAGCCAGCGGACGATCTCGGCCTCGGTGAGCCCCTCACCGAGGTCGGGCAGCTTGAACTCCAGGACCTGGGCCATCAGTTCTCCGCCTCCCACTGCAGGCGCCCGACCGCGTCGAGGATCCGGTCGACGCCGGGCAGGTGGTGCCGCTCCAGCATCGGCGGCGGGTACGGGATGTCGAACCCGGCGACGCGCAGCACGGGCGCCTCCAGGTGGTGGAAGCAGCGTTCGGTGACCCGGGCCGCGATCTCGCCGCCCGGACCGCCGAAGCCGCCGGACTCATGGACGACGACGGCCCGCCCGGTGCGCCGTACGGACGCGGCGACCGTCTCGTCGTCGAAGGGCACCAGCGAGCGCAGGTCGACGACTTCGAGGTCCCAGCCCTCCGCCGTGGCCGCCTCGGCGGCCTCCATGCAGACGGGCACCGACGGGCCGTAGGTGATGAGCGTGGCGCTGCGGCCCGCGCGGCGCACGGCCGCGCGGCCGATCGGCTCGACGGACTGCGGTTCCTCGGGGTTCCAGGAGTCCTTGGACCAGTACAGACGCTTGGGCTCCAGGAAGACCACGGGGTCGTCGGAGGCGATGGCGGCGCGCAGCAGCCCGTAGGCGTCGGCGACGGTCGCGGGGGTGACGACATGGAGACCCGGAGTCGCGATGTAGTACGCCTCGGAGGAGTCGCTGTGGTGCTCGACTCCGCCGATGCCGCCACCGTAGGGGACCCGGATGGTGATCGGCAGCGGCATGGCGCCGCGGGTGCGGTTGCGCATACGGGCGACATGGCTGATGAGCTGCTCGAACGCCGGGTAGGCGAACGCGTCGAACTGCATCTCGACGACCGGCCGGAGCCCGTACATCGCCATGCCGACGGCCGTGCCGAGGATGCCCGCCTCGGCGAGCGGGGTGTCGGTGACCCGGTCCTCGCCGAACTCCTTCGCGAGTCCGTCGGTGACCCGGAAGACCCCGCCTAGGGTGCCGACGTCCTCGCCCATGACGTGCACCGTCGGGTCGGCGGTCATGGCGTCCCGGAGGGCCCGGGTGAGCGCCTGCGCCATGGTGGCGGGCTTGAGAGCGACGGTGGTCATCAGTGCGCCCCTTCTTCTTCCGCCGCCAGCTCGGCCCGCAGCAGGGCCTCCTGCTCGCGCAGTTGCGGGGTGGGCTCGGCGTACACATGGGCGAAGAGGTCCATGGGGTCGAGCACGGGGTCCTGGTTCATGCGCTCGCGCAGATCGGCGGCCATCGTCTCGGCGGCGTCGCGCGCGGCCTGGATGCCGGCCTCGTCGATGAGGTCGCGCTCGGTCAGCTCGCGCTCCAGGAGCGTGATCGGGTCGTGCGCGCGCCAGGTCTCCACCTCGGCGTCGCCGCGGTAGCGGGTGGCGTCGTCGGCGTTGGTGTGGGCGTCGATGCGGTACGTCACCGCCTCGACCAGGGTGGGGCCGCCGCCCGCGCGGGCGTGGGCCACGGCCTCGGCGAGCACCTGGTGCACGGCGGCCGCGTCGTTGCCGTCGACCAGGCGGCCCGGCATGCCGTAGCCGACGGCCTTGTGGGCGAGGGAGGGGGCGGCGGTCTGCTTCTCCAGCGGCACGGAGATCGCGAAGCCGTTGTTCTGGACGAGGAAGACGACCGGGGCCTGCCAGACGGCGGCGAAGTTGAGCGCCTCGTGGAAGTCGCCCTCGCTGGTGCCGCCGTCGCCGACCAGGGCGAGCGCGACCACGTCGTCGCCCTTGAGGCGGGCGGCGTGCGCGAGGCCCACGGCGTGCGGGAGTTGGGTGGCGAGGGGGGTGCACAGGGGCGCGACGCGGTGCTCGTGCGGGTCGTAGCCGGTGTGCCAGTCACCGCGCAGCAGCGTGAGCGCCTGCACGGGGTCGAGGCCGCGGGCGACGGCGGCGAGCGTGTCGCGGTAGCTCGGGAAGAGCCAGTCCCGCTCCTCGAGGACGAGCGCGGCGGCGACCTCGCATGCCTCCTGGCCGGTGCTGGACGGGTACACCGCGAGCCTGCCCTGCTTGGTCAGGGCCGTGGCCTGCGTGTTGTACCGCCGGCCCCGCACCAGCTCCGCGTAGAGGCGGCGCAGCAGCGCGGGGTCGGCGTCGGCCGCCGAGTCGGTACCGAGCACGCGGTACGGACGCTCGTCGGGCAGCAGGGGCGCGGGGTCGGTGCGGGGCTGCCAGGCGGGGGGCGGTGTCGGATGGTACGCACCCCGCTGCTCCATGACCGTCATACGGCACCTCCTCGTGGGAGTGGCTCTGGGACGCGGCACGGTTGTGACGCGTCTCACCTACCGATTGTTCGGTCGATGACGCATTTTGGCTACAGGCACCCCAAGGCTGTGGACAAACGGTTCTGCACAGCCTCAAATGAACGCAACACGTCCATGCCAGAGAGGCGGGGGCACATGGCACCTGAACAAATGGCCGAGCCGCCCGAGCACGGCCCGGCCCTGCCGCCCCCCAGACCGCTGGACGCCATAGATCAGGACATCCTGCGCATGCTCCAGGCCGACGGCCGCGCGTCGATACGGTCCGTCGCCGAGCGGGTGCACGTCTCCCGGGCCAACGCCTACGCCCGCATCAACCGCCTCATCGAGGACGGCGTGATCCGCGGTTTCGGGGCGCGCGTGAACCACGAACGCGCCGGAAAGGGCACGTCCGCCTACATCACGCTGAAGATCGTGCAGAACTCCTGGCGCACCGTCCGCGAACAGCTCCGCCAACTGCCCGGTGCCGCCCACATCGCCCTGGTGGGCGGAGACTTCGACGTCCTGCTCCTGGTCCACACGGCGGACAACAGAGCCCTGCGCGAGGTCGTCCTGACCAAGATCCAGGGCATCCCGGAGGTCCTGAGCACCCGCACGCTGCTGGTCTTCGAGGAGGAGCACGTGGAACCGGAGGGGTGACGTGACCCGGGACGGGCGACGTCACCCAGGGCGGGTGTCCAGCGACGGGCGACCAGTGACCCGCGACGGGGGACCGCTGACCCCTGACGGGCGACCACTGACCAGCCCCCGGGCACACGCCCCCATAATTCGGACACGCAACCGAAACGCGAGGGTGAAATCCGGTCGAATGAGGTCAGTGCTGCGCGCGCAGCCCCGAGAAGACCAGATGCGCCACCGCTTCGGCCACCTCGCGCTCGCCCATCCCGCGCCCGTCCGGCCGGTACCACTCCACGATCGAGTTGATCATCCCGAACACCAGCCGGGTCGCGAGCCGCATCTCCACGTCCCCGCGCACGTCCCCGTCGGCGGCCGCGGCCTTCAGCAGCTCGGCGACCCGGTGGTCGAAGTCGCGGCGCCGCTCCAGCGCCCAGCGCTCGGTGTCGGTGTTGCCCCGCACCCGCAGCAGCAGCGTCACATAGGGCAGCTCGGCGATGAGGACCTCGACCATGCGCCGGACGACGTGCTCCAGCCGCTCCACGGCCCGCCCCACGCGCGCGGGCTCCTCGTCGAGGATCCCGAAGAGCTCGTCCAGCGCCCGGCTCACGGCCCGCCGCAGCAGTTCCTCCTTGCCGCTGACGTGGTGGTATATCGACGACTTGGAGATCCCGGCCGCCCGCGAGAGATGCTCCATGGACGTGCCGTCGTAGCCACGCTCGTTGAAGACCTGCACGGCGACGGAGAGCAGCGTCTCCGGGGTGTACGTGTCGCGCTTGGCGGTGGTCATGAGGAGGTGCCCTCCCGCTTGTCGGAGGCGTAGGCGTGGCGGTACAGCGCGAGGGAGGGCGCGTAGCGCCCGGAGGGGTCGCGCAGATGCAGGTCGTCGAGGAGGGCGTACGCCCAGTTGCGGCCCAGCTTGCGGCCCCACTCGAAGGGGCCGAGGGGGTAGTTGACGCCGAGCCGCATCGCCGTGTCGATGTCCTCCTCCGTCGCCACGCCCTTGGCCACGGCGTCGTGCGCGAGGTCGACGATCCGGGCCACCGTGCGGGCCACGATCATGCCGGGGGCGTCCCCGATGACGCTGACGTCCTTGCCGAGCGCCTGGAACAGCCCGATGGCCTCGGTGAGCGTCTGCGACGAGGTGTCCTGGGACGCCGACAGGGCGATCCGGGTGGCCCGCCGGTAGTCGAGCGCCAGGTCGAAGTAGACGACGTCGCGGAACTCCACCGACGTCTGCCCGTCCGCGAGGGCCAGCTGGCCGCCGCTCGGCAGCACCAGACGGGTGCCGTGGTCCTCGTCCTCCTCACGCACGCCGATGCCGGCCTCCCGGATCAGCGCGAGCAGTTCGGAGGCGGGCCCCAGGTCGCCCTCGGCGACGACGTACGCGGGCGCCGGGGCGTGTTCGGCGGTGTGCGGCTCGGGCCGCTCGGCGCCGTCCGCGTAGTCGTACCAGCCCTGGCCCGTCTTGCGGCCGAGCCGACCGGACTCGACGAGCCGCCGCTGGGCCAGCGAGGGTGTGAACCGCACGTCCTGGAAGAACGCCTGCCACACGGAGTGGGTGACGGACTCGTTGACGTCCTGCCCGATGAGGTCGGTCAGTTCGAAGGCGCCCATCCGGAAGCCGCCGCACTCGCGCAGCACCGCGTCGATGGTGGCGGGGTCGGCGGCCTGCGCCTCGTACACCGCGAACGCCTCGGCGTAGAACGGCCGTGCGATGCGGTTGACGATGAAGCCGGGTGTGTCGGCGCAGGCGACCGGCGTCTTGCCCCAGGCGCGGGCGGTCTCGTACGCGCGCGTGGCGGACGTGACGTCGGTGGCGAACCCCGACACGACCTCGACCAGCGGCAGCAGCGGCGCCGGGTTGAAGAAGTGCAGCCCGACGAAGCGTCCCGGGTTGCGCAGGGCGCCGCCGATGGCCGTGACCGACAGGGAGGAGGTGTTGGTGGCAAGCAGGCAGTCGTCGTCGACGACGTCCTCCAGCGCCCGGAACAGCTCTTGCTTCGCATCGAGGCGCTCCACGACGGCCTCGACGACGAGGGCGCAGTCCGCGAGATCGGCCAGGTCCCGGGCGGCGTGCAGCCGGGCACGCGCGGCGTCCCGGTCGGCGGCGGTCAGGCGGTCCTTCGCCACGAGCCGGTCGAGCCGGGCGCCGATCGCCTCGGCCGCCTCCTGGGCGCGGCCCGGCATGGCGTCGTACAGACGTACGGGATGGCCGGCCACCAGTGCGACCTGGGCGATGCCCTGGCCCATGGTGCCGGTGCCCACGACGGCCACGGGGCTGCTGAGGTCGAGTCCTGTCATGTGCGCGATCCTCCCGCACGGGGTTGTCCACAGATGCGGCGGACCCCCTTGTCCCGACCGATCGTTCGGTTACTCTAACTCTGTCCTCCTGTCGCTGCCCAGGTCAGGTCTCGACGCAGAGTCCCTGACGTGAGGAGTTGGTCACGCATGGCCGCCGAACTGTCCGCGCACGACCTGATCGCCCAGCACCGGCCCACCCTCGACGAGGCCCTGGAGGCGATCCGCACCCGCGCGTACTGGTCACCCCACCCCGAGCACCCCAAGGCGTACGGCGAGAACGGCAGCCTGGGCATGGCCGAGGGCAAGGCCGCCTTCGACGCGCTGCTCGGCACCCGCCTCGACCTCGGCCAGCCCGGCACCGACGACTGGGTGGGCGGCGAGACCTCCCCGTACGGCATCGACCTGGGCGTCACCTACCCGCACGCGGACGTCGACACGCTGCTGCCCGCCATGAAGGCCGGGCAGCGCGCGTGGCGCGACGCGGGCGCCCAGGTGCGCGCGGTGGTGTGCCTGGAGATCCTCAAGCGGATCAGCGACCGCACCCATGAGTTCGCCCACGCCGTGATGCACACCAGCGGCCAGGCGTTCATGATGGCGTTCCAGGCCGGCGGCCCGCACGCGCAGGACCGGGGTCTGGAGGCGGTCGCCTACGCGTACGCCGAGCAGACCCGCACCCCGGACGAGGCGGAGTGGACCAAGCCCCAGGGCAAGCGCGACCCGCTCAAACTGGACAAGCGGTTCAGGGCGGTCCCGCGCGGTATCGCGCTCGTCATCGGCTGCAACACCTTCCCGACGTGGAACGGCTACCCGGGCCTGTTCGCCTCCCTCGCCACCGGCAACGCGGTCCTCGTGAAGCCCCACCCGCGCGCGATCCTGCCGCTCGCGCTCACCGTGCAGGTGGCCCGCGGGGTGCTCGCCGAGGCGGGCTTCGACCCGAACCTGGTCGCGCTGGCCGCCGAGCGCCCCGGCGAGGGCATCGCCAAGACCCTCGCCACGCGCCCCGAGATCCGGATCATCGACTACACGGGTTCGACGTCGTTCGGCGACTGGCTGGAGGCCAACGCCCGCCAGGCACAGGTCTACACGGAGAAGGCCGGCGTCAACACGGTCCTCGTGGAGTCGACCGACGACTACAAGGGCATGCTCTCCAACCTGGCCTTCTCCCTGTCCCTGTACAGCGGCCAGATGTGCACCACCCCGCAGAACCTGCTGATCCCGCGCGACGGCATCACCACCGACGAGGGCGCCAAGTCCTACGACGAGGTCGTCGCCGACCTCGCCAGGTCGGTCGGCGGTCTGCTGGGCGACGACGCCCGCGCGAACGCCCTGCTCGGCGCGATCGTCAACCCCGACGTCAAGGCCCGCCTGGAGGCCGCCGCCGGTCTCGGCGAGGTCGCCCTGGCCTCCCGCGAGATCGCCAACCCGGAGTTCCCGGACGCCGTCGTGCGTACGCCGGTGATCGTGAAACTCGACGGCGCCAAGCCGGACGACGAGGCCGCGTACATGAGCGAGTGCTTCGGCCCGGTGTCCTTCGCCGTGGCCGTCGACTCGGCGGCGGACGGCGTCGAACTGCTGCGGCGGACCATCGCCGACAAGGGCGCGATGACCGTCGGCGCGTACACCACCTCCGACGAGGTCGCGGATGCCGTCGAGGAGGTCTGCCTGGACGAGTGCGCCCAGCTCTCGCTGAACCTCACGGGCGGGGTCTATGTGAACCAGACCGCCGCGTTCTCCGACTTCCACGGCTCCGGGGGCAACCCGGCGGCCAACGCGGCGCTGTGCGACGCGGCCTTCGTGGCCAACCGCTTCCGGATGGTCGAGATCCGACGCGAGGCGTAACGCACACCGGTCCGATTCGACCGTGGCCCGGCGCCCCCTCGGGGGAGGCGCCGGGCCATGTGCTTCCAGACGGCCACGCGTGTGCAGACGGGCGACGCGCGCGCAGGGGGCACCCGTGGTCGTGGTCGGAGGGCACCCATGCTCAGAGGGCACCCATGCTCAGACCGCGCCCATGCTCCAGTGGTAGAGCGTCATCGCCACGCTCGTCGCCAGGTTGTAGCTGGACACCTGGGGGCGCATAGGCAGCGACACCAGATGGTCGGCGCGCTCCCGCAGCTCGGCGGAGAGCCCGCTGCGCTCGGAGCCGAAGGCGAGCAGCGCGTCGTCCGGCAGCTTCAGGGCCCGGATGTCGTCCCCCTCGCGATCGAGGGCGAAGAGCGGGCCCGACGGCAGGTCGGCCACCTCCAGGCGCTCCACGGCGGTCGCGAAGTGCAGACCCGCCCCGCCGCGAACGACCGTCGGGTGCCAGGGGTCGAGGGTGCCGGTGGTGACCACCCCGGTCGCGCCGAAACCGGCGGCCAGCCGGATCACGGCCCCCGCGTTGCCCAGGTTGCGCGGGTTGTCGAGCACGACGACCGGCGCGGTGCGCGGAGTGTGCGCGAGCGCCGCCAGATGCGCCACGCGCGCGGGGCGCACCGCCAACGCGGCCACGCCTGTGGGGTGGGGCCGCGGCACGAGCGTGCGGTACGTCTCCTCCGGCACCTCGGCGAGCAGCGCGGCCAGCGGCTCCCGCACGTCCGGTGCCAGGTCGTCGGCGAGGGCCAGCGCGGCCGCACGGTCGGTGGTGACCGCCACCGGGACCTCGGCGCCGAAACGGAGGGCGTGCTTGAGGGCGTGGAAACCGTCCAGCAGGACAGGGGTGTGGACGGACGGGTCGGCCTGGACGGATGGGTCGGCCTGGACGGAGCGGTCGGCCTGGACGGAGTGGTCGGCGAGACGACGCCAGGTCCGCACCGGATCACCGTCCCCGTGCGCCGGTCGCGCCTGGGGCGCGCTCATACCGCGCTCACCGGATCGTTCATGCGGTGAAGCCTACGTGCGGCTGCTCGGCCGTCTCCTTCTCCGGAGGCGGCGACCCCTGCTCGGGCTGACCGGGCCGGCGGCGACCGCGCCCGAGCGGCACCCGGCGCACCACACCGTCACGCGCGCGTGCCGCCCAGCCGCCCGACCGCTTCAGGAACGACGTCGGCAGGAACACGGCGTCGGCGGCGATCATCGCGAGCGAGAAGATCGGCAGCCCGAGGACGACGGCGATCGCGGCGTGCTCGGTCATCATGACCGCGAGCAGGACGTTCTTGACACGCCGGTTGAAGAGCGTGAACGGGAAGGCGACCTGGGCGATGACCGTCCCGTACGTCACCAGCATCACCATGGTGCCGCTCGACGTCATCAGGTCGGAGAGCGCGGGCCACGGCGAGAAGTAGTCCAGGTGCAGCGGGTAGTAGACGGCCGTCCCGTCCTGCCAGCGCGAGCCCTGGATCTTGTACCAGCCGGCCGTCGCGTAGATCAGACACGCCTCGGCCATGATCACGAACAGGGCGGCGTTGTGCGCGAGGTTGCCGACGATGTCGAGCAGCACGCGGGGCCTGATGTCCGACTCGATCCGCTGTACGGCCCACCACACGCCGTGCACCGCCCACAGCCCCCAGAAGACGGTCAGCCAACCGCCCCAGAAGCCGCCGGGGACCAGACCGCCGAACGTCGCCACGAGCAGCACGAAGCCGAGTACACACCACAAGAGAGGGCCCACCCGGTCCGTCGGCGCCGCGCCCTTCCACTCCAAGCCCTCCCGCTCCAAGCCCTCCCGCTCCAAGCGCTCGCGCGCGCGCCGTTCGAGCCGGGCGTCCAGGGACCAGACCTGACCGCAGCGGAGGAAGACCAGGTAGATCGCCATGAGGTGGATGACGTTGTCGCCGCCGTCACCCATGAACACACTGCGGTTCTGCAGCGACAGCACACCCACCATGAACAGCACGCTCGCGGCACGGGTGCGCCAGCCGAGCAGCAGCATCAGGCTCGACAGCATGGCGAGGGCGTAGACGATCTCGAACCACACCATGCCGTCCGACCACATCAGGGTCGTGAACGCGCCGTTGCTCGCGATCAGTTGCTCCGCCAGGTCCCAGCTCCACGGCCCGTCCGGCCCGTACAGCTCACGCCGGTGCGGGAACTCACGCAGCAGGAACAGCAGCCAGGTCCCGGCGAAGCCGATACGGACGATCGCACTCTGGTACGGCCCCAGCGCATTGTCGGTGACCCGGGCGATCCCGGAGCCGATGACGGCGGAGAGACGCCCCAGGGGACCGCCGCTGGGGCCGCCATCGGCTCCGATCAAGCGGGTGGAGCCCGTGGAGCCGGGCGGGCCGGGCGGATGCATGGGGCTCATTCGGCGCTCGCCTCCGTGCGGTCGCGGTCGGTCACCGACCACCAGGACAGCTCGCGGATGGCGGGCTTGTCGGACACCTGTTCCTCGCTCCACTCGGGCGCCGGGACGTTGGTGGTACGGGACCGCACCTGTATCCGCTCGACGACACCAGCGGAGCCCCCGGCCCGCTCGCCGTCGAACTCGCGGTCGAGGCGCATCACCACGATGCGTCGCAGATAGCGCTCGGACAGCTCGCCGCGTGAACTCGTCGCGCGGTTGTCGGTGTCGTGCGTGGAGACGTAGAAGTCCCAGGCCCGGCGCAGTTCGTTCTGCTGGGTGTGGCTGGGCACCAGGTTGCCGTCGATGGCGGCGCCGTCCAGCGCGGAGAGGTCGTACCAGCCGGTCTCGCGTGAACCGCCGCCCGGCTTGCGGATCTCTGCCCGGACCTGCACGGCGATGTTCTGCTGCAACGGGTTCGGCGCGAACAGCTTCCAGTTCTGCTCGAACTCCGGGTACACCCAGTCGTCGACCGCCTGACCATGCTGCTTCGTCATGGTGTTCGAGGGCGCCACGTGCAGGAACACCATCCCGACATGCACACAGGCCACCACGGCGACCACGGCCAGGACGAGCGCCACGACGATCTGGTACGGCAGCGAGAGCGCGGCTATGCCGGACGCCGAGGGGGACGACGACGGCGGCGTAGCGAGGGCGCCGGGGGAAGGGGACGGCGTGGGGGGCGCGGAGGGATGCGCCTTCGCCGCCCAGGCCGGAGTTCGAGCCGGCACCGGCTCGGGGTCGGAGCCGGTGGCCGGGGCGGGGTCCGAGCCGGGGTCGAGGCCGGGGTCGAGGCCGGCCGCCGTTACGGAATCGGGGCGCGTCGTAGACGCGCCGGCGTCGGCCCTGTCACTGCCCCTGGCGGCCTCGTCGCTCGGGCCTATGGAGGCGGAGCCCTCGGGCTCGTCCGGCCCGTGCCGGGCGTTCGAGACCTCGTCGTTCGCGTCCATTCCGCCCCGCTCCCCGATTCCCACTCCCGGTCCGTTTCCCCACCGGAACTTACTCAGCCGCGCTCATCCGGCACAGTCCCGGTGGCCACAGCAGTCACATCGTCACACCGATCACACGGCACCCACGAGGTTATCCACAGCCTGTGACACCTTACGGCGCAGTGCTCCACCATTGAGGTGAGCGGCCAACCGATCGGGGCGGCCGCTCACGGGGGTGGTGCGGGGCGCGGGTGGGGGCATGGGGGCGGGGGGTGGGGTGCCTCTATGTCCTTCGTCAAGCGAGTCGAGGGCTCCTCGGCTCGTAGAAGGTTCCGTCGCGGAGCATGGCGAACAGGACGCTGATGCGGT